>CAMBRC010000034.1 GCA_945869965.1 Asaia bogorensis
ACGCGCAAGCTCGTCGGGATCGCGCCCGGCATGCACCAGATCGACCATCTGGCGACGGAACTCAGGCGAATACGGTGGTCGGGATTTCGGCATCAGCTGCACCTCTGGTGAAAGTCTCAGGGTGTCCACCAAAACGGGTCAATCCCAGCCACTGCCGTTAGCAGCAACGCGGCCAGTGCGAGCGGGCGGTACGAACGGGCACCATAGCGCTTGAAAGCCCAAGTGCCGAGCCAGCCGCCGCCGATCATCAGCGGCATGCCGAGCACGCCGAGCACGATGGCCGGGGTGTCGAGCAATCCGGCGACTGCCACCATTGGCAGGCCGAGCAGCGAGGCCACCGGGAAGAACACCATCAGCGAACTGCGCATTACCGCGACGCGGGGTTCGTAGGCGAGGAAATAGGCAATCGCCGGCGGTCCCGCCATCGCGGCCAGGCCGTGGAAGATGCCCGAGGCAAAGCCGGTGGCGAGCGTCACCGCGCGACGCGGCGGGCGCCGTGCCGGATGCGGCTTCCAGGTCAGGGCGACGGCCACCAGCACCATCACACCGAGGGCAACCCGCACCAGCGGGGCAGGGGTCAGTGCCAGGGCGATCACACCCAGCGGCATGCCGATGAACGCCCCGATCGCGAGATGGCCGACGGTGGCGCGGTTCGCTTGCCGCCATTCCATGACGCAGTCGCGGATGCCGATGCACAGCTGCATCACCAGGATGGCCGCGACGGCGCGCGAGGGCGGCATCACCAGGCTGGCGAGCGGGACGGCGGCGATGGCAAAGCCGAAGCCGGTGAAGCCGCGCAGGATGGCGGCGAACAGGATGGCGCCGCCGGCGGCGAGCCAGGCGGCGGGCGAGAGGTCGAATGCGCTCAGCATGCCAGGGTTGGGGTGAATATCGCCTGTAAGGCCGCGGGCGCCGGCATGTCTGGCGTGCCGATCAGAACCAGCCCGGTCTCTGGCGCGTCGCCGGCTGGGGCATAGGCCCAGCGCCGGGCGGCGTATTGCAGCAGCAGGCGGTCATCGGGGGTGAAGCGGGCGATGCCTTTGATGCGCAGCACTGAGGGCGGCAGGTGCTCCAGCACGTTGCGCAGGCGGTCGCGATCGATCGGGGCGGCGGGGTGCCAGTGCCAGCTGCCGAACGGATGGAGCGGCGTGTCGGCGTGCAGGCGGCTCGGGCGTGGGCGGGATAGTGGATCCACCGGGAAGGAAAGATCGCTGGCGGCAACGCCACCGTTGACGATGCGACGGATCGGGGTAGCCGGACGGATGCGGGCGAGCTCGGCTTCGACGGTGGCGAGATCGGAGTCGGAGGCGAGGTCGGATTTCGCCAGCAGGAGCAGCTCGGCGTGACCGAGTTGGAGGCGAACGGTGTCGGCGATCCAGCGGTCATCGAGCTGGCGTCGGAAGGCGGTGGCGTCGGCCAGGACCACGAGGGGTTCGAGCGAGAAACCTGGCTCGATCAGGGCCAGTTGGGCGATGCGCCAGGGGTCGCCGACGCCGCTGGCTTCGACGATGACGTGTTCGGGCGGCGGGGAGCGGGCGGCGAGCTGGGCCAGGGCCTGGCCGAGATCCTCGCCCATCGCGCAGCACACGCAGCCATTGGCCAGGGCGATGCTGTCGCTGTTAGAGTCCGCGATCAAGGCGGCGTCGACATTGACCGCGCCGAAATCATTGACCAGTAAGCCCCAGCGGCGTTCGGCGGTGCGCAGCAGGTGATTGACCAGCGTGGTCTTGCCGGCGCCGAGGAAGCCGCCGATGACCGTGAGGGGGATCATTGCTTGGCGAAGACGCGCCCGCCGAGGACGGTGGCGTGGACGGCGATGTCCTTGATGGCTTCCGGTGCAACGGTCAGGGGGTTGTTGTCCAGCACAGCGAAGTCGGCGAACTTGCCGACATCGATGCTGCCGATCAGGTGGTCGAGCTTCAGCGTGTAGGCCGGGCCGAGGGTGATGGCGCGCAGGGCCTGGGCCGGGCTGATGCGTTCGCCTTCGCCGAGGACGCGGCCGGTGGGGGTGAGGCGGTTGACGGCGCACCACATGGTGAAGAGCGGATCGACCGGGGTGACCGGGGTGTCGGAATGGATGCCGAGCGGCACGCCCTCGGCCAGGGCGGTGGCGCAGGCGTCCAGGCGCAGGGCGCGCGACGGGCCCATGGTGATGGCGCGGTGCTGTTCGCCCCAGTAGAAGATGTGGTTGGCGAACAGGTTGACGCACATGCCGTTTGTGGCCATGCGGCGGAAGGTGGCGGCGTCGGCCATCTGGCAGTGTTGCAGTGTGTGCCTGTGATCGCGGCGCGGGTGCTTGGCGATGGCGCGGCCGACCATTTCGGTGGCGACTTCGCTGGCTTCGTCGCCGTTGGTGTGGATGTGCAGGTGGATGCCGGCGGCGTGGTAGGTCTCGACGATGGATTCCAGTTCGGCGGGGGCGACGTACCACAGGCCGTTGGGCGCGCCGTTGTGGTAGCCGGGCCAGCGCAGGCGGCCGGTGAAGCCTTGGATCGAGCCGTCGGCGACGATCTTGACGATGCCAAAATGTAGCTTGTCGGTGTTGAAGCGCTTCAGCTCGGCGATGCGGGCGATGCCGTCCGGCACGGAATAGGCGCGCTGCTGCATGGCCGGGACGATGCGCAGCGGGAAGTCGGCCTCGGCGGTGGCGGTGGTCAGCGCCTCGACGGTGCCGGGGCTGCAGGCGTTGGACAGGTCGGTGGAGGTGGTGACGCCGACGCGGCGGGCGATCTGGCCGTAGGTGCGGTAGGCCAGGGCGTCCATCTCGCGCATCAGCCCGGCATCGCCGCTGGCGCGGGCAGCGCGGCCCATGACGGCGGGGCCGAGCAGTTCGCCGGTGAGGTTTCCTGCGGCGTCGCGCAGCAGGCCGTCGAGGTTGCTATCGCGGGAAAAGCCGCAGGCGGCCAGGACCGGGGTGTTGACGTTCATGATGTGGCCGGAGACGTGGCCGATGACGATCATGCGGGTGGTGGAGATGCTGTCCAGGTCGGCGGCGGTCATGCGCCGGCCTTCGAAGTAGATGGGATCGAAGCCCCAGGCGGTGAGCGGGGTGGTGGGATCGGGCAGTTTGTCGGCTTCAGCTTTCAGGTGGGCGACAACCTCGGAAATGCTCTTGAAGCCGCCGGCCTTTTGGCCGTTTGGGCCGGTGCGCGGGTAGAAGCCGACATAGGGGTTGCGCCAGACGATGCCGTCGGCGGCGTGGCCGTGGCCCTCGACGAAGCCGGGGAGGATCACGCGGTCGGCGAAACGGTCGTCGAGCTGGGCTGCGAAGTCGGCGACGATCTCGGGCCCGCCATAGCCGAGGATGCGGCCGTCGCGCACCGCGACATGGGTGCAGCGGGGGAGGGAGGTGTTCAGGGTGATGATCTCGCGGGCGACGAAGACGGTGGTTGGCACGGGCGGGACTCCTCGGCGGATGCGGCGATGATCGGGCGGATGGAGGGCAATGGGCAAGCCCGAGCGGTCTGCGCCAGGTCAAGGACGGGCGCGCTGGCGTTTTGCCGAAGTTCCAAGTGAAAAACTGGGCTCTGCCAAGCCCCTGGACCCCGAAGTATTGGGTTTCCAAAGGCCGTCGGCCTTTGGCGGGTCTGGGCAGAGCCCAGCCTTGCTTGCTTGGGTCATAATCGGCCGAAGAAGGGAGGCCGGAGCCCCCCTTCGCGTTGGGTCAGCCGGGTGGCTCAGGCTTTCTTGACGTTCCAGAACAGCGGGCGCGTGGCCTTGAGGATGCCGGTCACGTTGCTGCGGCGGGCGATCGGCTGGCGCCAGATGCCGAGCGGGGCGAAGGGCACTTCCTCGAAGGCGAGGAGTTGCATTTCGCGGCCCAGGCGTTTTTGGGTGGCGACGTCCGGCGCGTCGTACCAGGCGTCGCGCAGGGCTTCCATCGCGGGCGAGTTGTACCAGCCGAACCAGGCCTTTTCGCCCATGCCCCAGAGTGCCGTGTAGACGGCGGGGTTGGAGAAGGTGAAGCCGTCGCCATAGGTGCAGAAGATCGACCAGCCGCCCTTCTCCACCGGCTCGCGCGAGGCGCGGCGCTGGACCAGGGCGCCCCAGTCGGTGGCGACGTATTCGACGTTCAGGCCGATGTCGCGGCAGAGCTGGGCGGTGACCTGGGCCATGGCGTTGATCACGGCGAAGTCGGTGGGCGCCATGATGACGACTTTCTCGCCCTTGTAGCCGGACTCGGCGACGAGTTTCTTGGCGGCGGCGAGGTCGCGTTTGCCGGTGATCTTCTCCATGCCGGCATCCGAGGCAAGCGGGGTGCCGGGGGTGAAGATGCCGATACCGGATTGGGCCAGCGGGGAGTTCACGCCGATGATGGCGGCGAGGAAGTCCTTCTGGTCGACCATCGACAGCACCGCCTGGCGCAGCTTCACATTGTTGAACGGGGGGTGCATGTGGTTGAAGCGGATCAGCCCGGCATTGCCGAACAGGTCAGTGGTTTCGACGGTGACGCCTGAGGCTTTGGCCAGCACCGGCAGCAGGTCGGCGAGCGGCTGTTCGAGCCAGTCGATCTCGCCCTTTTGCACGGCGGCGGCGGCCGAGGCGGCGTCACCGGTGATGTGCCATTCGACGCGGTCGATGTTGACGATCTTGCCGCCCGACATGTTGGACGGGGCTTCGCCGCGCGGCAGGTATTTGTCGTTCTTCATGTAGACGGCGCGCGAGCCGGAGACCCATTCGTCGCGGATGAAGCGAAACGGGCCGGAGCCGACGTATTCGGTGATCTGCTGGAAGGCGTCGGTCTTGGCCATGCGTTCGGGCATGATGTGGCAGTTGTTGGCGAAGGCCATCGGGATCAGGGCGAAGGGTTTCTTCAGCAGGATTTGGAAGGTCTTGTCGTTGGTGACCTTCATCTCGTTCATCTGGCTGGCGATGCGCTGGCCCATGCCGTCGCGCTTCATCCAGCGCAGCAGGGAGGCGACGCAGTCAGCGCTGCGCACCGGCTCGCCGTCATGGAAGAACTGGCCATCGCGCAGGGTGAGCGTCCAGGTGAGGCCGTCGGCCGAGGTGGTGGCGGCGGACAGCATCTGGAGCTGCGGGGTCAGGCTCTCGTCGAAGTTCCAGAGCTGGTCCCACACCATGTGGGCGTGGTTGGCGGCGACGATGGTGGTGGTCCAGACCGGGTCTGGGTTGGCGAGGTTGGCCTGGGGCACGAACCGCAGCGTGCGGGCGGCGCCCTGGCTGAGGGCTGGGCGGGCCAGTCCGAGCGTCCCGGCAGCACCGAGGGCGGCGGCGCCGGTGAGAAGGCTCCTGCGTTGCATGTTCTGCTCTCCCTGAGGCGGCCCCGTATTCGGGGTCCGCGAAGCAGACAGCGTAGCCGCGGAGTGACTGGCGAGCCTAGAGGGAAATCGGTTTGCCGGCGTGCAGCGCCTCGATGGTGGCGCGGCGCGGGCGGGCGGTGCCGGTGGCCATGACCGCGGCGGCGCCGGCGGCAAGGCCCCAGGCCAGTGCATCGGCGGGCGAACTGTCGCGCGACAGGGCCAGCACCAGGGCGGCGAGGAAACTGTCGCCGGCGCCCACTGTGCCGATCGCCTTCACCGGGATCGCCGGGCGGCGGACCACGCCGTCGCGCGTGGCGAGCAGGGCACCGTCGCCGGACAGGCTGACGGCGACGCGCGCGGCGGCCCCGTCGCGGACCAGGCGCTGCGCTGCTTCGTCCTGGGCGGCCGGGGTGGGCAGCGGGGTGCCGACCAGCTCTTCGAACTCGCGCAGGCTGGGCTTGATCAGCGCCAGGCCCTGGCCGAGGGCGGCCTTGAGGGCCGGGCCGGAGGTGTCGAGCACGACTTGGCGGCCCGCTGCGTGGGCGTGGCGGACAAAGCGGGCCAGGGTGTCCGGCGTGATGCCGCGCGGCAGGCTGCCGCTGATGACCAGCCAGTCGGCCGGTTGGGCGTCGAGGGTGGCGAGGACGGCGTCGACCTCGGCCGCTTGGATGGTGGGGCCTTCGCCGACAAAGCGGTATTCCTGGCCGGTTTTCTCGTCGTGCACGGTCATGGCGATGCGCGTGGTGCCGGCGATCGGCACGGCGTGGCAGGCGACGCCCTCGAGGCCGATCAGGGCTTCGAGATGGCGCCCGAAGACGCCGCCGGCAAGCACCACCGCCATTGTGTCGGCGCCAAGTTCGTGCAGCACACGGGCGACATTCACGCCGCCGCCGCCGGGGTCCATGCGCTCGCCGTGGGTGCGCAGCTTGTGCTGGGGCACGACCTCGGCGGTTGCGCAAGCGATGTCGACGGCGGGGTTGAGGGTCAGTGTGAGGATCGGGGGCATCGGCGGCCTTGCGCGGGAAGGGCGATCCTGGCACGGCTGGGGCAGCGAGGGGAGAGCGGGATGAGTGGTGCCAATCGGGGTTGCAAGATCGTGTTCCTGCCGCCGCAGAGCGCGATCACGCGCGGCTGGGCGGCGCGGCTGGCCGGCGAGGTTGGCGAGGCGGCAGTGGTGGTGGCCGAAGACATGGCGGCGGCCGAGGCCGCAATCGTTGATGCCGACGCCGTCTTTGGCACGTTGACGCCGGCATTGCTGGCCAAGGCGACGCGGTTGCGCTGGTTGCAGGCACCGCAGGCGGCACCGCCGGCGGGGTTCTACTTTCCGGAACTGGTGGCGCATCCGCTGGTAGCGACGAATTTTCGCGAGATTTTCAACGACCATATCGGCGCGCACATCATGGCCTTTGTGCTCGCCTTCGCGCGCGGGCTGGATCGCTACATCCCGCAGCAAACGCGGCGCGAGTGGAAGAAGCCGGCGGAGGATCACGGCGTGGTGCACCTGCCGGATGCCACGCTGCTGATCGTCGGGCTGGGCGGAATTGGCACCGAGGCGGCACGGTTGGCCTCGGCGTTCGGGATGAATGTGATCGCGACCGATATTCGTCGTACGTCGCCCCCGCCTGGCGTGGCGGAATTGCATCCGCCCGAAGGCCTCGGCGAATTGCTGCCGCGCGCCGATTTCGTGCTGCTGACGGTGCCGCATACGCCGGCGACCGAGGGGTTCATGGACCGGACGAAGTTCCGGCGCATGAAGCGCGGCGCGTTCTTCATCAATATCGGCCGCGGCATGACGACGAAGCTGGATGACCTGGTGGCGGCGTTGCGGGCCGGGGAAATTGCCGGCGCGGCGCTCGATGTGTTCGAGACCGAACCGCTGCCGGCCGAGCATCCGCTATGGACCATGCCCGGCGTGCTGATCACGCCGCATATGGCGGGGTATGGGCCGCATTTGAACGATCGGCGCTATGCGATCATTCGCGACAATTGCCGGGCGATGATCGACGGGGCGGCGATGCGCAACGTGGTGGACAAGGCGAATTGGTTTTAGGCGGGTAAGCGCGTTCTTTTTTGAAAAAAAGAACCAAAAAACTTCTATCCGCTTGCTAATGAATAAAGTCTTTTTGCTTCTTTTTCTTCAGAAAAAGAAGACCTTCCTTGCTACGTTGTCTCGAAAAATTCGATCCAATTGGCGTTGGCCCCGGCAGGCGTGGTGGCGATACGGCTGAGCGCGCCGGTGCGCTGATCGATGGCATAGGTGCCGACCGCGCCGGTGACCTGGCCGGCGCAGAGCAGGAAGCGGCCGCCGGGGTCGATGGCGATGCCGCGCGGGGCGGCTTCGCCCGGGACCTGGCCGATTGCGGTCATCCCGCCCGATGCATCCAGTGCCCAGGCAGCGATGACGTTGGTCATGCGCTCGGTGGTGTAGAGGAAGCGGCCGTCCGGGGTGATCTGCAGGTCGGCGGCGGCGATGCGGGCGCCTTCGGGGATGGCGATGTCGGCAGGGAGGATGTCAGCGGTCTGGAACGGGGTGAGCGCGCCGTTGGTGTCGACGGTGCAGGCGATGACCTTGGCGTCGCGTTCGCCGAGCACATAGGCGTGGCGGCCGGACGGGGCGAAGCGCATGTGGCGGGGGCCGCTGCCCTGGTGGGTTGGCATGCGGCCGACCTGGGTCAGGAGGCCGGTCGCCGGGTCGATGGCCAGTTGCAGCACGACGTCGCCGCCGAGGCACGGGACGTAGGCAAAGCGCCCAGCGGCGTCGGTGATGATGGCGTGGGCGCGCAGCGGGGTGTCGATGACCTGGCGCGGCGGGCCGGCGAGCGCGCCGCCGGGGGCGATGGCGGTGCTGGTGACAATGGCGTCGGGATAGGAGGCGGCGAGGAGGTTTTTGCCGGAGGGCTCGACGACGATATAGGCCATCGCGGAGGGCAGGTCGGCGGCGCCGAGATGGGTCAGCGCGCCGGTTGCGGGGTCGATGGCGAAGCTGCTGCATGGATACGGCGCGATGCGCACGGCGGCGTGCAGGGTGCGGCGGTCCCCGTGAACTGAAGCGGGTGACAGTGCCAGCGGCATCGACATGCCAGGACCGGTTGGGCCGGGGACCGCGGTGGTGGCGCGAAGGGTGAGCGCGCCGGTCGTGCGGTCCATCGCAAAGGTGGCGATGTGACGGGCGTCGGCGCAGGAGATGTAGACCAGCAGCTCGGACATCGGGCGGTTCCCTATGGGGCGATGAATTCGGACCAGATGGGGTCCGTGGTCCAGATTCGATCGAGGTCGGCGCGCGCTGCGGCGGCGTCGTGGCCGAGCACGTCGCGGCGGTAGCGGAACAGGAAGGCCGAGACGCGGTAGTTGGCGGCGCAGTGGACGTGGACCGGATGCTCGGCCCAGTCGCGCATGGCGGCGCAGAAATCGGCGAAGTCGGACTCCGTGGGCGCGCGGAACTCGACCGGGATGTAGACATAGGTCATGCCGAGGGCGGCCACGCTGGCGGCCTCGTCGGGAAGGGCCTTGGAATGGCTGTGCGGCACCAGGTTGATCACGCAGCGCACGCCCAGTGCCGCGAGAGCGGCGAGTTCGGCCTCGCTTGGCTGGCCGGACGAGGTGAGGCGGGCATCCAGCCGATGCCAGTTATAGACCGTCATGGGGTCGGACATCAGGGCATTTCTCCTCGGCGCAGTGTGCCAGCCCGGTGCGGGGGTTGCCAGGGCCTGCCAGCGTGGCACAACGGGGGGGAGGGGGAGTGCGGATGGTGGACCTGACGCGGCTGTATGATGTCCTGGTGGTCGGCGGCGGCAACGCGGCGATGACGGCGGCGGTGACGGCGCGCCAGGCTGGCGCCAGCGTGTTGGTGCTGGAGCATGCGCCCAAGGCGCTGCGCGGCGGCAACAGCCGGCACACGCGCAATCTCAGGGCGATGCACCAGGCGCCGACTTCGGTGCTGACCGAGGCGTATCTTGAGGACGAATACTGGGATGATCTGCTGAAGGTGACCGGCGGGGAGACTGACGAGCATCTGGCGCGGATGACGATCCGGGCGAGTGAGGCGGCACTGCCGTTCCTGGAGGCTTGCGGCGTGACGTTCCAGCCGTCGCTGACCGGCACGCTGTCGCTGTCGCGGACCAATGCGTTCTTCCTCGGCGGCGGCAAGGCATTGCTGAACGCGGTGTATGCGACGGCGGAGAAATTGGGCGTTGATATCCTCTACGACACCGAGGTGCGGGTGGTGCATCTGGATGACGGCTTCGCGCGCGAAGTGGATATCAACCACAAGGGCTTTCCCGAGACAGTGCGCGCGCGCTGCGTGATCGCCTCGTCCGGCGGGTTCCAGGGCAACCTGGACTGGATGCGGCAGTACTGGGGCGATGCGGTCGACAATTTCATCATCCGCGGCACGCCCTATGCCAAGGGGCGGGTGTTGAAGAATTTGCTGGCGCAGGGGGTGGCGCAGATTGGCGACCCCACCCAGTTTCATGCCGTGGCGCTGGACGCCAGGTCGCCGCAATTCGATGGCGGGATCGTGACGCGGCTGGATTCCGTGCCGTTCTCGATTGTGGTGAACGGCGACGGAAAACGGTTCTACGACGAGGGCGAGGATGTCTGGCCGAAGCGCTATGCCATCTGGGGCCGGTTGATCGCGCAGCAGCCGGGGCAGATCGCCTATTCGATCTGCGACGCGAAATCGGTGCCGCTGTTCATGCCGTCGGTGTTTCCGGCGATCACCGCCGGCAGCATCGGCGAGTTGGCGGCCAAGCTGGGGCTGGATGCCGCGACGGTGGAGGCGACTGTCCGCGACTACAACGCCGCGGTGCAGCCGGGCGATTTCAACGACCGCAAGCTGGATGGCTGCCGGACGCAGGGCGTGACGCCGGAGAAGACCAACTGGGCGCGAACCATCGATACCGCGCCGTTCATCGGCTATCCGCTGCGCCCCGGCATTACCTTCACCTATCTCGGCGTGAAGGTGAATGAGCGGGCGCGGGTGCTGATGGACAACGGCAAGCCATCGGCAAATCTTTTTGCGTCCGGCGAGATCATGGCGGGGAATATTCTCGGCAAGGGATATCTGGCCGGGTTTGGCATGACGATCGGGACGGTGTTTGGCCGGATTGCCGGAGCGGAGGCGGCGAAGCATGCGCGGAACTGACACCATGCCGAACCGGAGCGACCGCTTCAACATGCGTCGGGAGGCGGCGAAACATGCGCGAAACTGATGCCATTGCGGAGGCGCGGCGCAACTTTGAGGTTTGCAACGCCTGCCGGTATTGCGAGGGCTATTGCGCGGTGTTCCCGGCGATGGAGTTGCGCCGCGAGTTCACCGCGCCCGATCTCGGCTATCTCGCCAATCTCTGCCATGGCTGCCGCGGCTGTTTCTACGCCTGCCAATACGCGCCGCCGCATGAGTTCGGCATCAACCTGCCGAAGGTCCTCGCCGAGCTTCGTGACGAGAGTTATCGCGCCTACGCCTGGCCGCAGCCATTGGCGAAACTGTTCGAGCGCAACGGCACCGTCGTGTCGGTGGCGACCGCGCTGATCGTCGCACTGGTGATGATCGGCGCCGCGCTGTTGCAGTCGCCGGAGCGGCTGTTCGGCGCGCACTCCGGGGCAGGGGCGTTCTATGCGGTGATCCCGCATAACGTGATGGTGCTGCTGGCCGGCTCGACCTTTGGCTTCGCGCTGTTTGCCATGGCGGTTTCGGTGGCGAAGTTCTGGCGCTCCACCGGCGGCGGGGCAGGGCCGGTCGTCAAACCTGGCTGGCAAGCCATCAAGGACGCGCTGACACTGAAGAATCTCGGCGGCGGCGGGCATGGCTGCAACGACAGCGATGGCGGCTTCGGCACCACGCGGCGGCGGTTTCATCATGCGCTGTTCTACGGCTTCATGCTGTGCTTCGCCTCGACTTCGCTGGCCACGGTGTATCATTACGGCCTGAAGCTGCAGGCGCCCTACGACTTGCTGAGCGTGCCGGTGATCCTCGGCACTGTCGGCGGCATTGGCATGACGATCGGGTGCGGCGGGCTGATCTGGCTGAAGATCGTCGGCGATCCCGCGCCGGTGTCGCAGAAGCTGCTCGGTGCTGACTATGCCATGCTGGTGCTGCTGCTGCTGGTCGCGGTGACCGGGCTGGTGCTGTTGGCGGTGCGGGCCACGCCGGCGATGGGGATCACACTGGCGATCCATCTGGGGTTTGTCCTCGCGTTGTTCGTGGCGCTGCCGTACAGCCGGATGGTGCATGGAGCGTATCGATTGGCCGCCCTGTTCCGGGCGGCGCGTGAGCATTAGCGGTGTGGGAGTGGAAAGAATGACCGAACCGAGCTACGACGCGATCATCATCGGCGCCGGCATGTCCGGGCTGTACCAGCTCCACCGCTTGCGCGAGCTCGGCATGAAAGTGCTGGTGCTGGAGGCCGGCAGCGGCGTCGGCGGAACCTGGTACTGGAACCGCTATCCCGGCGCGCGATTTGATTCCGAGAGCTACTCCTACGGCTATTCCTGGTCGAAGGAATTGCTCGAGGAATGGGACTGGACCGAGCATTTTTCCCCGCAGCCGCAGACCGAGCGCTACCTGAACCACGTCGCCGACAAGTTCGACCTGCGGCGCGATATCCGCTTCGGCAGCCGGGTGGCCTCCGCCCATTGGGACGAGGAAGGGCGCCAGTGGAAGCTGGCGTTGACCGATGGCACCCCATTCACCGCGCGCTTCCTGGTCACCGCGATCGGGCCGCTTTCGGCGCCGGTGGTGCCGAAAATACCGGGGCTCGCGGACTTCAAGGGCGAGGCGTACTACACCGCAACCTGGCCGAAGCATCCGGTCAGCTTCGAAGGCAAGCGCGTCGCGGTGATTGGCACCGGGGCCACCGGCGTGCAGACGATCCAGGAAGTCGCCAAAACGGCGGGCACCCTGACCGTGTTCCAACGCACGCCGAATTGGTGCGCGCCGCTGCTCAACCGGCCGATCCCGAAGGAGGAGATGGCGTCGATCCGCGCCGGCTATCCCGCCCTGTTCGAGCGCTGCCAGCAGACGTTTGGCGGCTTCATCCATACCGCGGACCCGCGCGCGACCTACGACGTGACCAAGGAGGAGCGCGAGGCGTTCTGGGAGAAGCTCTACAACGAGCCCGGCTTCGGTATCTGGGTCGGCAATTTCAGCGACATCCTGATGAACCGCGAAGCCAACGCCGAGCTCAGTGATTTTGTCGCGCGCAAGATCCGCGGCCGGGTCCACGACCAGTCAGTGGCCGACAAGCTGATCCCGAAAAACCACGGCTTCGGCACCCGCCGCGTGCCGCTGGAGACGCGCTACTACGAGGTCTACAACCAGCCCAATGTCCGCCTGGTGGACATCAAGGAAACGCCGATCGAGCAGATCACCGCCGGCGGCCTGCGTACCGGCGCCGAGGCGTTCGAGTTCGACATGATCATCTACGCCACCGGCTTCGACGCGCTTACCGGCAGCTTCGACCGCATCGATTTCCGCGGCACCGATGGACAATTGTTGAAGGACAAATGGGCCAACGGTCCGCAGACCTTCCTCGGCGTGCAGGTCGAGGGCTTCCCCAACATGATGATGCTGATGGGCCCGCACACCGCGCTCGGCAACCTGCCGCGCAGCATCGAATACAATGTCGATTGGGTGACCGGGTTGCTCGGCTTCCTGCGCAGTCACGGCCATACCCGCGCCGACGCGACGCCCGCCGCGGTGCAGGCATGGACCGACCACGTGAAGGCGGCCGGCCACGGCCTGCTCTCCAACGAAGTCGATTCCTGGATGACCGGCGTGAACCGCAACATCGGCAAGGAGACGCGCATCATCGCGCGCTACAGCGGCACCGCACCGGATTATCGCAAGAAGTGCGATGCCGTGGCGGCCGGCGGCTACCAGGAACTGGCGCTGGCCTAGCCGGCCTTCTCGCGCGCCCGCATCTCGTCGCTCGGCTTGCGGTCGGCCACCTGGGCATAGACCGCAACCGCGATCACCAGCACCACGCACATCACGCCGAACAGGCTGCGATAGGCGATCTCCGAGCGGCTGCCATCGGCGAGCGGGGCGAAGGCGCCGAGGATCACCCCCGAGATGCTCTGCATGCAGGCAACCCCCAGCATCACGCTGGTATTCAGCGTCGCCATGCCGCGGCCGATCAGATGGTCGGGGAAGATCGCCCTTCCATGCGCCATGATCATCGTGCTGGCCGGGCTGACGAAGCCGATCGCCAGCATCGCCCCGATCGCCAGCCAGGCCGGCGGTGCGTCCACCAAGGCGAGCGTGGCGAGCACCGAGGCCACCGCCACCGTGCCGGCCACCGCGATCCATTTGCGCGTGTCCAGCACCCGATCCAACGGCCCGATCACCAGCATCCCGCACTGATAAGCGACGACGGCCGCCAGTAGCACATTACCCGAGGCAACCGCCGAGAGCCCGTGCACCTCGCGCAGATACGGCCCGCCCCACAAGCCCTGGATGGTAAAGGTGCAGGCATAGTTGCAGAAGTTCAGCACCAGGATATAGGGCAGGGCCGGACTGGCAAGCGCCTGCCCCAGGCCACGCAGCATTTCCCGCGGCGATTCCGCCCGCCGCGCCAGGAAAGGATGCCCCGGCGGCGCGTCGCGCACCACCAGCCAGACGGCGACCGTGGCCAGCGCGGTGAAAATCACCACGGCCCCGAAAATCGCGCGCCAGCCGACATGCTCCGTACCCCACGCCAGCGGCGTGGTGGCGGCCAGATTGCCCAACAGGCCGACCGACAGCACCGCCGAGGTCAGAGTGGAAAACCGGTCCGGCGGGAACCAGCGCGAGATCACCACCATGCTGCCAATCAGCATCACCCCGAACCCCGCCCCCAGCAGAACCCGCCCGGCCAGCAGCGTCGGCCAATCCGGCGCCAGGGTGAACACCGCGCCTCCGATGGTCGCCAAAACCAGCATCCCGGTCACCGTCTTGCGCGGGCCGTAGCGGTCGAACAGGAAGCCGCACGGGATCTGCATCGCCGAGAAGCCGAAGAAGAAAGCCCCGGTCAGCACGCCCAGCGCCTCTGGTCCGATCGCCAGGTCGCGCATCAGGTCGAGCCCAATGGTGACATTGGCGGCGCGGAAGAAATGGCTGGCGACATAGGCAGCGGCCAGCGTGGCCACAATCACCAAGCCCTGCCTGAGATGGGCTTGTGCCATGCGGTTTCGTCTCCCCCCGGCGCCGATGCGCCACGCCGGCCCACCTATCACGCACCGCGCGCGCGGGCTATCCAAGGGCATGGAGGAAACTGACGAACACCGCCGGCGCGACAACCTGCGCGGCGCCCTGGCCATGCTCGGCGCGATCGCGCTGTTCATCGTCAATGACGCGATGATCAAGCTGGCGAGCGAAGGTTTGCCGGCGGCGCAGACGATCGGCGTGCGCGGCGTGTTCGCCACGATCTGGGTCCTGCTCGCGGTGACGGCAGCGCGGCAATGGCACCAAGCGCATCACGCGCTCAACCCGCGCACCATCGGCAGGGCTGGGCTGGATGTACTCAGCACCTTCACTTACCTGATCGCGCTGTTCAACATGCCGCTGTCGCTGGCCGTGGCGATCGGTCAGACCGCGCCGCTGATGATGCTGGCGCTGTCAGTGATGTTCCTGCGCGAGCGCGTGCCGTGGCAGCGCTGGGTCGCGGTGGTGGTCGGCTTCGGCGCCGTGCTGCTGGTGGTGCGGCCCGGAAGCGACGGTTTCAACGCATGGGCGTTGCTGGCGCTGCTGGCCACGCTCTGCAGCGCCACCCGCGATATCTACACCCGCGTGGTGCCGGCAAGGGTGCCATCATTGATCATCACGCTGGCAACCGCCATCGCGGTGACCGCGACCGGCGTGGTGCTGACGGCAATCCATGGCTGGATGGCAATGTCCGGCGAGCAATGGGCGCTGCTGTTCGGCGCCTCGGTGTTCCTGGCCGGCGCCTATCACCTGATGATCCTGGCGATGCGGCACGGCGAAGTCTCGTTCGTCGGCGGCTTCCGCTACGCCTCGCTGCCAGCGGCGGCGTTGCTGGGGTGGCTTGTATGGGGCCATCTGCCGGACGGACCGGCTGTGCTGGGCATGGTGGTGATCGTCGGCGCGGGGTTGTATTTGTTCCGGTCCGGACGGCGTTGATTATTCGTCTGCTAAAAAGACAGGAAGCAAGCGCCTTCTTTTTTGAAAAAAAGAAGCAAAAAACTTTTCCTCTCTGTAGACAGCAAGAAGCCACCCGGGAGGCAAATGGATAGAGTTTTTTTGCTTCTTTTTGTTCACAAAAAGAAGACTCTTCCTGCCACTCGGCTTCCCACCCACCGGGGCATTGCTCAGGCGCCCACGTGCTCCTGCCCCGTGACCAGCACCTCATTGAGCGTGCCGGCCGGAAGTTCCGGGCTGTCAGCATATTGGTAACATGCCGCCGCCCGATGCGCCTCGGTGCGGTACAGCGGCGGCAGGCTGGCGGCGCATTTCGCCATGGCCACCGGGCAGCGTTCCAGGAAGCGGCAGCCATCGGCCGAGGGGATGGCGGCGAGTTTCTGTTCGCCCTCATCCTCCAGCCAGTCGCGCGCGGTGCTGACCTTCGGGATCGAGGAGATCAGCAACTGTGTATACGGGTGCTGCGGGTGCTTCACCACGCGCTCCACCTCGCCGGCCTCGGCGACGCAAGCCCGGTACATCACCAGGATATTGTCGCTGACCTGATAGGCGGTCGCGAGATCGTGGGTGATATAGATGATCGAGATGCCCATCTCGTCGGTCAGCTTGCGCAGCGAGCCCAAGATCGTAGCGCGCAGCGAGGCATCGACCATCGAAACCGGCTCGTCGGCCACGATCAGCTTCGGCTTCATCAGCACCGCGCGGGCCACCATGATGCGTTGGCGCTGCCCGCCGGAAAGCTGATGCGGAAAGCGGCCGAGGATCTCCTCCGGGCGCAATCCAACAGCCCGCAGGGCCCCCTCGATCATTGTGCGTGCCTCGGCGCGGCTGGACGCCAAGCCGAATTTCTTCACCGGCGTGGTGAGCACGTGGTCCACCCGGTAGAACGGGTTGTAGACCTCGTAAGGGTCCTGGAACACCGCCTGCACATCGCGGCGAAAGGCGCGCTTCTGCTCACCGGACAGCCGGGCCATGTCCTGGCCGCGATAGAACACTGCGCCCGCGCTCGGCGGCGTCAGCCCAAGAATGATGCGCGCCAACGTCGTCTTGCCGCTACCACTTTCGCCTACCACCGCGGTGATCGCCGGACGGTCGGCATCGATGCTCATCGACAGGTCAGACAGCGCGGTCATGGCGCCGTAGCGCTTGGTGACGTGGCGGGCTTCGAGAAGAGGGCCGGTCATCGGCAGGCTCCAGCGGAGGCAAGGGAAAGTCTTCTTTTTGTGAACAAAAAGAAGCAAAAAAACTTCATCCATTGGCGCTGGGCATCTGTTGCCGCCGCCGGGCGCTTCCCGGGGAGAGCCCCACGCAAAGTAATAAAGTTTTTTTGCTTCTTTTTGTTCACAAAAAGAAGATTCTTACCTTCCTCGGTCATGCGAAATGACACGCGGCCTGCTGCCCCGGCCCAAGCTCCCGTACCGCCGGCTTCTCCGCCCGGCAGCGGTCTTCGGCGCGAACGCAGCGCGGATGGAAGGCACATCCCGGCGGCAGGTCGCGCAACAGCGGCGCCAGGCCGGGAATGCCCTGCATGGTGCCGCGCGCTTCGAGCGAGGGCAGGGACGAGATCAGCGCCTGGGTATAGGGATGGCGCGGCCGGGTGATAATCTCACCGATCGGCGCCACCTCAACCAGGCGCCCGGCATACATCACGCCGAGCCGGTCGACGAACTGCGCCATCAGCCCCATGTCGTGGCCAACCAGGATAATCGCGCAGCCCAGCGCGCGCTGCACCCGGGCCAGCGTCTCCATCACCTGGCGCTGCACCACGACATCCAGCGCGCTGGTCGGCTCGTCGGCGATGATCACCTTGGGACGCAGACAGATGGCGATGGCAATGCAAGCCCGCTGCTTCATGCCGCCGGACAATTCGTGCGGATAGAGGTTCGCCACGTCCGCCCGAAGGCCGACGGTGCTCAGGAGATCGGCGATGCGCGCGTCCAACTCGGCGGCGGAAAGCTGCACCCCGTGGTCGCGAAAGGCGTCGGCCAGCTGCGCCTTGATGCGCATCACCGGGTTCAGCGAGTTCATCGACCCCTGCGGCACCATCGCGATCCCGGCCAGCCGCAGGCGGCGCATGCCCTCATGATCGAGCGCCGAAAGCTCAACGCCATCCAGCGTCACGCGGCCGCCGACAATGCGCCCGGGCGGCTTGATCATGCGCAGGATCGCCAGCGCCATGGTCGACTTGCCCGACCCGGACTCACCGGCCAGCCCCAGCCGCTCGTTGGCGTTCAGCGTGAACGAAACATCGTCAACCGCGTGCACCGCGCCCAGCGGATGCGCGAACTCAACCCGTAACCCCTCGACTGCGAGGATCGCGCTCATGCGGATTTCCTCAGCCGCGGATTGGCGATTTCATCGAGGCCAACGGTGACGAAGAACAGCCCGAGAAACACCAGCACGATGATGACGGTCGGTGCCAGCCACCACCACCACCAGCCATTGATCATCGCGGCGTTGAAGTTCACCCAGTACAGCGTCATCCCCAAGGTCGGCGCGTCGATCGGGCCGAGCCCCAGGACCTCCAGCCCGATCGAGGCCAGGATCGCCGACGACACCGCATTGACCAGCGTCGCCGCAAGGTAGGGCAACAGGTTCGGCATCAACTCGAAGAAGATGATCGCCGGCCCGGACATTCCCGACATCCGCGCGATCTCGACATAGCCGCGCTCGCGCAGGCTCAGCACCTGGGAGCGGATGGTGCGTGTCGGATTGAGCCAGGCCAGCGATGCCACCACCAGCGCCATCTGGTTCACGCTGAGCCCACCGCGGATGCCGACGGCGATGATGATGAGCACCAGCAGCCCCGGCACGGTCAGCCCGATATCGGCGATGCCGCGAATGATCGTGTCGGCCCAGCCGCGATAATACGCGGCGACAAACGCCAGCACCGTGCCAATCCCAACGCCGAGAATGCCGGCGATGAAGCCGATGCGCAGCGTCATCGGCGTGCCCGCCACCATCACCGCCAGCAGGTCGCGCCCCTGCCGGTCGGTGCCGAACGGATAGCGCCACGACGGCGGCTGCAACGGTCGCACGGACAGCGCGCGCGCATCCTCGACATCAACAATGAAGTGCCCGACCACCACGAAGGCGAGCAGGAAAAGCAGTAATCCGCTGCCGACGACAAGCGAGATGTTGCGGCCGAGATAGCGGGTGAACCCGTTCATCTCACGTCCGCCGATAGCTGATGCGCGGATCAAGCAACGGATAAACCAGGTCCAGCAGCAGCGTCGCCAACCCGAGCGACACGATCACCGTGAACACGATGCCCTGAATGAGAAAGTGATCGTTCTCTCGAATCGCCTGGAACAGCAGCGTGCCGATCCCGGGATAGCCGAAAATCACCTCCACCAGCACCGCGCCCGACAGGATCTGCCCCAACGCCAGCGCCAGCGCGGTAATCTGCGGCAGAATGGCATTTCGCAGGCAATAGCGCGTGAACACCGTCAGGCTCTTGAGCCCCTTGCCCTCGGCGAACAGCACATAGTCCTCGCCCATCGTGGTGACCATCATGCCGCGCATCCCCAGCGCCCAACCGCCAGTCGCCACCAGGATGATCGACAAGGCGGGCAGGGTGGCATGGCGCACCACATCGAGGATAAAGCCCACCGAGAAAGACGGGCTGACCCCCATCGAGTACCCGCCAAAGATCGGCAACCACGGCACCTGGAACGCCAGCAGGTACATCAGGATCAGGCCCAGCAAGAAGAACGGTATGGCATGCAGCGCCCACAGCGGCGGCATCAACCACGCCATCCACCGCGGCGCCCGCGGCCAGGCCAGCAGCGCGCCCAGGATGGTGCCGATCACAAAGGACAGCACCGTCGTCATCCCCAACAGTCCAACCGTCCAGGGAATCGACTCGCCGATCATGTCGGCCACCGTGCGCGGATAGTTCGCAATCGAGAAGTTGAAGTCCCCGCGCACGACATCGCCGAGATAGCTCAGGTACTGCTGCCACAACGGGCGATCCAGCCCGAAGCGCACCTCATACACCTTCACCATCTCGTCGATGCCCTGCTGCACATAGCCGCCAAGCTGGGCCTGTTGCAGCAGCTTGGTGCGCACCGGGTCCTGCCCCGACAGCTTCGGCAGGAAGAAGTTCAGACTTGCCGCCAGCCAGACAATGACAAAGAAGACGCCGCAGCGCTTGAGGATATCGCGAAGTTGCACTGCGGCGCCCCGGTCAGGCCGGCTGCAACGACCACAGCACCATCGGGAAAGTCAGGTGCCAATGCGCGCCGTTGACATAGTGCGGTGCCGCCGAGTTCTCCGCCGTCGGCCAGTTCTTCCAATAGGTGGTGTTCATCGGAATACGATGATGCAACTGCACGATCTGGATATCGGGCAACTCCGGCAGCCAGATCTCCATCGCCTGGCGGAACAGGTCCTTCAGCTTCGCCGTGTCCGTCGGCGGCACCGAGAACATCTGGTCGACGATCTTGTCATAGGCGGCGTTCTTCCAGCGCGCGAAATTCACCTGATGCCCGCCCGGCACCGCCACCGAAGCCGACTGATAGAGCTTCAGCGTGTTGTAAGGCTCGTTGACGCTGCCGCCATGGCCATAGATCGCGCCGGTATACTGCCCTTTCTGAAAACGATCATCGAAATCGGGCGGCAGCGACATGCTGGCATCCACTCCCGCGCGCTTCAGCAACTCGGTCAGCACCGGCCCGATCGCCGGCCCAGTGCCGCCAAACCCGATAATGTCGATCGAGAGCTTCTTGCCGCCCCGCGCCCAGATCCCGTCCGATCCCTTGGCGAACCCCTTCGACGTCAGGATCGCATCGCCCTTCCGCCGATCGAAAGCCAGCGTGTCATGCTTGGCCAACAGATCCTTGATGTGCTCTTTGTACGGCGCCAACGGCGCATAATCCGGCATCGGCAGCGGCGAAACCTCCGACGCGCCGAGATACCCGACATCGATGATCTGCTGCCGGTCGACATAATGGCTGATCGCCCAGCGCACATCCTTGTCGTCAAACGGCGCTACCTCGTTGTTCAAGTACAGCGCGATCGGCCACCAGTCGCGATAGCCAAACGGTGGCTTCTGCCCCGAATGCGTGGTGATCTTCGGGTTCTGCCGGAACACCGTGGCAAACGTCGCCGGCTGCATCCCGGTCCCCGCATCCACCTGGTTAGTAATCAGCAGCTGCGCCGTCTGCTGCTCACCAGCGGTCGGCAGCCAGATGTTGCGCAACACCTGCGGCAGCGGCGCCAACCCCTTCTCCGCCGCCCACCAGTTCCCCGCCCGGTCGAACACCTTCTGCTGCGGCGAAGCCGCCGTGACCCGCCACGGCCCCGTCGTCACCGGCCACCCCTTGGCAATATCGAAATGCTTGAAGCTAGGCCAGTCCTGCCCCTCGAAGACATGCTTCGGCACGATATAAACCCCGATGTCGTACTTGTACGACATGAAGAAGAAGAACCGCGGCGACGGGATCTTGAAGTCCACCACAACGGTATTGGCATCCGTCGCCGTCGCCTTCTCCACCGCCTGGTTGACGTCAATGCCCCAGCGCACCTTCGGCCCCAGGTCGCGCAGCGAGTTCAGCGTGAACGCCACATCCTCGGCGCTGAACGCCACCCCGTCCGACCACTTGATGCCCGACCGCGTTTTGATCGTCAGCTTCTTGAAGTCGGCGCTGAACTCAAAGCTCTCGGCCAGCCACATGTGCATCTTGTCGGCAAACGCCGAGTAATACGCCAGCGGCTCGTACATCAGGTTCGGCCCGTTCTGATGGTTCGAGCCGATCGAGTACGGATTCCACAGCTCGAAATCCACCCACCGCCCCTCGCGCCCGCCCCACACCAGGATCATCGTCCGGTCGCGCGGCGGTGCTGCCGGCTGCGCGTCAACACTCTGCCATGGCAGGGCGGCGGCAGTGCCGGCGAGAACGCTGGCCTTCAACAGGTCGCGGCGGCTCGGAAGCGTCTTGTCATGCATCGCTTGGTCCCTTCCTCCGAAATGCCGCGAGTGGTCCCGCGGCAAGCATTGTTGTGGCGGCGGGCAGCACCCGCCGGTCAGTCAAGCAGTAGCACCCCCCAGCAAGCCGCCGTCAAGCACCGTAAGCCTGCCCCCATCGCTCGCTGAACACGACATCGCTCAGCACCGTCCGCCCCACCGGCCCAAACTTCCCCATCGGCCAACCGATCGGCAGAATCGCATAGGAATGCACCCCCGCCGGCAACCCCAGCGCCGCGTCGGCCGCCTCCGCATGCAGCAAATGCCGCGTCGTCAAAGTCGAGCCCAACCCCAAAGCCCGCGCCGCCAACAGCATGTTCTGCACCGCCGGATAGATCGAAGCCCCAGACATCCGCGACGGAGCCGCCTTCCCCTCATCCAGACACGCCACGATCCACACCGGCGCCTCATGATAATGCTCAGTCAGATACTCCACCGCATGATGCTGCCGCGCATACTTCTCCGCCGAAATCCCCGGCGGCGGCGGCGAACTCGCATAGCGCGGCCCCACCACCTCGTCGAACGCCCGCTTGTAGAACACCTGCACCGCCTTCTTCACCGCGGCATCCTTGATCACCAAAAATCGCCAGCGCTGGAAATTCCCGCCATTCGCCGCACAAACCCCAGCCTCCAGAATCCGCCGCACCATCTCATCCGGCACCGGATCAGCCTTCAGCCGCCGCATCGCCCGCGTCGTCTGCATGATCTCAAACACATCGTTCATCGCGCCCGCTCCTTCAAAAACCAATCAACCAGATCCGGCTGCATGTCCCGCGGATAAGTATGCGACAAATCCTCAACCTCGACATACGTCACATCCGCCCCCACCGCCCGAAACGCCCGATCCGCCGTCCGCGCAACATCCACCGGAAACATCCAGTCCAGCGCCCCATGCACCAGGTGGATCGGCAACCCCGCCACCCGCGACCGCTCGCTCATCTCCACCAGGATCGGATGAAAACTCGCCGCAAACGGCGCCAGATGCGTGAACCGGCTATCCCCCATCAACCCGGACAACAGCGTGAACGTCCCCCCATCGCTCATCCCCGTCAGCATCATCCGCGACCGATCCACCGGCCACCGCTCAGCAATGAACTCCACCATCCGCCCAATATTCGGCGTATCCAGATCCTCACCCGCCAACGCCCAAGTCCCCCCCACCGAAGTCGGCGCCGCCACAATCAACCCCCGACTGCGCGCCGTCCGCACCCAGTGCCACAAAAAACTCCGCCCATGCCCGCTGCCCCCATGCAGCGCCACCACCAGCGGCCGCGCCTCCCCATCGCGCGTATCCTCCGGCACAAACAGCGAAAACCCCCCGCGCTCCCCCTCGCCATTCTCCGCATGCAACACCCCGCGCCCCCCCTTGCCCATCCCCGACCGACCCATCCCCTCCGCCAAATCCGCCTTCAGCGCCGCATCCTCGCGCCGATCCGGGTCCAAAAAGAACAAGCTCACCGCCGGCAACACCCGCGCCAACGGATACAGCGCCTCCTGCGCCCGCGCCTCGGACCGCAACGCCCGATACGCCCGCCGGATATCCCCCCCCACCGCCGCCATCCGCAGCCCACCCCAAGCCTCCAGCGTCGCCTCCGCCGCCCGCTCCACCTGCCCGCGAAACGCCGCCAACTGCTCCGGCCACGCCGCGGCCTGAAACACCTCGAACGCCGCGGTCAGCCCCTCATCCGGCGCCCCCACCGCCTCCAGCACCGCATCCAAATCCTCAGGATGCAAATGCCGCGCAACAAACCCCAGCGGCGCCAGCGCTGCCATCAGCGCATCCACCGTGACAGCGATCGTCTCTTCCAGGCTGGCAGCGTCGTCCATTAGCTCAATAGACCTCCAGAAAAAGTCTTCTTTTTGTGAACAAAAAGAAGCAAAAAAACTTTATTCATAAGAACCCCGCCATCCCGACCGAAGCAACGGACCCACGATCCAGGCTCCACCTCCGTCACCTAAGCCAAACACCAACGAATAAAGTTTTTTTGCTTCTTTTTGTTCACAAAAAGAAGACTGCCTATCTAAACCCTCACCCCAAAGAAGGCTTCCCCCCCGCCACCCAGTCCCGATACTCCGCCATCGTCCGCTCCGTCGCCGGATAGAACCCCGCAATCGGCTCCCCCAACTCCACTCGCCGCTTGATGTAGGCCTCCACCTGCTCCTGCTCCAACCCGGACACTGCCACCTTGTCCGCCAGGTGCCGCGGGATCACCACCACCCCATCCTCGTCCCCCACCACGATATCCCCGGGAAACACCAGCACCCCCCCGCAACTCACCACCTCGTTGCACCCGATCGCCAGCGTGCTCGCCGTATGCGGCGGCGGCGTGAACGCGCGCGCATGCACCGGCAGCTCCATCTCCATCAGCGGCCCGGCATCGCGCATCGCCCCATCGGTCACCAGCCCGGCAATCCCCCTAAAGATCATCCGCGCCGCCAGGATATCCCCCACCGCCCCGCCGTCCACATTCCCCCCGGCATCGATCACCACCACGCTCCCCGCCGCCGACTCCTCAATCACCCGCCGCGTCGGATTGTCCTGCGCCGACATATCCGCCATCGACTTCTCCAGATCCTCCCGCAGCGGCCCATAGCGCAGCGTCACCGCCGGCCCCACAAACCGGCACTTCGCCATATTCAGCGGCCGTATGTTCACCGGCGAGCGCGTCCGCAGCCCCGCCACCTTGAGCAACTGCGAGGTCAGCGTCGCCGTGCTGACATGGCGCAGCTTGGCCAGCGTGTCGTCAGCCAATGGGGGCGCAAAGGGGTGCAGGGCATTTGTCATGATTGTTTCCTCGCCATTCGGTCCCCAACCCTAGCAGCGCCGGGCCGGTTGGTGCCAACATGGGCCAACCCCAACGGAGGTCACCACCATGAGCGCCGATCCGAACCGCGTCATCGTCACGGGCGAAAACCCGTTCATCCGCCTCAGCGAAACCGATGGCGGCGAAATCACCACCAGCGCCAGCTTCTGGCGCATCATCTTCTCGCCCGCCGGCCCCGGCCACGTGCTCTACCTCAAGAGCGAGCTGACCGACAACGAATGGCGCATCTACAGCGACAACATTGCCATGGCGCGCTGGCTGCAAGCCACCGTCCAAGGCATGCTGAACCCTGAACTCGCCGATCTCAGCCTGCCGGTCATCGACGCCGATTTCTCCCGCTCCGGCGACTACCGCGACTTCTGGACCGAAAGCCTGACCAGCTTCGACGAAGAAATCTCGCTGACCTGGTACAGCCCCGGCGACCCGCTGCTGATCCACACCGACCCCAAGGCCGACCCGGCCCGCCCATACGGCGTCTGCACCGTGCTGGTCCCCGTGTCCGGCGCGCGCCTGGTGGTGAACGGCGTCGCCGCCGCCGGAACCCCGTGGCCCCGCGAACGCGAAGGCCGCGCGTTCAGCACCAGCGCGCTGGCCTTCTCCGAAAGCTGGACCGAAGCCCGCTGAAACCCCAAAACCCGCAGCAGGCACCAGCTTGCTGCGGGCGCGGACAAAGCGCGGCGATGCCTGAAGCCAATGCGAAGGTCTTCTTTTTGTGAACAAAAAGAAGCAAAAAAACTTCATTCACTAAGTGCTTCTCTTCCCCCGTCCTCCACGGGGGGAGCCGGAGGGGGGCTCTCCGCCCCACCTCCACAAAACCGCGAGCGGCATACCAGCCGCCGCCTATGCCCCGAACGCAGCATCCCAGCCCCCGGCTGATGATTTGGCGCGGCTCACATCCGCGCGCTACAGCACCATGGCGCCAGGCTGACCCGGCGTCATCGGAAAGGCTGCGGCATGAAGGCGTGCGTCTATCACCGCTACGGCGGGCCTGAAGTCGTCGAAATCCGCGACCTGCCAACCCCGGTGCCGCAGCCCGGCGAACTCCTCATCCGCATCCACGCCAGCACCGTCAGCGCCGGCGATTGGCGCATGCGCTCGCTCGCCATGCCGCGCGGCTTCGCACCGTTCGCGCGGCTGGCCATCGGGATCACCGGCCCGCGCCAACCCATCCTCGGCGGCGACTTCGCCGGAATCGTCGCCGCCATCGGTGCCGGGGTAACCCGCTTCGCACCGGGCGACGCAGTGTTCGGCTTCCCCGGCATCAAGCTCGGCTGCCACGCGCAATACCGCGTGCTGGCCGAAACCGGCTCGGTACTTCCCAAACCCGCCACCCTGGATTTCGACGCCGCCGCCAGCCTGCCATTCGGCGCCATGACGGCACTGCATTACCTGCGCAAGGCCGCCATCCGCCCCGCCGACCGCGTGCTCGTGGTCGGCGCCTCCGGTGCGGTCGGCAGCGCCCTGGTGCAACTGGCCCTGCATTCCGGCGCCGAAGTGACCGCCGTCGCCAGCACCCCCAACCTCGGCCTGGTGACCTCGCTCGGCGCCCACCATGCGATCGACTACACCACAACCGATGTCACCGCCGGCCCGGCGGAGTACGACATCATCGCCGATACCGTCGGCGCCACCCCCTTTTCCCGCTACCGCCGCATCCTGCGCCCAGGCGGCCGCCTGCTCGCCATCGCCGCCGGCCTGCCGGACATGCTGGCCGCCCTCTGGGCGCCGCTCTACGGCCGCCGGGTGATCGTCGGCCCGGCCTCGGAAGCACTGGACGACCTGCGCCAGATCGCCAGCCTGGCGGAGCAGGGGGCCCTGCGCCCGGTCATCGACCGCCACTACGACATGTCCGACATCGCCGCCGCCCACGCCTATGTCGCCACCGGCCGCAAGCGCGGCAGTGTGGTGGTCCGGATCGAGCGTGGCGATTGCGACAACCCGCCGCGTTGACGCCAAAGCGGACCGTGCCCTCGTCGTCGCCTCCCCGGCCGGGCTCAAAGATGAACGAAAGTTCATAAATATTTTGTGGTTATACGAATGCCAGTTAGTTATTATCGATCCCATGAAGTCTCGTTCCTCCCCCTTGAGCGCGCAGATCGCGACGCTCCGCTCACCCACCCCTTCGGGGGTGGTCGGGGGGCATTGGCTTCATCGTTCCATTATCGAATTAATAATCGCCTGCCTGAACCGCCTCTTCACCCGGCTGGATCGGATGCTCGAACTCTGGCAGGCCGGCACCCTGCCGATCCCCGCCCCGCCTACCCAAACGCCCCACACCACGACCCAGCGCGAATCCGCCGGCCCCGCACCGTCGCGCCCGCCCGCGCGCCGCCGCATTCGGTTCCGCCACCCGGCCGCCCCAGCCGCGTCCGCAGAAGCCGCGTCCGCAGCCAACCGCGCCAGCCTCATCCCGAACCGCCAGCCCGCCAGCGTCGACCCCGCTGTCCGATCCCGCGCCCCCACCCCGCGCATCCGCGCCAGCCATGGCCCTCCGCCATCGGCATCGCCAAAAAACACCAATTCCCGGCGAGGGATCGGCGCGTCTATAATATTACGATATCAAAATAAATAAACCTACCGCCGCAAACGCTCAACCTCGCCCGCCGCCCAACGCCGTCGCGCTTCCTCGGCAACGTGCTTGTCCACAATCGTGATCCCGATCGGCGCCAGGCTCATCCCCGCCAGCTTCACATGCTGCCAGGCAAACGGAATGCCGATGATCGTCACCGCGGACGCCACCGCCGCCACCAGATGCGCCAGCGCCAGCCAGAACCCCGCCACCACCACCCAGATGATATTGCCGATCAGCCCCGCCACCCCGGTGCCGATATCCGCCCGCCCGGTCAGCGTCTTGCGATCAATCGCCTCCCGCCCAAACGGCCACAGCGAGAACAGCGCAATGTTGAAACACGCCCGCGCCCAAGGCAGCCCGATAATCGTCACCGCCGCCAAAACCCCGGCCAGGAACCACAAAACGGCCATCACCAGCCCGCCGCAGACCAACCAGACAATGTTCAGGATCAATGCCACAAGTCACCCCCACAAAAGCGAAACGCCGATAGGGCAGGGGGAAATGGCGCACCCGGAAGGACTCGAACCTCCAACCCCCAGATTCGTAGTCTGGTGCTCTATCCAATTGAGCTACGGGTGCAACAGCAGAGGCGCGCGATGTAGACCATGCAACGCGCCCCGGCAAGTCGCTAAATGCAGGTCAGGCGCCCAACTTGTCGAGTTCGCGCACCACCGCCTCGCCCATCACCGATGTCGAAACCTTCGCACAGCCCGGCGCCATCACATCCGCCGTGCGCAACCCGCTGGCCAGCACGTTGGTACACGCCTGCTCGATGATAACGGCATCCTCCTCCATCCCGAACGAATACCGCAACAACATCGCAAAGCTCAGCATCTGCGCCATCGGATTGGCAATGCCCTTGCCGGCGATATCCGGCGCACTGCCATGGATCGGCTCATACAGCGCATGCCGC
The DNA here is from genome assembly GCA_945869965.1 of Asaia bogorensis. Classification (GTDB taxonomy): domain Bacteria; phylum Pseudomonadota; class Alphaproteobacteria; order Acetobacterales; family Acetobacteraceae; genus CAMDGX01. The sequence goes on from CAMBRC010000034.1 coordinate 27,675, forward strand.
CGCCCGGACGAATCCACCGCCCCCAGCGTCGCCGAGGGCAGCATCCCCAACGACCCCGTCAGCATCGAAGCCAGGTCGGACAGGATATCGCCAAACAGATTGCCGGTGACGATCACATCGAACTGCCGCGGATTGCGCACCATCTGCATGGCACAGTTATCTGCATACATATGGCTCAGCTCAACGTCGGGATACTCAGCCTTCCCCAACGCGGTGACGGTCTGGCGCCACAACAGCCCAGACTCCATCACATTGGCCTTCTCCACCGAGCACAACCGATTCTGCCGCTTGCGCGCCAGCTCAAACGCCACCCGCGCCACCCGCTCGATCTCCGGTGTCGTGTAGACCTCGGTATTGATCCCCCGCTTGGTCCCGTCCGCCAGCGTCTCGATCCCGCGCGGCTCGCCGAAATAGATCCCGCCCGTGCTCTCCCGCACGATCATGATATCCAGCCCGCGGATCACATCCGCCTTCAGCGTCGAGGCATCCACCAGCGGATCCAACACAATCGCCGGCCGCAGATTGGCAAACAGCCCGAGCTCCCGCCGCAGCGTCAGGATCGACAACTCGGGCCGCATATCGAAACCCAGCGTGTCCCACTTGGGCCCGCCCACCGAGCCGAACAGCACCGCGTCCGCTTCCTTCGCCCGCACCACCGTCTCCGGCCGGATCGCGATGCCATGCGCATCGATGCAGGCCCCGCCCACGATGTCTTCCGAAATGTCGAACACCGCCCGCCGCCGCCGCGCCATCCAGTCGATCACGTGCCCAACTTCGCGCATCACCTCGGGACCGACGCCGTCACCAGCCAGCACCAGCAGCTTCTTGTTCGATGCCATCGCGGGATCCTAAACGCTAATGCCGGGCATCCAGGATTTCTCCTGCGCCTGGCGGGCCTCGTAACTGTCGATCTTCGGCGCGTGCTGCAGCGTCTGGCCGATATCGTCCAGCCCGTTCAGCAACAGGTGCTTGCGAAACGCATCAATCTCGAACTTGATCTTCTCGCCATTCGGCCGCACCACCACCTGTTCCTCCAGATCGATGGTCAGCCGCGCATTGTCACCCTGCCGCGCATCCTCCATCAGCTGGTCGCACACCGCGCGCGGCAGCCGGATCGGCAGGATACCGTTCTTGAACGTGTTGTTGTGGAAGATGTCGGCAAAGTCCGGCGCGATCACGCATCGGATGCCGAAATCCAGCAATGCCCATGGCGCATGCTCGCGCGACGACCCGCAACCGAAATTCTCATGCGCGATCAGGATCTCCGCCTTGCGATACGGCCCCTGGTTCAGCACAAACTCCGGCCGTTCCTTCCCGTCGCCGTCAAACCGCAACGTGTCGAACAGATGCACCCCCAACCCGGTGCGCTTGATCGTCTTGAGGAACCGGGCGGGGATGATCTTGTCGGTATCGACATTGGCCATCGGCAGCGGGGCGGCAACGCCGGTGAGCGTGGTGAACTTGTCCATCAGCCCAGCTCCCTCACATCGGTGATGCGCCCAGTGACCGCGGCGGCGGCCGCCATGGCCGGCGACACCAGGTGCGTCCGCCCGCCAGGCCCCTGCCGGCCCTCGAAGTTGCGGTTGCTGGTGCTGGCACAGCGCTGGCCCGGCGTCAGCTTGTCCGGGTTCATCCCCAGGCACATCGAACACCCGGGCTCGCGCCATTCGAACCCGGCTGCCAACAGGATCTTGTCCAGCCCCTCCGCCTCGGCCTGGTCCCGCACGATGCCGGACCCCGGCACCACCATGGCGCGCACGCCAGGAGCGACCTTACGGCCCGTGGCTATGGCAGCGGCAGCACGGATATCCTCGATGCGGCCATTGGTGCAGGAGCCGATGAAGACCACGTCGATCTTGAGGTCAGTCATCTTCTGGCCCGGGGTAAGGCCCATATACTCGACCATGCGCGCAAGCTGCGCCCGCTTGGCCTCGTCAGGCTCGGCGGCTGGGTCTGGCACGGTGGCCGTCACTGGTACCACCGCCTCGGGATTGGTGCCCCAGGTCACCATCGGCGCAATGCTGGCGGCATCGAGCACCACGGTTTTGTCGTAGACCGCGCCCTCGTCGGCCGGCAGGCTGCGCCACCAGTCGATTGCCCGCTCCAGCGCCTCGCCCTTGGGGGCATAGGGCTTGCCGCGGACATAGGCGAAGGTGGTCTCGTCAGGTGCGATCATGCCGGCCCGCGCGCCGGCCTCGATCGACATGTTGCAGACGGTCATCCTCCCGGCCATGTCCAGCGCCCGGATCGCCGAGCCGGCGAACTCGATCACATGCCCGGTGCCGCCGGCGGTGCCGATCCTGCCAATGATCGCCAGCACGATGTCCTTGGCGGTGCAGCCGGCCGGCACCACGCCGTCCACCCGCACCAGCATGTTCTTCGCCCGGTTCTGCAACAGCGTCTGGGTGGCCAGCACATGCTCCACTTCCGAGGTGCCGATGCCGAAGGCCAGCGAGCCCATCGCGCCGTGAGTCGAGGTGTGGCTGTCACCGCACACAATCGTCATGCCGGGCAGCGAGATGCCCTGTTCCGGCCCGATGATGTGCACGATGCCCTGCTGGGGCGACATGATCGGGAAATACGGCACGCCGAACTCGGCGACATTGCGCTCCAGGGTTTCCACCTGGATGCGGCTGTCCTCTTCCTTGATGCCGCTCGCCCGGCCCTCGGTGGGGATGTTGTGGTCGGCCACCGCAATGGTCGCATCTGGCCGGCGCACTTTCCGCCCGGTCAGGCGCAAGCCTTCGAACGCCTGCGGGCTAGTGACTTCATGCACGAGGTGGCGGTCGATGTAGAGCACGCAGGTGCCGTCAGGAAGCTGTTCGACCACGTGGGCATCCCACACCTTGTCGAACAGCGTCCGCGCTTTGCTGTCTGCCATCGTCTTCTCCCTCGTGCAGCCAGCCGATTACTCGGCCGCGGTTGTCCCGCTGGTTGCAGCAGTGGGCGCCACGTCGCGCGCGCGCTCGGCGATACGCGCCGACTTGCCGCTGCGGCCGCGCAGGTAATACAGCTTCGCCCGGCGCACATCGCCGCGGCGCACCACCGCGATCTCGGCGATGGTCGGTGCATACAGCGCGAACACGCGCTCCACGCCCTCGCCGTAGCTGATCTTGCGCACGGTAAAGTTGCTGGAAAGCCCCTTGTTCGAGCGCGCGATGCACACGCCCTCGAAATTCTGGATGCGGCTGCGCTCGCCTTCCACCACCTTCAGCGCCACGCGCAGCGTGTCACCGGGGATGAAGGAGGGCACCGGACGCTCGGCGGTGAGGCGGGCAATCTGCTCGGCCTCGTACTGCTGGATGATGTTCATGGCTGGTCCTTTCGTCGATCTCTCTAGGGCGCGATGCCGGACGAGGCAATCGTCCGGCTGCGTGCCAATTGATAGGCGGCCCACAAATCGGGCCGTCGTTCGCGTGTGATCCGCTCCGCCTCGCCGCGTCGCCAGGCGGCAACGGCGGCATGGTGGCCGGACAGCAGTACGTCCGGCACCGCGCGCCCCTGCCACTCCGCCGGGCGGGTGTAATGCGGGTATTCCAGCAACCCGGCATAGGCGCCGGGGGAAAAACTCTCCTCGGAGGCACTTTCGGCAGCGCCCATCACGCCGGGCAGCAGCCGCACGCAGGCATCCAGCAACACCAGCGCCGCGGGCTCGCCACCCGACAGCACGTAGTCGCCGATGCTGACTTCCTCCAGCCCGCGCGCTTCGATCACGCGCTCGTCCACGCCTTCGAACCGCCCGCACAGCAGCACCACGCCGGGCCCGGCAGCCAGTTCGCGCACCCGCGCCTGGGACAGGTTCTTGCCGCGCGGCGTGAGGTAGATCATCGGCCGTCCGTCGGCGACCAAGGCCAGTGCCGCGTCGACGATATCCGCCCGCATCACCATCCCTGCGCCACCACCGAACGGCGTGTCATCCACCTTGCGGTGCCGGTCGGTTGCCACCTCGCGGATTTCCCGAGCTTCCAGCGACCAGTCCCCGCGCGCCAGCCCACGTCCGGCCAGCGACTGGCCAAGCGGGCCGGGGAACATCCCGGGGAACAGCGTCAGGACGGAAGCGCGCCAAGTCATTCGGCGGCCTCCGACTCGCCGCCGGGAACGTTGACTTCTTCCGGCGGCACCACCGTCACGATCCCGCCGGCGATATCGACCAGCGGCACACAGGCCTTGGTGAACGGCACGATCAGCCGCCCGATCTCCAGGCTCGCCCCGGCGCCATAATCGTGCACCGTGTCGATCTTGCCGAGGTCAGCCCCGTCCGGCGTCACCGCCCGCAGCCCGATGAGGTCGGCGAGGTAGAACTCGTCGTCGTCCTCGGGCGCCGGCAGCGTGTCGCGGTCGACATACAGCCGGACATTGACCAGCGCCTGTGCTGCCTCCCGGTCGCGCATCGCCACCTCGCGGCCATCGACCAGCTCCACCACGCGCGCCACGCCGTCGCTCGCCCATGACAGGGCAAAGCGCCGGCCGCGCTCATCGGTGAACGGGCCATACTCGGGCAGATCCGCGGGATCGGCGGTGTAGCTGTGCACATGCGACAGCCCCCGCACGCCGTGCGGCCGTCCGATCACGCCCATCAGGATGCGTCGATCAGGCAAGGCAGACTCCGCTGCTTAGGCGGCCGCCGCGGCGGCGGCCTTGGCGCGCTCCTGCGCCTTCTTCTTCGGCGCCGACTGCACGGGCTGCTCGGGATAGACCGGCATCGGCGCAAGCCCGGCATGGCCGAGGAACTTGGCCACGCGATCGGTCGGCAGCGCGCCCTGTTTCACCCAATGCAGGATACGCTCGCCGAGCAACCGCACGCGGTCCTCGTGCTCGGCCGGCAGCATCGGGTTGTAGCTGCCCAGCCGCTCGATGAAGCGGCCATCGCGCGGCGAACGGCTGTCGGCCACCACGATGTGGTAATACGGCCGCTTCTTGGCGCCGGCGCGGGCGAGGCGAATCTTGAGGCCCATCAATTGTCTCCAGTCAGGTGTTCGTTGGTCGGTTAAGGTTCAGAACGGCCGTCGACCTTGCGGCATCAGGGCACCGAGCCCCTGCCGCATCAGGCCCTTCTGACCCATCTTGGTCATGCGCTTCATCATCGTGGACATGTCGTCGAACTGCTTCAGCAGCCGATTGACATCCTGGACCGTCATGCCGCAGCCCGCCGCGATGCGCTTCTTGCGGCTGGCCTTGATCATGTCGGGGTTCTTGCGTTCGGCGCGGGTCATCGAGGAGATGATCGCCTGTTGGCGCTTCAGCACCTTGGGATCAAGCTGCGCGCCCTTGCCCGAGGCGTCCAGCGCCGCCTGGATCTTGCCGGCGCCGGGCAGCATGCCGATGATCGACTGGATCGAGCCCATCTTGTTCAGCTGCTTGAGCTGGGTGGCGAAATCCTCCAGGTCGAAAGTGCCCTTCGCCATCTTGCGGGCGAGTTTCTCGGCTTCTTCCTCGTCGACCAACTCGGCGGCGCGCTCGACCAGGCCGACCACGTCGCCTTGGCCCAGGATGCGGCCGGCGACGCGCTCGGGATGGAATTCGTCCAGTGCGTCGAGTTTCTCGCCGGAGCCGGAGAACTTGATCGGGGCGCCGGTGACCGCGCGCATCGACAGGGCGGCGCCGCCGCGGGCATCGCCGTCCATGCGGGTCAGCACGATGCCGGTCACGCCGAGCGCGTCGTTGAAGGCCTTGGCGGTGTTGACCGCGTCCTGGCCTGTCATGGCGTCAACCACCAGCAGCGTCTCGGCCGGGTTGGTGGCGGCCCGGATTGCCTGGACCTCGGCCATCAACGCCTCGTCGATCGACAGGCGGCCGGCGGTGTCCAGGATGACGATGTCATAGACTTCGCGCCGGCCGGTATCCATGGCGCGGGCGGCGATTTCCAGCGGGGTCTGGCCGGGGATGATCGGCAGGCTGCCGACGCCGGCCTGCTTCGCCAGGGTCTCCAGCTGCAACTGCGCGGCCGGGCGCTGAGTGTCCAGGCTGGCCAGCAGCACCTTCTTGCGGTCGCGCTTGAGCAAGCGCAGCGCCAGTTTGCCGGAGGTGGTGGTCTTGCCGGAGCCCTGCAGGCCGACCATCAGGATGGGCACTGGCGAGGCGGCATTGAGGTTCAGCGCGACCGCGCCGGCGCCGCCCAGGGCATCGACCAGCACGTCGTTGACGATCTTCACCACCTGCTGGCCGGGTGAGACCGAGTCGATTACTTCGGCGCCAACCGCGCGTTCGCGGACCTTGGTGATGAAGTCGCGCACCACCGGCAGGGCGACGTCGGCGTCCAGCAGGGCGAGGCGGACCTCGCGCAGCGCTTCCAGCACATCGGTTTCCGACAGCCGCCCGCGCGTGCGCAGACGGTCGAAGACCCCCGTGAGTTTGCCGGACAACGCCTCGAACACGCTATGCTCCATCATCGATAGCGACGGCCCGAAGGCCGCCACAATAGGGAACGCGCCGCTGCGCGAACCCTCGCGGAGCGGCGGTGAGAGCGCGGTGTATGATCGCCGCCGCCGCCCCCGTCAAGCGTTGGGCGCGTCAAGCTTTTGGCGTTGGTCGCCACAAGCGGCGCAGCCGGACGAAGCCGCGATAGCCCAGTTCCAGCACCGGCAGCACGATCGGCAGGCCGGCGATGCGGGCCATCCAGCTGAATCGGGGCAAGGTGCGCCAGAGTGCCACGAAGGCCGCGGCGCCAGATGCCATCTGGCCGTCAGCAGTTTGCACATGCATCCGCGCCAGCGCCGCTTCGCGGGTCAGCCCCGGCGCCAAGGCCGCCGCATCGCAGCTTGCCACATCGACGAAAGCCAGCCGTTCGGCGCCCTGTGTCTGGCGATATTGCGCCATTTCCCGGGTGCAGATCGGGCAGGCGCCGTCATAGTAGACCGTCGCGTCAGGCGGAGTGGCGGGCTTGTCCATGCGTCACGATTTGGTGTCTGCCGGTGCAGGTGGCAAGCGACATGCAGCCAGGGCAGCAGTTTTTCGTCCCCTCAGGTTGCCCAAACCCGGTGAACCGGTGCAGGCTTTGCCCAACCAACACCAGCCGGGTCAGGAAACGCCGTGAGCACCTTGGATCAATGCGACGATATCTATCAGCTCCGCGACGCTGCCCGCCGCCTGCTGCCGCGTGGGATCTTCGAATATGTCGACCGCGGCAGCGAGGACGACAAGCTGCTGGACGAAAACCGCGCGGCGCTTGATCGGCTGCGGGTGGTGCCGCGCTTCCCGGAATACGTCAGCCGGCGCGATATCTCGCTGGAATTGTTCGGCAAGCCGATCACCATGCCGTACATCATCGCCCCCACCGGCACCGCCGGCCTGGTGGCCTATGAGGGCGAGCTGGCGCTGGCCAAGGCGGCTGCCAAGGCCGGCATTCCCTACACCCTGGCCACCGGCGCCCAAACCTCGGTCGAAAAGATCGCCCGCGAGGTGCCGAACGGGCGCAACTTCATGCAGCTGTATCTGTGGAAGGACCGCGAGCTTTCCATGCAGTTGGTCGACCGCGCCCAGAACAATGGCTTCGAAGCGCTGTTCCTGACGATGGACACGCCGGTCTCGCCGAACCGCGCCTACAACAAAGCCAACGGTTTTTCATTCCCTTACAAGCCGACCTTGAAGTCATTAATTGACATCGCCTTCGCCCCGCACTGGCTGTTCGGCACGGTTGGCAGATATGCGATGAAGAATGGTGGGCTGCCGCGCTTTGAGAACTATCCCGAGGAATTCCGCACCCCGATCACCCAGGCGCCGCTCGGCGATCGGGTCAAGCACACCGAGGATCTGTCGTGGGACGACGTGAACCGGCTGCGTGATCGCTGGAAAGGCCCGCTGATCGTCAAGGGTATCATGCATCCCGAGGATGCCCGCATCGCCGTCGAACGCGGGGCGGACGGGATCGTGGTGTCCAACCATGGCGGGCGCAACCTGGACTGCTCGGTGGCCTCGATCGATGTTCTGCCGAGCATTGTTGCCGAAGTCGGCCACAAGACCACGGTGCTGTTCGACAGCGGCATTCGACGGGGGACCGACATCGTCAAGGCGCTATCGCTGGGCGCCAAGGCGGTGCTGTGCGGGCGCAACACGCTGTGGGGCGTGGCCGTTGCCGGGGAAGCCGGGGCCACCAAGGCGCTGACCATCATGCGCAACGAGACGCTGACGGCAATGGCCAATATCGGCGTGAACACGCTGGCCGATCTCGGGCCGCATCTGTTCGAGATCCCGGGGGCCAACAGCTCGCGCTTCGCGGGAACGCGGCTCTAGAGCGAAAGCCGACCTGATAGGCGGTCGACTTTCGCTCTAGCTCTTTGACTAATACCAAGCATTGGAATGATTGACCCATACGAAGGGAAGGAAGGCGAGGGCTCTGCCCTCGACCCGCTGGGGCCGACGGCCCCAGACCCCCATTACTTTTCATAGGGTTGAGGTCCAGGGGCTCGGCCCCTGGCGGGTCTGGGCGGAGCCCAGCCTTGCTTGCCTGGATGAGGCAAGCGTTCCGACGGTTGGTATAAGAACGCAAATCTTCCGGCCAGGCGTTTCCGCCTGATCGGATATTGCTCTAGCGCCAGCAAACGCAAATGGCCGGGGAGCGATCCCCGGCCATTCGCATCTGGTCAATGCGTCGGCGCTACTTCGCCGTCAGCACCATCACCATCTGCCGGTTTTCCATCTTCGGCATCTGCTCCACCTTGGTGGCGAAATCCATGTCGCCGCGGATGCGTTCCAGAACTTTCACGCCGATATCCTGGTGGGCCATTTCACGGCCGCGGAAGCGCAGGGTCACCTTGACCTTGTCGCCCTCCTCGATGAACGACTTCATGGCGCGCAGCTTCACCTGATAGTCGTTCTCGTCGATGTTCGGGCGGACCTTGATCTCCTTGATCTCGATCACTTTCTGCCGCTTCTTCGCCTCGTTCTTCTTCTTCTGCTGCTCGTATTTGAACTTGCCGAAGTCGAGAATTTTGCACACCGGCGGATCGGCGTTCGGGCTGATCTCAAGCAGGTCGAGGCCGACGGAATAGGCGCGCTGGATGGCGTCGCGGGCGGTCATCACGCCCAGCATCTCGCCGTCCTGGTCGATCAGGCGCACTTGCGGTACGCGGATATCCTCGTTCACGCGGGGCCCGTCGCGGTTAGGCGGTGCGGGCATGGGTCCTCGGGCTATGGTTCTCTCCTGTGGCAGTTGACGTTCGTGAGCATCAGTGGATCGCGCGCCGCTGTTTGCAACAGCTTATGTTGCGACTTGTGGCGCCGGTTTTCAAGGCTTGCGACTGTTACATGGCGGCGATCACGTGATGCCACGCCGCAGATCGGGCGCCATCGCCTCGGCTTTCAGGCGCGCAACCGCCTGATCCAGCGGCAAAACCTCCTGCGAGTCGCCGCCCAATCGGCGCAGCGCCACGGTCCGCTGCTCGGCCTCCTTGCGGCCCAAAACGGCAATCACCGGCACGTGCTGCACGCTGTGCTCGCGCACCTTGGCGTTGATCTTCTGGTTCGACAGGTCGAGCACCACCGCCAGCCCGGCCGCGCGCAGGGCCGCCGCGACCTCCTCGGCATAGGGATCGGCGTCGGACACGATCGTCGCCACCGCCACCTGCACCGGCGACATCCAGAGCGGGAAGCGCCCGGCGTAGCTCTCGATCACCACGCCGAGGAACCGCTCGAAGCTGCCCAGGATGGCGCGATGCAGCATCACCGGCCGGCGCCGTGTGCCATCGGCGGCGGCGTATTCGGCATCCAGCCGCTCAGGCAGGACGAAATCGACCTGCAGGGTGCCGCACTGCCAATCGCGGCCGATCGCGTCGCGCAGCACGAATTCCAGCTTCGGGCCGTAGAACGCGCCTTCGCCGGGGTTGATGGTGTATTCGACGCCGGCTTCGGCGCAGGCCTTTTCGAGCGCGCCCTCGGCCTTGTCCCAAACCTCGTCCGATCCCGCGCGCACATCCGGCCGGGTGGAGAACTTCACCCGGAACTCCGGGAAGCCGAAATCGCGGTAGATCGACGACAGCAGTTCGACGAAGCGCACCGTCTCGCTGCCAATCTGGTCCTCGGTACAGAAGATATGCCCGTCATCCTGCTGGAAGGCGCGCACCCGCATGATGCCGTGCAGCGAGCCGGACGGCTCATAGCGGTGATCCTGGCCGAACTCGGCCAGGCGCAGCGGCAGGTCGCGATAGCTGCGCACGCCCTGACGGAACACCATCACCGCGCCGGGGCAGTTCATCGGCTTGAGCGCCAGGGTCTTCTCGTCCTCGTCGACGCGGACCAGGAACATGTGGGCGCGGTAATTGTCCCAGTGCCCGGATTTCTCCCACAGCACGCGATCCACCAGCTGTGGCGTCTTGATCTCGAGATAGCCGGTCGAATCCAGCCGCCGACGCATGTAATCCTCGGCGGTGCGATACAGCTTCCAGCCCTTCGGGTGCCAGAAGATGCTGCCCGTCGCCTCCTCCTGGAGGTGGAACAGGCCCATGTCTTTGCCGATGCGGCGGTGGTCGCGCTTCTCCGCCTCCTCCAGCATGTGGAGATGGGCATCCAGCTCCTTCTGGTCGCGCCAGGCGGTGCCGTAGATGCGGCTCAGCATCGGGTTGCGATGATCGCCGCGCCAATAGGCGCCGGCCACCTTCATCAATTTGAACGCTGTGCCGACATCGCCGGTGCCGCGCATATGCGGCCCGCGGCACAGGTCGATCCACTCACCCTGGCTGTACAGTGTGATGACCTCGGTCCCCGGCAGGTCGCGGATCAGCTCGGCCTTGTAGGCCTCGCCCTTGGCCTCGAAGAAGGCGATGCCTTCGTTGCGATCGATGACGCTGCGCAGGAACGGCGCATTGCGCGCCACGATCTCGCGCATCTTCGCCTCGATGGCGGCAAAGTCGTCGGTGGTGAAGGGCTCGTTGCGGGCGAAATCGTAGTAGAACCCGTTCTCGATCGACGGGCCGATCGTCACCTGGGTGCCAGGAAACAGCGCCTGCACCGCCTCGGCGAGCACATGGGCACAATCGTGGCGGATCATCTCCAGCGCGTCGTCGTCGCGGCGCGTCACGAAGACGATGCGGGCGTCCTGCTCGATGACCGTCGACAAATCCACCAGCTTGCCGTCCAGCTTCATCGCCAGCGCCGCCCGCGCCAGCCCCGGCCCGATCGCCGCCGCCACGGTAGTGCCCGCAACCGGCGCGTCGAACGAGCGCACGGAGCCGTCGGGCAGCGTGATGGCGGGCATACGAGGGGTCTCCTGAACCAAAATGGGCCAAACTCTATGGCCTCATGGCAGGGCCGCCGCAACCCTCTGAACGCTCATGTCGGCCAGCACCGTCTCGCGTAGCACGACGCCCCAGCTGCCGTCGGCCCCGCGCGGCGCGTTCATCGCCGGGTCGCTCTCGCCGGAGAACAGGGCAATCACCTTCGCCCCGGCGGCTGCGGCCATATGCGTCGGTCCGGTATCGTTGCCGACCACGAACGCCGCCCGCGCGGCAATGGCGAAGATATCAAGCACATCGGTCTGCCCGGTCAGGTCCACCGCCTGCGGGCACACGGCGCAAATCTCGGCGGCAACCGCAATCTCATCCCGCCCGCCGACGATCACCGGCATCAGCCCGCGCGCCACCAGCAGTGTGCCGAGCGCGCCATACTTCGCCGCCGGCCAACGCTTGACGCCACGATGCGCCGAAGCCCCAGGCACCAGCACCACAAACCGGGTGGGCAGGGGGGGCACCGGCCTGTCCGTCAGAAATGCGAGATCCGGCGTCGGAAAGACATCAACGCCGGTTAGCCGCAACTGGTCTTCCTGGCGCTCCAGCGTATGCATCCGCGCCCGGGCCGGCCCCCGCTGGGGATGCGAACACCCCGACGCGATGCCCGACCAGGCCGGCCGGCCCGCCAGATGAAAATACCAGGATGACCGCCCGGACGTCTGCAAGTCATAGGTCATGTCATACCCGGCCAAATCCCGCCGCAACCGTAGCAGGCCGGGCACATCCCAGAACGCCGGCCGCGCATCCGCCACCACCCGGTCAAACCACGGCGACGCCTCTGCCAGCGCCACATAAGGCCGCGTCGTCAGCAACGTGATCTCGGCCTCCGGGTGATGCGCCCGGATCGCCGCAAACGCCCGGAACGACAGCACGAAATCGCCTAGCGCGCTGAGCCGGATCACCAGGACCCGCTTCATCCCCCGACTTCGCGCCTCGCGACCGGATGCCCCAGGACCTCGCGATACACATCCAACGTGGCGTCCTGCATCGCCTTCACCGTGAACCGTGCCCGCACCATCGCCCGCGCCTGCACCCCCATGTCCAGCCGCGTTTCCAACGGCTGCGCCAGCACGGCGTCCAGCATATTGGCCAGTTCATCGGGGTCGTTCGGCCGCACCCGCCAGCCGGTGACGCCATGGATCACCGTCTCGACCGCCCCGCCATGATCCGTGGCGATCACCGGCCGTGCCATCGCCTGCGCCTCGATTACCACGCGCCCAAACCCCTCCGGCTCGGTCGACGCGTTCACCGCGACATCCGACAGCTTCAACGCTGCCGGCATGTCATCGACGTTGCCGACAATCCGCACCCGATGCTCGACATTGAGCCGCCGCGCCAGGCTGGCCAGTTCCGCGGCATAGCCCCGCCGCCCTTGGTCCGACCCTGCCAGCACCACCACCGCCTCGGCATTGCGCATCCGCGCCAGCGCCTGGATCAGCACGGATTGACCCTTCCAGCGCGTGAGCCGGCCCGGCAGCAGGATGATCGGATGCCCATCCTCCACCCGCCAGGCTCGCGCCAGCCGCGGCACCCGATCGCCGTTCACCCGTTCGGGATCGAAGATATCAGGGTCCACCCCGCGCGGGATCACCCGGATGCGCTGCGGCGGCACACCATGGCGCTGCTGGATCAGCTCGGCGACAAAGCCGCTGATCGCGATCACCAGCGCGCCCTTCGCCATCACCGCATTGTAGCGACGCTTGAACGGCAGGTTCTCGCCATAGGGCGCGTGGTAGGTGGTCATAAATGGCACCCCGGTCCGCCGCGCCGCGATCCACGCCGACCACGCCGGCGCGCGCGACCGCGCATGCACGATGTCCACCCGCTCCCGCACGATCAGCTCTTCCAGTGCCGCCGCATTGCGCCAGATGTGCCAGGGATCGCGCGACGCCAGCGACAGGGTGAAGTGCCCCGCGCCCGTGCGCGCCAGTCCGCCCAGCATCCGCCCGCCCGCGCTGGCCACCAACGCCCGCCCCCCGGCGGTCTCGATCGCGGCGGCAATTTCCAATGTGCCACGCTCCACCCCGCCGCTTTCCAGCGCCGGCAGCACCTGCAGAACCGTCGGGTAGCGAGTCGCGGAAACGTCCATGGCGCGCCTATATCACGCCGCCATCCAGTCACCACCTCGACATCGACCCTGGGGCAACCCAGCCCTGCCCACACGCCCTACCGACCCGCCGGCACACACGATACCGTCCGGCCAATGACCGATCGGGCAACCCGCAAACGGGCAATCCTCTGCGTGATGGCCGCCTCGGCGCTGTACACTGTCTCCTCCGCGCTGGTGAAGGCGCTGGCCGCCGAGTATCCGGCCGTCGAGATGATGTTCTTCCGCAGCCTGGTCGTGGCCGTAGTCCTGCTGCCGGTCCAGCTGCGCAATGTCGGCTGGGTGGCGCTGCGACCGAAGCGGCCGATGAGCCATGTCTGGCGCCTGGCCTTCGGTTTCACCGGCATGCTGACCGCCTACTACGGCTACGGCCACCTGCCGCTGGCCACCAACACCGCGCTCGGCTTCTGCATGCCGCTGTTCCTGACCATCCTCTCCGTCCCCCTGCTTGGCGAGCGCGTCGGCTGGCAACGCGTCGCCGCCGTGCTGGCCGGCCTCGGCGGCGTGCTGTTGATGGTCCAGCCCTGGGCCGCCGGCGCCGACGCCCTGCCGCCCCTGCCGGTCGCCATCGTGATGGCCGGCGTTGTCACCTGGGCGTTGGCCATGATCAGCATCCGCCGCATGGGTGAACAGGGCGAAAGCAACGTTGCCATCGTCCTGTGGTTCGGCGTCGGCAGCACCGTCCTGGCCGGCGCCCTCTGCCTCCCCGTCTGGGTCACCCCCAACTGGCTCGGCCTGGCCGGACTACTGACCATCGGCGTGGTCACCCTGGCCGCCCAACTCCTGATGACCGAAGCCTACCGCATCGGCGAAACCACCTTGGTCGCCCCCTTCGAATACGGCGCGATCGTCTACGCGACCCTGCTGGGCATGCTGATCTGGCAAGAATTCCCCAACGCCTGGAGCCTCACCGGCATCGCCATCATCATCTGCGCCGGGCTGATGATATGGCATCAGGAGGTGCGGGGGAGGGCAGGGAAGTAAGGCCAGGACTCTGCCCTGGACCTGTTGGGGCCTGAGGCCCCAGCCCCCCCTTTGCCAAAGGCGCTACAGAGTTGAGGGCCAGGGGCAAAGCCCCTGGTTCCTCTTTTACCAAACCTTGGAACACGCCGAAAACCTGATTGATAAGGTTGGATTTATCAAGTACGACAATGGCTACACCTCCGGCATTTATCATAGCGGCGAGGACCCCGATAAGTTCAATGCCCGTTTGATCTGAGCCCCAACGTTCCTCCATTCAGAAGTAGAGTCATGGGTTTGCTTGACCATCACCCGGAATCCCCTCCACCTGGAACGGGCGTTTTCCGACT
>CAMBRC010000035.1 GCA_945869965.1 Asaia bogorensis
CGCCCTGCGCGCCACCACGGCAGCAGCAAAACGTGCGTATCAACCGGCAGGCGGTCCACCTAACGGAACCGAAACGCTGTAGCGAACAACCGAGCCATCTCTGTGTGGCCGGGCGATCGCCCGACCACACCGACACTGGCATTACCCAACCCACTCAATTAACATCTCACCCGGATCACCAAACGGGGGCAGGCCACCCACTTCTGTCCCTGCCATCTGATCTACGCCGCATAGGTAGCACCTTCCATCAACCTTACCTGTGGAGATAAAGGGGGGAGGAGCACACTACAACTAGGAGGCCGCCTGCGCCCCTTCATAAAGGTAAAAGTGGGGCTGTGCCTCACCATTATGAAAACTATCAACTTTAAACACATTAACGAGCGCATCGAGAAACCCGTAACCGACCTACCGGCGAACTCCTTTGAGTACTACATCAACCTCACGGCCAAGCTGATCGACCGGCCGTACATGCACACCTTCAAGCTGGTGCAGGGCTGGCCACTGGATAAGATCAGCCGGCGCTACGAGCAGGCGACGAAGCACTGCCCGCCAAAAAGCACACCCGAGCTACGTTGGTGGGCGCTACGGAAGAGGGAGATGACGAACGAATAGAACCCGATAGGTGGGGCTATTGCTGTCGTCCTGGCTGATCGCTTGGCAGTCGGTCACGCCAGAACTTAGCAGTACGCTCATAAACCGCGTCCGGTGTAAGTCGGTTGAATGCCGCAAGCACCTTTTTACCAACGCACACATTGCTATTGTCATCAAAATAGGCGAGATTCTCGTCGTGCAGGTGAAGTAAATGGGTGGCGGCCTCGTTCTGATACAGAAAACGCTTAATCACAAACTGCTCAAGCATCCACTCGGCGGCTTCTTGAGGACTCACTTCTTAGCCAGAGGGACATATTTGTTGATGAGGTGCTCTTTGAACTATCCGCTCTCCTTCGATGCCCCCTTAAACCATTGAGTTAAATAATAACCTTTTGGTCTCTTGTAGAAATCCAGGTCGCTAGGAACTGTGTCAACTGTCATGGGCGGACCACCGGACTTTAAAATCACGATATCGCCTTTCTTAAACATATTTTTAACAGGCACGTCTTTTTTTTTGGCCACCACGCCCTACCCTCCGCAAGCCGGTTCGATGCTGCTTCAACTTATCACGGTACATAGGTGCCCCATAGGTCTTCCCGGCCTCTGCCTGTTGCCTCGCTCTTAACCGCAGACTTGGCCGGTGATAAGGTGACCCACAGACCCCGTAGCTCAACTGGATAGAGCAACGAGCTTCTACCTCGTGCGTTGGGGGTTCGAGTCCCTCCGGGGTCGCCACGGACGTGCCTCAGAGTGAAATAGGAGTGACAAAATCTCTATCGCTTTGAAATAAAGCAAAATAGATACAATCTTCTAAGCTGTGGGTCGCTGGTTCGAGTCCAGCAGGGCGCGCCAAGGAAGCAAAGAAGGCGTTCTTTTTTTAAAAAAGAACCAAAAAACTTCTGTCCATTGAGGCACGGGCCAATGGATAAAAGTCTTTTTGCTTCTTTTTCTTCAGAAAAAGAAGACCTTGCTTACCCCTTAACTCCCCCCGCCGTCAGCCCCTCCACCACGAACTTGCGCAGCAGCATCACCAGCAGCACCGACGGCGTCAGCGCGATCAGGCAGATCGCCATCATCAAGTTGAACACCACGAATACGTCGCCGACCAGGCTGGCGATGACGACGGGGAGCGTCATGAACTCGGCCCGGTTGTTCAGGATCAGCGGAATGAGCAGGTCGTTCCAGGCGATGATGAAGACGATGGCGCCGTAGCTGGCCAGCGCAGGCGTGCTGAGCGGCAGGGTGATGCGCAGGAAGGCGGTGAAGCGGGTGCAGCCGTCGATGCGGGCACTTTCGTCGAGTTCCTTGGGGATCGAGGCGAAGTACGGCACCAGAATCAGGATGCCGTAGGGCAGCAGGAAGCCGGTGAGGGCTATGATCACGCCCCACATCGAGTTCAGCATGCCGAGTTTGCGGAACACCACGTAGAGCGGGATCATCAGCACGATGATCGGCACGAAGCGGGCGAAGACGTTCACCGTCAGCAGCCAGGCGACCCAGCGCAGGTTCAGCTTGACCACGGTGTAAGCCGAGAGCGAAGCGAAGATCAGGGTGAGGAAGGTGACCGAGACCGAGATCACCACCGAGTTGCCCAGCGCGTGATAGATTTTTTTCACGTTGTCGGGCAGGTAGGTGGCCTGTTCGAAGACTTGGCCGCGCTGTTCGCCGCGGCTGATGATGACGCGAAAATTGTCGAAGGTGATGTCGCCGGGGATGATCGAGCGGGTGTCGCCGGCGAGGTTTTTTTCGGCCAGCAGTGAGCCGATCACCACGGCGGCCAGCGGCAGCAGGATGAAGAAGATCACCGCGATGTTGGCGAAATGCAGCAGCAGCTTCTGGAGCGGGGTCTTGCGCATGGCGGTCAGTCCGTCCGCCGGTAAAGCAGCTTGATGTAGATGAAGGCCAGGATCGCGACCATCGCCGCCAGCAGGAAGGCCGAGGCCGCACCTGCGCCGATGTCGAAGGGTGGGGCGAAGCCTTTCTTATAGCTGTACCAGCTGGCAACCCAGGTGGCGTCGCCGGGGCCGCCCTGGGTGATCGCGAGGATTTCGTCGAACACGGCGACCGCGAAGGAGGTGCGCAGGACCAGCAGCACGACGATTACCGGCATGATCAGCGGCAGGGTGATGTGGCGGAAGCGGTGCCAGGCGCCGGCGCCATCCACCGAGGCGGCTTCGAATAACTCCTTGCTGATCCCCTGCAAGGCTGCGTGCACGAGCAGGATGGCGAATGGCAGGGTGCGCCAGATATAGGGCACGGCAACTGCGTACAGCGCGGTATCGGGATTGCCGGTCCAGTCGATCGGGCGGTCGATCGCGCCGACCGAATAGAGCAGGCGGTTCAGGAAGCCGAGCTTGCCGTTGTAGATGAACGACCAGATCAGGCCGTTGGCGATCGGCGGCACGGCGTAGGGCAGCAGGATCAGGAAACGGGTGATCCGGCTGGTCCAGATATCCTGTTGGTTGATCAGGATGGCGATGGCCACCGCCAGCACCACTTCGACGATCACAGTGAAGGCGGTGAAGGTCAGGGTGTTGCCGAGCGACAACAGGAACAGCGGGTCGGTCAGCACCTTTTCGTAGTTGTCGAAGCCGATAAACGGAAAGATGCCCGTGCGCAGCTGGATCAATGAGACTTTGTGCAGCGAGAGGTAGGCGGCGTAATAGATCGGGTAGGCGAGCACCAGCGCCAAGGTGACCAGGGTCGGCAGGTTCATCGCCACGCCGAGGATGCGTGGCGATAGCTCCTTACCAAAGCGATGGGGGCCGAAGCGGGGGGGGGCGGGTGTGACCCCGCCCTTCGCTGCCGTGTCGCTCACCGTTGTGCCTCAGCCTTTCTTCACTTGGGCGATCGCGGCGATCAGGTTGTCGCAGCAGACATCGGCGGTGATCTGGCCGATGAGCGCCTTTTGCACTTCGATGTTCAGGCGGTCCGACCACGGGAAATGCCAGGGCTGGTACATCGAGTTGCAGACCTCGCCGACGAAGGTCGACTTCTTCCAGGCGTCCAGGATCAGCGGAACGTCGCCGTACGGCGCCCAGCCCTTGCTAATGGCATCGCTGTTCATCACCGAGGTGTAACCGGAGCCGAGCATGGCGTCCTTGGCCAGGCTGACCGCCTGCGAATACTGGCCGTCCTTGGTCTTGCCGCCGAGATATTGCAGCAGCTTCCAAGCCCATTCCTTGTTGCGGTTGGCTGCTGTCACGAAATAGACGTGCGCGGTGCCGATGGTGCGGCCGTCGCCAGGCGAACCGTGCGCCTTGATCTTGCCGGCGTTGGGCGACTGGGCGGGGTCGTTGGCGACCTGGAGCGTGTAGTGGTGGTTGGGGCCGCGATAGAGGTTCTTGCCGGCGCTGAACGCCTTGGCCGAGCCGACGAATTGCTGCTTGAGCGATTCGGGGTCGGCGAGGTCTTCCTTGAAGGTCTGGACCCACCATTTCAGGGTTTCGCGCGCGATCGAGCCCGCGCCGAGCTGGTGGTTGCCGGCCTTGTCGAAGAAGGCGCCGCCCTTGTTGTGCGTCATCTGCATCCAGGTGCCGGGCAACTGTTCCAGTCCGACGCCAGCGACCCAGAAGATCGGGTATTCGGAGATCTTGTCCTTCTTCGCTTTGCGCATCTGCTCCATGAGTTCTTCATAGGTCTTGAACGGCGTCATCTTCGCCTGTTCCAGCAGCGGCTCGTAGTAGTTCCAGATCCAGGTGGTGGAGAAATACGGCATGCCCATCAGCTTGCCGTTGTGCACCGCAACCGTCTTCATCATGTCGGTCATGTCCGCGACATAGGCCGCCGCGCCCGGCATGTCCTGGACCTGCTCCACCAGCCCCTGGGAGACGAAATTCCAGAACGAGTAAGGCGAGGACTGCGACACATCGATCGACTCGCCACCGGCGAACATCGACAACAGCTTGGGCGGATGGTCGTTGAAGGCGGAGATGGTGGAGTCGACGGTGACGCCCCAATCCTCTTTGAACCTGGCGCCGATCTTTGTGTAGATGTCGCCATAGGTCCAGACGACGAAGTTGACCTTGTCCACCTTGCCCTTGGGCACATCGGCCCATGGCGTGCCCTGGGCCCAGGCCGGCGCGCCGTTCGCCAAGGCCATGGCCACGCCGGCGGAGGTCGATTGCAGGAATGCGCGGCGCCCGATGCCAGGCGCGCTCCCGGTTGTGCGGTTCATATCGCAGCCTTTCCCTGTTTTCAGCATTGGCCATTGCGGCACCGCTTGGTGCGGGGCCCATGACATTGGTGCAACGCAGCGTCCACCCAGGCGTGCGGCCTGTCAACGCGGATTTGGCGTTTCGTCCCGGTTGCGGCACCGTTGGCCAAAATCGAGGGACATGCCATGGCCGCCATCGTGCTCATTCACGGCGCTTATCAAGGCGGCTGGATCTGGCAGCCGGTCGCCGCCCGCCTGCGCGCCATGGGCCACAACGTCTTCGCCCCCAGCCTGGACGGCTGTGCCGAGCGCGCCCACGCATTGCGGCCGGGGATCACCAATGCCAGCCAAGGTGCCGAGATCGCCGAACTGCTGCGCTTCGAGGATTTGCACGATGCCGTGCTGGTCGGCACCAGTTGCGGCGGCATGGTCATGGCAGCCAGCGCCGAACGCGCCCGTGCCCGTATCGCCCGGCTGGTGTTTGCCGATGCGCTGGCGTTGCTGGACGGCGAAAAGCTCGCTGACATCGTGGCCCGCCCTACCGCCGTGACCACCGACCTGGCGACCGGCGTTCCGCAAGAGGATGCCGCCAATCGCCTGTTCCGCGACCTGGAGCCCGGTTTGCGCGACTGGGCCGCGGCCCGCACAACGATGCATCCGCGCGCGGCGATGGAAGCGGCGATGGAACTTCCCAGCTTCTGGCAGCAACAATGGGATGCCGATGTCGTCTGGTGCCGGCGCAGCGCCAACCCGCCTTTGGCACACCAACGCCGGACCGCGGACAGGCTTGGCGCGCGTTGGCACGAAATCGATACCGGGCATTATCCGATGCTGAGCACCCCGGACGAACTGGCCGGAATCATCGCGCGGACGTAACACTCCCGAAGCGCTGCTCCATCTCGCGCCGCACCCGTGCCGCCGGCGTATCCATTGCCGCCACGTCATCCCAGGTCAGCACCGCGCCCTCGGCCACCCCACGCCGCAGCGCCACGCGATGTGCCAGGCCGATCGGCAGTGCGCCCAGCGCCAGGCTGTCGGCCGCCGGCATTGCGCGGCCCCAGACGGTGTAGCCGCCTTCGCCGTCCAGCATCTCGCCCTGGCGCAATGCCCGCTTGGCCACGGCCACCACGTCAGCACGGAATTCGCGCGACTGCCCGGTGGGTTCGCCACGCAGGGCGGCCGACAGCACCGAGACGCCGAGTTCCAGGCCGATCAGGTGATACGGCTTGTACGTCGCGGCATAGCGGCCGGAAGCGTCGGTCTTCAGCCCGTACTGGCCGAAGCACGCGGCGGCATAGGGTGTCGGCGCCTCGATGACCACGTAGACGCCCCAGCGCAGGTCGCGGAAAACCGGCCGGCCGTCGTGCTCCAGCGATGACACCACCTCCGCGGTTCCCGCCCGCTCCAACACGCCGCCATCGTGACGAGGACGCAACACATGTGGCAGGTCGTCCACCCCACAGGGCGGAAATGCCAGGCCGGCACTAGGAACATCCAATCCGCAGGCATTGGCGATCGCCGCCATCTCGATCGCCGACTTGGTGCCGTCGAGGAAGGAGTTGAACATCTGCGGGTTCATTCCCGCCGCCTTCGCCGCCTCGGGCGTAAGCCCATAATGCGTCCAGACATCGTCCGGCGTGACCGTATGATACGCCGGCAAATACTTGGTGCCCTTGCCCGCCGCCACCACGGCAAAGCCGCAGGACCGCGCCCAGTCGACCAGTTCGGACACCAGCGCCGGCTGGTCGCCATAGGCCATCGAATAGACCACGCCGGCCGCGCGCGCCTCGGCAGCCAGTAGCGGGCCGGCCAGCACGTCGGCCTCGACATTGACCATCACGATATGCTTGCCGTTCGCCACCGCCGCACGCGCATGGGCAATGCCAGCCGCGGGATTGCCGGTGGCCTCGACCACCACCTCGACCGCATCCATGGCGATCAGATCGCCGCCGCTGTCGGTAAAGCGGGTCGCGGCAATCCGTGCCGAGTCCCAGCCCACCGTGGCCAGGGTGGCGCGCGCTCGGTCAGGATCGAGATCGGCGATCGCCGCCACCTCCAGCCCGGGCACGTGTGGTACCTGGGCCAGAAACATCGCGCCGAACTTGCCGGCTCCGATCAGGCCAACGCGCACCGGCTTTGCGCGCGCGGCCAGGAGGGCGTGGAGATTCATCGTCTGATTCCATCAAGAAAGAATCTTCTTTTTATGAACAAAAAGAAGCAAAAAAACTTCATTCGTCGACGCCCATCATAAATACCGGCCGTCGATGCCAGGCACGGACCAAAGTGAAAAAAGTTTTTTTGCTTCTTTTTGTTCACAAAAAGAAGACCCTTCTCTCACGCTGCCTTCGCCTGCCGCCCCCGCGCATACGCCAGCAGCGCCCCGTCCTCGCACGGCTCGATCGGCCGGAAATCGGTGTGCGCGATGTATTCGGCCCGCGTCGGGGTGCGGATATGGTTGGAGACGGCGTTCAGCGTCAGGTACACGATCTTGCGCGGATACGGCGTGATGTTGCCGGCCGAGCCGTGCACCAGGTTGCCGTGGAACATCAGCAATCCGCCGGGCTTGCCGATTGGGGTGACAATCCCGCCCTCGGCCACCAGCTTGGTGACGGTGGGTTCGTCCAGCGTCCACAGCGGATAGCTCGTCGTCGTGGTGTCGTGGCCGGCCACCAGCGTGCCATGCGTATGGCTGCGCGGCACCAGCATCAGGGGGCCGTTGATGTGCATCACCTCATCGAGGAACACCGCGATGTTCATGGCGCGGGGTTCGGGCATGCCGTCATCGCGTGCCCAGGTGCCGTAATCCTGGTGCCATTGCCAGACATCGCCGGTGAAGGCCGATTTCGCGTTGATCTTGAACTGATGCATGTACAGCGGCTCGCCGAACACCTGCTCGATCGGCGCGATCATGCGGGGATGCCGGCCCAGCAAGCCGAAGGCTTCGTTGTACTGGTGTGCGGCGAAGGCGGTGCGCGGCGCGCCGGAGCGTTCGCGCCAGATTTCCGGCCGCGTCTGGGCATAGATCGCCTCGGCTTCGTCACGCAGCACGGCGATTTCCTCCGCGCTGAACAACTCCGGCAGGAACAGATAGCCCTCGGTGTGGAACTGCGCGATCTGCTGCGGGGTAAGTTCCATGGCATGCTCCCTTGGTGGCGTATGGTTGAGCCTAAACTGCCGAGTTCGAGGCGATCGGGTCAAGCAGCGTGCTTGCGCGGCGGTCCGGGAGGCCGCACGCTGCGGCCAACAACCACCGAGGGAAACCCGCCATGAAACTCGCCTTCTCCGCCGCCAGCCCCTATGTCCGCAAGGTGATGGCCTGTGCCATCGCGCGCGGCATCGAGGGGCAAATCGAAAAGGCCAAGATCGGCACCACCGACCCGGCCCTGCTGGTCATCAACCCGCTGTCCAAGGTGCCGTCGCTGGTCGGCGAGGGCGGCATCGCGCTGTACGACAGCCCGGTGATCTGCGAGTACATCGATAGCGTCGGTTCGGCACCGCCGCTGTTTCCGCCGGCCGGGCCGGCCCGCTGGACCGCGATTCGCCGTGCGGCCCTGGGCGACGGGATCATGGACGCGGCCCAGCCGCGCCGGCGCGAACTGGCGCTGCCGCAGGATGAAGGGCGGACGACCTGGATCGAACAGCAGAAGGGCAAGGTGACGCGCGCGCTGGATGCGCTGGAGGCCGAGGCGGATTCGCTGAACGGGCTTTCGACCTATGGCGAGATCACCATTGCCTGTGCGCTCGGCTACCTGGATTTCCGCTTTGCCAATGAGCCATGGCGCCCCGGGCATCCGAAACTGACCGTATGGTATGAGATGGTCGTGGCGATGAAGCCGATGGCCGAGACGATGCCGGTCGGGTAATCGGTCATTATATCGATATCGTAATAATATGGACGCAGGCGAGCATCCCTCCGCGAAAGGGAATTTTCGCCCGCGGTGACGGCCGGCGAGCGGAGGTGCGCGCGCCGGCCGGCGGCGCGGGGGCGTGGGTTCGGATGGCAGGTTTGGCGCGGGGCGATTCGGCGGGGTGGCGGCCACGGTGCGGCCGGCTGGGATGATGGGTCTGGGAATGGCCAGGCGCCGGAAGCGGGCGCGGAGTCGCGGTGTATGGGCGGAACCGGCGAGGCGGTCTTGACAGGCGATCGGGCCGCACAGGCGCGGATGGGCCTGGCGGATCGGGGGCGCGGGGAGAAGGCCGGATTGCCAGAGCTGGATAAGCTGCTCCAGACGGCCGAAAATACGTGCGAAAATGGCCGCGATCATGGCGTGCACGGCGGCGGGCAACCAGGCGCAGTTCTCCCGCGCCGCTTTCGCGGTGTGGCGGTTGGCGATCCCGGCGCCGAGAGAAGAAGATTTAATTACTATTTGTCGGGATAATACCCCAACAACGCCAGCAATTAAAGGAAAAAATATCAGATTCTTAGGACAATAGGATTCAGGAGAGGATTCTTCTTTTTGTGAACAAAAAGAAGCAAAAAAACTTTATCCGCTTAGTGAGGAGCGTATTCCTGGCCTCTCAGCGGTGCCCGGGAAGGCAGAGGGCAAATGAATGAAGTTTTTTTGCTTCTTTTTGTTCACAAAAAGAAGACTTTTTGCGTTCTCGCTTAACGCACTCCGTTCAGTGGGTCCAATTCTCCAACCGGCCGGCGCGGAAATTGTCGCTATATGCCTTGGGTTTCGTCACCCGTTGTTGCGGCAGTTCGACCACGTGGGGGATGGCTTCGCGGGTGGCATAGGCCACGGCTTCATCGCGGCTGGCGAAGACCAGGCGGATTTGTGCCTGGGTGTCCGCGCTGCCGATCCAGCCCATCAGGGGGTCGGCGCGGCGGGCTTCGGTCTGTTCGAATTCGAGCACCCAGCTATCTTTCGCGCGGCCGGACTGCATGGCGTTCTTGGGGATCTGGTAGATGCGCGCGCGCATGGGCTCTCCTATCGTCAGAAACGGGCAGGGTTGCCCGGCCGGTTCATCCGCACTGGTCGGGGCGGCCGGACTCGAACCGGCGGCCTCCTGTACCCAAAACAGGCGCGCTACCAGGCTGCGCCACGCCCCGCGACCAGACGGTGCCGCCCCCGGAGGGACCGCGCGGCGGAAGCTATGGGCGAAGGTGCCGCAGCGCAAGCGCCAACCGCCCGGTGCGGCGCGTCTCAGCCGGGGTTCATCGAGAACATGATGTGCGACACCCGGTCGCCGACGTTGATTTCCAGGCGCTGGCAGGTGCCGCCGGCGACCTCCAGGGTGGCGCGGACGGGCACCTTGCTGTCGATGATGGCCAGGCTTTGCGGGATGGTGCGTTCGACGATGGTGCGGATGCGGCCATCCTGGCCGATGAAGATCATGTCCAGGCTGGTGATGGTGTTGCGCATCCACATCTGCGAGACGCGCGGGCGGCCCCAGTCGAACAGCATGCCGCCATCCGGGGGAACGCTGGGACGGAACATCAGGCCGATGGATTGCTCGCGCGGGTCGATCGCCATCTCGACGTTGAAGTTATGGGTTTTTCCGCGCAGGGTGATAATCGAGATGCTCTCCTTGCGCAGGGGCGGCTGCGGGCCGTCCTGCGCGCCGGCGGGGTTTGGCAGCAACAGGGCGGGCAGGCCGAGCAGCAGGCTGCGGCGGATCATGGTCATCGTTCCTCCAAGGCCATTGCGGCAAGCTGGCGCACCGTCTCGCGCACCAGGCCCTCGCGCGGGGCGTCGCGCAGGGTGTTGATCCAGTGCGCCGGGGGTGGGCGGCCAGCGTTGCGAGTATAGCTGAGATCGCCGAGTACCGCAGCCGCCTGGGGCGTGGTTCGGTTGGGGATGTCGATGTTGTTCAGGGTGGCCCAGATGCCGGCCCAGCAGCGGCCGGCGGAGTATGGGTTGTAGCCGCCGCCGCCGGTGACGACGAGGCGAGGGGCGCGGTCGCGGATGGCGCGGACGACCTGGAAATGCGCGTTGTTGGACAGCGAGAGCTTGGCCAGCGGGTCTTCCTCCAGCGCGTCCGCCCCGGCCTGGAGCATGATCGCCTCGGGCCGGAAGCGTTCGATCAGCGGCAGAATGGCTTCGTGGAGGAGCCAGCGCAGTTCGCTGTCGTTGAAGCCCGCGGGGACGGGGAAGTTGCGCGCCATGCCGCCGGCGCGATCGTCGGCGAGGCCGGTATGGGGCCAGCGGCCGGCCTCGTGGACCGAGATGGTGAGGACGCGGGGGTCATCATGGAAGCCGTCCTGCACGCCGTCGCCGTGATGGGCGTCGATGTCGAGATAGACGATGCGGGTGAGGCCGGCGGCGAGCCATTCGGTGATGCCGAGGACGGGGTCGTTGAGGTAGCAGAAGCCGCTGGCGCGGTCCGGGCGGCCGTGATGGGTGCCGCCGCCGGGACAATGGACGATGCCGCCGGGGATCACGCTGCGGCAGGCCAGGGCGACGCCGCCGGCCGAGGTGGCCGGGCGGCGGAACATGTCGCGGAAGACCGGGTTGCCGGCGGCGCCGAGCTGGTGGCGGGCGCGGATGTCGTCGGTGACTTCCTGGTCGGCTTCGGCCTGTTTGAGGGCGGCAATGTAGGGTTGGGTATGGAACCGGTGGAGCAGGTCGTCGGTGGCCAGCGGCGCTTCGAGGTAGGCGGTGTCGTCGAGCCAGCCCATGGCCCGGACAAGATCGGTGCAGACCGACACGCGCGGGATCGCAAGCGGGTGCTTGGGGCCGTAGCTGGAGTGCCGGTAGATTTCGCTGCCGATGTAGCGTGGGGTCATATCAACCCTGGTGCTGCGTCCTCTGGCACGAAAGCAAGCGGATGAAAGTTTTTTGGTTCTTTTTTTCAAAAAAGAACAAGCGCTTCTTTTTGAAAAAAGAAGCAAAAACTTTTATTCATTAAGGGGTTATTGCGGCATGCCGGTCGGCACGACGGTTTGCACGATCGAGGCGTCCAGGGCTTCGAATTCGTGCAGGCCGATGGTGTCGTAGAGTTCGGCGCGGGTTTGCATGCGGGGGAGCATGTTCTGGGTGCCACCGTCACGGGCGATGGCGGCGTAGAGTTCCTCTTGCGCTTTGCTGGCGACGCGCATGGAGCTGACGGGCCAGATCACCATGGCGTATCCCATGGCCTGGAACTCGGCGGCGGTGAAGAACGGGGTGCGGCCGAATTCGGTCATGTTGGCGAGCAGGGGGGCTTTCACCCGGCTGGCGAATTCGCGGAACATCTCGGCGGAGGTCATGGCTTCGGGGAAGATCGCGTCGGCGCCGGCGTCGAGGTACATTTTGGCGCGGGCGACGGCACCGTCCATGCCTTCGCTGGCGGCGGCGTCCGTGCGGGCGATGATGTAGAGGTGGCGGCGGGCTTTGCGGGCCGCGGCGACCTTGGCGGCCATGTCGTGGGCGTCGGCGAGTTTCTTGTCGTTGAGGTGGCCGCATTTTTTCGGCAGGAGCTGGTCTTCGATGTGGACGGCGCCGGCGCCGGCGTCTTCGAAGCTGCGGACCATGTGCATGACGTTGAGGGCCTCGCCATAGCCGGTGTCGCCGTCCACCAGGACCGGCAGGCCGGAGGCGCGGGCGACCTGGCGGACGAAGAAGCAGACTTCGTCCACGGTGATCATGCCGAGGTCGGGGATGCCCATGGAAGCGGTCATGGCGGCACCCGAGAGGTAGAGGCCCTCGAAGCCCGCGCGCTTGGCCTGCAGGGCTGCCATGCCGTTATGGGCGCCGGGAAGCTGGGCGATGCCGCCGCGTTCGACCAGGCGGCGGAAGCGGATGCCGGCGGGCTCGGTGGGGAGGTCGTCGGCGATCAGATAGGGCATGGCGGCCTCACTCAGCGGAAGAAGACAAGTGTCACCAGGGCAAACAGCGGCAACAGCAAGATCGCCGCGAAGCCGGTATAGGCGAAGAAGCCCGGCATGCGCACGCCGCGATGGGCCGCGATGCTGCGCACCATCAGGTTGGGCGCGTTGCCGATATAGGTCATCGCGCCAAAGAACACCGCACCGGCGGAGATCGCCTGCAGGATCCGGTTATCTTCGCCGGTGAGGCGCGCGACGTCGCCGCCGGCAGTCTGGAAGAACACCAGGTAGGTCGGCGCGTTATCCAGCACGGCGGACATCGAGCCGGTGAGCCAGAAATAGGCGATCGGGTTCGGCCGGCCGGCAGCGTCGTTGGTCAGCGCCAGCAGGCCCGACATCGGCCCGGACGCGCCGGCGGCCAGCATCTGGAGCACCGGGGCGATGGTGACGAAGATCGCCAGGAACAGCACGGCGACCTCCACCATCGGAGCCCAGGAGAACAGATTGCCCTCGCGCACCGCCCGTGGGGTGAGCTTCAGCGACAGCGCGGCCAGCCCGAGAAGAAAGCCCATGGCGACCAGTCGCTCCAGCCCGATGGCGGTGCCGAACAGGCTGATCGGCCCCGGCTGCCAGATGCCCTGGCCCAGAACCGCGACAACGACCAGGGCAAGCAGGGCGATATTGGCCTTCCCATCGATCTGGAGGCTCTCTCGCGCCCGCGGCGGCGGGTCGGACTTGGCGAAGTGGCGATCCAGCAGCCAGAACACCGCCAGCAGCGGCAGCGAGACAAACGCCATCATGGCGCTGAGATTCAGCAGCGGCCAGAGGAACGGCACGCCGAGCAGAAAGCCGATGTAGAGCGGCGGATCGCCCAAGGGGGTGGTTGAGCCACCGATGTTGGACACCAGCAGGATGAAGAAGACCACCAGATGGACCTTCTGTCGCCGGTGCTGGTTGGCGCGCAACAGGGGATGGATCAGCACCATGGAGACACCAGTGGTGCCCATGACGCCGGCCAGCACGGTGCCGACCGCCAGCAAGAGGGTGTTGCCCCCCGGGGTGCCCCAGGGACCGCCGCGCAGCAGGATGCCGCCTCCCGCGGTGAACAGCGCCAGCAACAGAACCGTGAAGGGCAGGTACTCCAACAAAATGGCGTGCCAGGCGGTATGCCCCGCCACCGCCGGGCCGAACATCACCGCCTGTGGCAGCAACAGCGCCAGCGTCCAGCCCCCCGCCACTGCGGCCATGTAGCGATGCCAGAAATGCGGCGCCACCAGCGGCACGATGGCGATCGACAGCAACAGGCCGACGAAAGGGATGCCCCAGCCGATGCCCAGCACCGGACCGGCGCCAGCAGCCCAGGCCACGTCCGGCAGCAGCACCCCCGCCGATGCGATGGCCGCGTTGCGTGCCCATATGCGGATTGTGCGGCCAATGCGGTGCGTCGGTTGCATGCCTATCTCCCTATAAGTAACTTCCGCCGCGCGCAACGGAGAACGGTACCCGATGGATATGTCCGGCGAGCGGCGGATTTCCGCGCCGCGCGAGAAGGTTTGGGCGGCGCTGAACGATCCTGAGGTCCTGCGCACGTCGATCCCCGGCTGCGAGACCATGGAGCGGCTGGGCGAGAACGAGCTGAAGGCGACAGCTTCGGTGAAGATCGGGCCGATTTCGGCGCGGTTTGCCGGCAAGGTGCAGCTGTTAGACCTCGATCCGCCGAATGGCTACCGCATCGAAGGCGAGGGCCAGGGGGGCGTTGCCGGGTTTGCCAAGGGTGGTGCGGTGGTGCGGCTGGTGGCCGACGGCAGCGCGACCATCATGTCGTACGAGGTGAAGGCCAATGTCGGCGGCAAGATCGCCCAGCTTGGCGCGCGGCTGATCGATGCCAGCGCCAAGCAGATGGCTGATGCGTTTTTTGACCGGTTTGCGGCCCAGGTGGCCAGTGCCGAGGCCGAAGCGGTGGCCGCGGCCCCGTCGGCGCCGGCCTCGGTTGCCCCGGCCCCGGTTGCCCCGGCCCCTGGCATCTCGCTGCTCGACCTGATCCCGCGCGAACCCGGGGGCCTGCCGATCGTCGCCTGGATCGGCATCGCGGTGTTCATCCCGGTCGCCGTATTGCTGCTGATGGGCTTCCTCTGATGGCGGCGATCCCGGCAACCGTCACCGCCACCGCCGCCCTGCTCGAAGCCGGCGGCTACGTCGCGGACACCGCACTGGCCACCACCGTCCACCTCGCCATGGCGATGGACCGGCCGCTGTTCCTGGAGGGCGAGCCCGGCACCGGCAAGACCGAGATCGCCAAGGTCCTGGCGGCCGGGCTGGATCGCCGGCTGGTGCGGCTGCAATGCTATGACGGGCTCGACCTCGCGGCGGCGGCCTATGAATGGGACCACGCCCGCCAGCTCATGGCCATCCGCATCGCCGAGGCGACCGGCGGCACCGACCGGCAAAGCCTGTCCTCGGACATCTACGCCCGCGACTTCCTGCGCGCCCGCCCGCTGCTGTCCGCCATCGACCCCGACCTGCCGCCGGCGGTGCTGCTGATCGACGAGCTCGACCGCGCCGACGAGCCGTTCGAGGCCTTCCTGCTCGAACTCCTCGCCGACTTCCAGATCACCGTGCCCGAATACGGCACCATCCACGCCAAGACCAAGCCGGTCGTCGTCCTCACCTCCAACCGCACCCGCGAAGTCCACGACGCCATCCGCCGCCGCTGCCTCTACCACTGGGTCGACTACCCCGACGCCAGGCGCGAACGCCTCATCCTCGCCCGCAAGGCGCCGAATGTGCAGCCAAAGCTGGCCGCCGAGATCGTCGCCTTCGTCCAGAAGCTGCGCGGCGAAGACCTGTTCAAGATGCCCGGCGTGGCCGAAAGCATCGACTGGGCCAGCGCCCTGATGCACCTCAACCAGACCGAGCTGAGCCCCGGCGCGGTCGACGAAACTCTCGGTGTTCTACTGAAATATCAAGATGATATCGCCAAAATCAAAGGCGCCGAAGCAGCCCGCCTGGTCACCGAAGCCAAGGCCCATGCAAACGGATAAAAGTTTTTTGGTTCTTTTTTTCAAAAAAGAACTTCTTTTTGAAAAAAGAAGCAAAAACTTTTTATCCCTTGGTGCCGGGCCATGACCGACATCACGGCCAAGGGGCTCCTGAGCCTCAACATCCTCAACTTCGCCCGCCTCTTGCGCCGCGCCGGCCTGCCGATCGGGCCGGCCGACATGCTGGCGGCGCAGGAGGCGATGACGCGGATCGAGATCGGCCGCCGGGACCAGGTCAAGACCGCGCTGCGCACCACCATGGTGCACCGCCACGAGCACCAGGACATCTTCGACCAGGCCTTCAAGCTCTACTGGCGCGCCGCCGACAACAACGAAGTCCTGGAAATCCTCGACAAGCTCGCCGGCCCCAAGCCGCCGCCGGAGAAAGCGCCGCCGGGCTCCCGCCGCCTCGCCGAGGCCATGGCAGCCAAGCAGGAAAAGCCCACCCCACCCGAGGAGGCACAGGAGCAGATCGACGCCGTCCTGACCGTCTCGGAACACGAGAAGCTCCAGGAGATGGACTTCGAGTCCATGAGCGCCGCCGACATCGCCCGCGCCAAGCGCGAGATCGCCAAGCTGCATCTGCCGCTGGACGCCAGGCGCACCCGCCGCCACCGCCCGGACCCCACCGGCCCCGCCTTCGACCTGCGCGCCACCATCCGCGCCTCCCTGCGCACCGGCGGCGAGATTTTTGCCATTGCCCGGACCCGCAAGGTGACCCGACCGCCGCCCCTGGTCGTACTCTGTGACATCAGCGGCAGTATGGCCCGTTACGCTCAGATTTTATTGCATTTCCTCCACGCCGTCGCCAATGACCGTGACCGCGTGCACACCTTCCTGTTCGGCACCCGCCTGTCCAACATCTCCCGCCAGCTCCGCCACCGCGACCCCGAAGTCGCCTTCCACATGGTCTCCCAGATCGTCCCCGACTGGTCCGGCGGCACCCGCATCGGCGAGACGCTGGAAGCCTTCAACAAGCACTGGTCGCGCCGCGTCCTCGGCCAGGGCGCCATGGTCCTGCTGGTCACCGATGGGCTAGACCGCGACGGCGCCGCCGGCCTGTCGGAGAACATGGAACGCCTGCACAAATCCTGCTCGCGCCTGATCTGGCTGAACCCGCTCTTGCGCTGGGACGGCTTCGAGCCGAAATCACAGGGCATCCGTGCGATGCTGCCGCATGTCGATGAGTTCCGCACGGTGCATAATCTCGCCAGCCTGCGCGCCCTGGTCGCCTCGCTCTCCGCGCCGCCCAACCTGCGCGCCATGGATAAATGGAGGCTTGCTGCATGAGCCATACTGCCGATGACGTCCTCGCCACCGCCGCCGCCTGGCGCGCCGCCGGCGAACTGGTCGCGGTTGCCACCGTGACGGAAACCTGGGGCTCCTCCCCCCGCCCGGCCGGCAGCCAGCTCGCGGTCACCAAATCCGGCCGCATGGCCGGCTCGGTCAGCGGCGGCTGCATCGAAGGCGCGGTCGCCGAAGTGGCGATGAAGACCATCGAGACCGGCATCCCCCAGCTCCTGGACTTCGGCATCACCGACGAACGCGCCTGGGAAGTCGGCCTGGCCTGCGGCGGTAAGCTGAAGGTATTCGTGGAGAAACTGGCATGACGCCCGACCTCCTCGCCGCCCTCACCGCCGCCCGCGAAGCCAAGCGCCCGGTCGTCGTCGCAACCCGCTTGCCGACCGGCGAACAGATGCTCCTCCCAGACCCCGCCGCCCCCGCCGACCTCGCCGAAGCCGCCGCCCGCGCGCTCGACCGCGACGAATCCGGCACCGTAACCCTGGGCAACCAGGCTTGGTTCCTCCACGCCTACAACCCACCGCTCCGCCTGATCGTCGTCGGCGCCGTCCACATCGCCCAGGCCCTGGTCCCCATGGCCGCCCATCTCGGCCTCGCCGTCGTCGTGGTCGACCCCCGCCGCTCCTTCGCCACCGAGGAGCGCTTCCCCAACGTCACCGTCTCCACCGACTGGCCCGACGAAGCGCTCGACGCCCTGGTGCCCGACGTCCGCACCGCCATCATCACCCTCACCCACGACCCCAAGCTCGACGACCCCGCCCTCGACCGCGCCCTGAAATCCCCCGCCTTCTACATCGGCTCCCTCGGCAGCCGCCGCACCCACGCTCGCCGCGTCGCCCGCCTCAAGGAACTCGGCCACAGCGACGCCGCCATCGCCCGCATCAAAGGCCCGGTCGGCCTCGACCTCGGCGCCGTCACCGCCCCCGAGATTGCGGTGGCCATCCTCGCCGAATTCGTCGCCGCCCGCCGCAACGGCGCGCTGGCCCCCAAGGTCGCCGAGCGCGCCGCCGCGTGATCTTCGCCAGCTTCCCGCTCGCCGAGGCCCAGGGCGCCGTCCTCGCCCATTCCCACCGCACCCCCGAGCGCGTCCTGAAGAAGGGCACGATCCTGGACGAAGCCGCCATCGCCGCCCTGCGCGCCGCCGGCCGCGCCGAGGTGATCGCCGCCCGCTTCGAACCCGGCGACATCGCCGAGAACGAGGCCGCCGCCCGCCTCGCCGCCGCCGTCACCGGCCCACGCATCTCCGCCGGCCGGGCGGGCACCGGCCGGGTCAACCTGCACGCCGACGCCGCCGGCCTCCTGATCGTCGATTCGCCACGACTCGGCCGAATCAACGGAGTCGACGAGTCGCTGACCATCGCCACCCTGCCCGACTCCGCCGTGGTCGCCCCCGGCGACATGCTGGCCACCATCAAAATCATCCCCTTCGCCGTCCCCGGCCCCATTCTCGCCCGCGCCGAAACCCTGGCCCGCGACGGCGCCGCCCCCTTCACCCTGCACCCATTCCGCCGCCTCACCGTCGGCCTCGTCCTCAGCGAACTGCCCGGCCTCAAGGAATCCGTCCTCGCCGGCACCATCGAGGCCACCGAAGCGCGCATCCACGCCCTCGGCGGCCGCATGCTGCCCAGCCGCCGCTGCGCCCACACCACCCAGGCCATCGCCGCCGCCCTGCGAGACATGCTGTCCGAAGGCGCGGACCTCCTGCTCGTCGCCGGCGCCTCCGCCACGGTGGACCGCCGCGACGTCGGCCCGGCGGGAGTCGTGGCAGCCGGCGGCCGCATCATCCATTTCGGCATGCCCGTCGACCCCGGCAACCTGATCTGCACCTGCGAGATCGAGGGCAAACCCGCCCTCGTCCTGCCCGGCTGCGCCCGCTCGCCCAAGCTGAACGGCATCGACTGGGTGCTGCACCGCCTCTTCGCCGGCCTCCCCGTCGACAACGACGCCCTGGCCGCCATGGGCGTCGGCGGCCTGCTCAAGGACACCGACGCCCGCCCCCTGCCCCGCGCCCGCGCCGCGCCCAAGCCCGAAGTCCCGGCCAAACCCACCATCGCCGCCGTCATCCTCGCCGCCGGCAAATCCACCCGCATGGCCCCCTGGAACAAGCTGCTGGTCACCGACAAAGCCGGAAAACCGATGATCGCCCGCGTCGTAGACAACGTCCTCTCCTCCGCCGCCCGCCCGGTCATCGTCGTCACCGGCCACCGCGCGGACGACATCAAGGCCGCCCTGGCCGGCCGCCCCGTCACCTTCATCCCCAGCCCCAACTACGAAGCCGGCCTGTCCGAAAGCCTCAAATCTGGCATCGCCGCCGTCCCCGCGACCGCTCGCGCCGCCATCGTCTGCCTCGGCGACATGCCCCTGGTCACCGGCCGCCTCATCGACCGCCTGCTCGCCGCCCACGACACCGATGAAGGCCGCCTGATCGCCGTCCCCACCCACCAGGGCCAACTCGGCAACCCCATCCTCTGGGACCGAAAATTCTTCCCCGACCTCCTCGCCATGACCGGCGACGGCGGCGGCGGCCGCCGCATCATCCGAGACCACGCCGAACTCGTCACCGAAATAGACGTCAACGACGACGCCGTCCTGCGCGACTTCGACACTCGCGAAAGCCTCGAAACCCTGCCCCCCCGCCTGCGTCCCGCCGATGTCGCCTGACTTCGCCTGGCGCCCAATGCGCACCGCCGACCTCGCTGCCGTCGAGCCGCTCGGCAACGCCATCCACCTCGACCATCCCGAAGACCCGGAAGTCTTCGCCGAGCGCCTCCATCTCTGCCCCGAAGGCTGCCACGCGCTTGACGGCCCCGCTGGCCTGGCCGGCTATGTCATCAGCCACCCCTGGCACGCCGATAACCCGCCGCCGCTCAATACCTTGCTCAGCGCCCTGCCAGCCCAGCCAGGCACCTGGTACATTCACGACCTCGCGTTGCACACAGCGGCCCGGGGTGCCGGCGCCGGCGCGCGTATCGTCGGCCGCCTCGCATCCCAGGCCGCGTCACATGGCCTGCCAAGCCTCTCCCTCATCGCCGTCGGCGCCTCGCCGCCCTTCTGGCACCGCCTGGGCTTCCGCCCCCTCCCCGGCGCCAAGCTCGCCAGCTACGGCCCCGGCGCCGCCCACATGGTCCGCCCGCTGGACCGCCAGTAGCGCCACTCAATCCGCCAACCCCGCCAACAGCGCCGCGGCATCCACCTTGCCGCTCGGCAATCGCGGCAGGCGCGCCAGCACCACCAGCCGCGATGGCACCATATAGGCCGGAAAATGCCGGCGCAGCGCCGCCTGTAGCCCGTCCGCCAGCCCGGGATCCGGATCGCCCCCCGCCGCCACAAACGCCACCAGCCCCGTCGCCTTGCCCTGCGCGCGCGGCAGGACCACGGCATCCCGCACCCCGGCATGGCCGCGCAATGCCGTCTCAACCTCCATCGGCTCAAAGCGCTGTCCGTTGATCTTGATCATCCGGTCACGGCGGCCCAGCACGACGAAACTGCCATCAGCCTGCCGGCGCGCAATATCGCCCGAGAAATACACCCGGCACCCCGGCGCGGCGGGATCAGGAACCAGCCGGCCCAGCACGTAGACCCCGTCCTCGCACTCGCCCAGCGCGTTGTAGCGGCTGCGCACCACCAGCTCCCCCGCCTCGCCTGGGCCGCACGCCGTACCGTCATCGCGCAGCAGCACCGCCTGCGCCCCGCCATCCGGCATCCCCACCGGCAACGGCCCCGTCGCCGCCTCGCCCCAGCCGGACGGGCTGCCTGCTGGCACGAACCAGCGGAAGCTGACCATCTCGGTGGCGCCATAGCCGTTGAGGATCACGCACTCCGCCGGCGCCACCGCGCGCAACAGCGCGATGTCCTCGCGGGTCGGCGGCTCGCCCGCCAACCAGATCAGCCGCAGATGCGCCATCGCGCCCCGCGCCCCGTCCAGCCCCGCAATGACGCGGCCCAGCGACGGCCCGGCGCGCAGCACCGTGATGCGCTCCCGCTCCATGCGCGCAAACAGCGCGCCGATCCCCTCCTGCCGCATGTCGATCAAATGTCCGGCGGCGCCAGCGAACAGCGTGCCAAAGATATGCGAGATCGTCGCATAGGCCGCCGGCGCGCCCACCAGCATCAGCCGGTCCTCCTGCGTCGAGCCCGCCCCCGTCATCCGATAGAACCCACGATGAGCGATGGTACGCTGGCTGTGCACCACCAGCTTCGGCCGCCCTGAACTACCCGATGTCGCCAGGATGAAGGCCGGCGCGTCCTGATCCCCGCCATCCGGCGCCGCCACCAGCCCCCCACTATCCGCTGCCGCGTCAGCCGGCGCCACAACCAGCGGCAACCCCGCCGCCGCCGCCCGCATCCCCGCGTCGTCGCGCGATGCCAGCACCAGCCCGGCTCGCGCAATGCCCAGCATCTCCGCCAGGCGCGGCGCCGGCGTCGCCGCATCCAGCGGCAGGCAAGCGCGCCCCGCGAACAACCCGGCCAGCAGCCCGACGGCATAGCGGGCATCGCCATCCACCAGCAGCCCGACCGGCCCCGGCCCGGCACCAGCATCGATAATCGCCTGGCCATAGGCCTGCGCCAGCGCCCAAAGCTGGCGATAGCTGAACGATCGCCGCGCATCGGCCACCGCCACCCGCTCCGGCTGCCGGCGGACCCGCTCCGCCAGCGTCGCCAAGATCGGCTGCGCGATCAACGCATGATCCACCTCGCCGCCGGCATCCGGCAGGCGAAGCCAGATCGAAGGGTCCATGGTCACGCCGTGATGGGTCCGGATCCGAAGGCAAGAATCTTCTTTTTCTGAAGAAAAAGAAGCAAAAAAACTTCATCCATTTGCCATTGAAGCACCGTGCAAAGGGACGAAAGTTTTTTGGTTCTTTTTTTCAAAAAAGAACTGCTTCCTTCAGTCAATCACCGCCTGATAACTCAAAACCCTGAGCTCCTTGCGAATAGGATACGTCGAACTCGGCATCAGCTGCGTCATCATGATCACGATCATGTCCTCGACCGGATCGACCCAGAACGCCGTGCTCGCCGCCCCGCCCCAGGCATACTCCCCAGGCGTCCCCAGGATCTGCGCCTTCGCGGGATCGAGCGTCACCGAGAACCCCAGTCCGAACCCGATCCCCAGATACGAGCTCTCGCTGAACCGCGGCTGCCCCATGTCCGCCATGTCGCCGCGCAGGTGGTTGGTGGTCATCAGCTCCACCGTCTTGCGCCCCAGCAGCCGCACATCGCCCAGCACGCCCTTGTTGCGCAGCATGGTGCAGAACTTAAGGTAGTCGCCGGTGGTGGACGCCAGCCCGCCGCCGCCGGACTCCATCTTGCGATCGCCCAGGTAGCGGCTGGTCGCGGGATCGTCGAACAGCATCACGCCCCCTTTGGGATGCGGCACGTAGTTGGCCGCGAACCGCCCGCGCTTCTCCTCCGGCACGATGAAGCTGGTGTCATCCATCTTCAGCGGCCCCAGGATCCGCTCCTGCAGGAACGCCCCGAACGTCTGGCCGGAGATCGCCTGCACCAGCGCCCCCAGCACGTCGGTGGAGACCGAATAGTTCCACTCCCGCCCGGGATGCGCGATCAGCGGCAGCGCCGCCAGCTTCTCCACCGTCGCCATCAGCTCGCCATCGGGATTGCCGAAATCCGCCACCTGGTTGTCGCGGTACTGCGCGTCCACCGGCGTCGATTCCATGAACCCATAGGTCAGGCCGGAGGTGTGCGACAGCAGGTCGCGGAAATTGATGTCCCGCTCCGCCGGCACCGTCTCGATCTTGCCCCGGCTACCGCCCACCGCCACCCGGCTGCCCTTGAACGCCGGCAGGAACCGGCTGATCGGATCGTCGAGCTGAAACCGCCCCTCCTCGTACAGCATCATGATCGCCACCGAGGTGATCGGCTTGGACATCGAATAGATGCGAAAGATCGTGTCCGGCGACATGCGCACCCCGCGCTCCTTGTCCGCCAGCCCGCTCATCCCCCAATGCGCCACCTGCCCGCGCCGCGCCACCAGCGTCGACACCCCGGCAAACCGCCCGCCAGACACCAGCGCATCGCGCCAGGTATCAATGCGCGCCAGCCGCTCGCTGCACAGCCCGACATCCTCGGGCGAAGTGATGGTCATCGCATCGTTCATGGATGGTCCCTCCTGCTGCCAAGACGATGCGGCGCCGGCCAATGGCGGTCAACCCAATCCGGCACCACCAGGAAGGCCGGTGGATGAAAGTTTTTGCTTCTTTTTTCAAAAAGAAGCGCTTGTTCTTTTTTGAAAAAAAGAACCAAAAAACTTTCATCCCCTTGCTTGCATGCCTACCGCCGCCGCAGCAGCGTCAGCCCGTCGCCGACCGACAGCATCGTGATGTCCACACGCTCATCGCCATGCAACTTCTTGTTCAGCGCCCGCAGCGCCACCGTGTCCTCGCTGTTCTTCGCCGGGTCGATCACCGCCCCGCTCCACAGCACGTTATCCACCGCGATCAACCCGCCGCGCCGCACCAGCACCAGGCAGCGCTCGTAATACGCATCGTAATTGCTCTTGTCGGCATCGATGAACGCGAAGTCGAACCCGTCCGCCCCACCCTCGGCAATCAGCTGGTCCAATGTCTCCACCGCCGGCCCAATCCGCAGGTCGATCTTCCCCGCCACCCCCGCCTGGTCCCAGAACGGCCGGCCGATATCGGTGTACTCCGTGCTGATGTCACAGCACACCAGCCTGCCATCGTCCGGCAGCGCCAGCGCAACCGACAGCGCCGAATACCCGGTGAACGTCCCGATCTCCAGCGCCCGCCGCACCCCCAGCAGCCGCACCAGGAACCCCATGAACTGCCCCTGGTCCGCGCCGATCTGCATCCCCGCCGCCTTCATGCCCGCGGTCGCCGCCCGCAACCCCTCCTGCGCCGGCACCATCCGCGTGCCCACCTCCTGCACATAGGCATAGAGCGCCTCCGAAAGTCCGAGACTTTTGACCATCGCCGCTAACCTTCCATCGCCGTTGCAACCCATTGCGCCCAGGCCAGCACCGCCGCGTCCTCGCCCCGCCGCGCCACCACCTGAATCCCCAGCGGCATGCCATTCGGCCCCACCCCGGCCGGCACAGTCACACACGGCACATGCAACGCCGTCCAGAGCGAATTGAACGCGGGATCGCCCGTCGCCGCCAACCCCTCCGGCGCCTCGCCAGGCGCTGCCGGCGTCACCAAAATATCCAGCCCGTCCATCGGGCCGGGAAACGCCAGCTGCAACCGGCCAAACATCGCCCGCGCCGCATCCAACGCCCCAGCCCCCTGCGCCAGCCCCCACTCCAACCGCTCGCGCAGCCCTTCGCTGATGCCCTCACGATGGACGCTCATCTCCCACCCCATCGACGCCGCACTCTCGGCATTCATCACCACCTGGTGCGCCGCCGCGAACCCGTCGAAATCCGCCGGCAACTCCCGCATCTCCACCACCGCCCCAGCCCGCCCCAAAACCTCCGCCGCCCGCGCCATCAACGCCACCGTCTCCGCCGCCGCCGCCCCCCAGGAAGGCGACCGGCAAATCCCGATGCGCGGCGCCCGCCCCGGCTTGCGATCGGGATCGCCAAGATCCCGCCCCGCCACCGCCCCGGCCACCAGCGCACAATCCGCCACCGACCGCGCGATCACCCCAATGGTATCCAGCGACTCGCTCATCACCTTCATGCCCAGCCGCGCGATCATCCCCCAGCTCGGCTTGTAGCCAACCACCCCGCAAAACGCCGCCGGCCGCAAAATGCTCCCCGCCGTCTGCGTCCCAAACGCCACCGGAAAAAACCCCGCCGCCACCCCCGCCGCCGACCCGCTGGAAGACCCCCCCGGCGTGCGCGACAACCCGCGCGGATTGGCCGTCGGCCCCGGCTTGCGCGTGGCAAACTCCGTCGTCACCATCTTGCCCATCACCACCGCCCCGGCCGCCCGCGCCCACGCCACACACGCCGCATCCGCAAGCGGCCGATACCCCTCCCAGATCGGCGAGCCATACAAGCTCAGCATATCGCCGGTATCCAGCACATCCTTCACCCCCAGCGGCATCCCGCCCAACACCCCGTCCCGCGCCACCGCCCCCCGCACCGCCGCCGCATCGAAATGCGCAAACGCCCGCACATCCCCCTCCCGCGCCGCAATCCGCTCCAGACACGCCGCCCGCCAATCCCCAGCGCTCAACCGCCCCGCCCGAATCCGCCCCAGCGCCGCCGTCGCCGTCAGGTCCGCGATCTCGCCCATCTCCGTCTCCACTGCCGTGCACACGCAAGGGTGGCGCGCCGCGCCCGCCGGGTCCATCCTGCCCCAGATGGCGCCCAGCGATTCCCCACCCGCGTCTGCAACCGTGCGCATGGCCGAAGCCGCCAGCGGCGCCCGCACCTACGTGGTCGACCTCCCCCCCGAAGCCCTCCCCCCGGTCCGCCCGCGCGACCTCCACGCCGCCTGGGACAACGCCCGCGGCGCCGCCCTGTCCCAGCAATGGGGCCGCCCCCTGATGCTCCGCTTCCGCCGCACCCCGGATACACCCCCCACCGACCTTGCCCCCCACATCGACCTTGCCCTCGCGGACGCCGACGCCTGCTGCTGGGCCGCCGCCGTCGACACAACCGTCGGCCTGGCCACCCCCTACGGCATATCCCTTTGCCTGCGCCTCCTCGCCCTGGTCGACCTGCTGCCCCGCGCCCCCTGGGCCCTCCCACTCGTCGCCATCAACCGAGACGGCGCCGCCATCCACCCAGCCCTCCTGCGCGCCGCCGCCCAAACCCCGCTGACGCCGGACGCCCGTTTCGACACCGCCGCCCTGCGTGCCATCCTGCAACAGGAAGCCGCCCCGCCTACCGCCACCCCGCTTGCCGCCAAATTGCCTGCCCCAACTCCCGGAGCCAGCCCATGACCAGCCCAACCCACAACCTGCGCCTCCTCGGGGCCGCGCTGCTGACAACCACCCTCCTCGCCGCCTGTGCCCCCAGCACCGCCCCCCGCGCCAGCGCCGCCCAAGCCGCCGCCTGCCGCCAACGCGCCGACGAAGTCCACGACCGCCAGAACCGCGGCGACCTGTTCCGCAGCGACATCTACGCCGGCGGCACCCGCGACGCGATGTTCTCCAGCACCGGCTCCCCCGGCGCCTCGATCGGCCTGCTCTCCGCCCGCTACGCCCGCGACAAACTGGTCGACGAATGCCTGCGCGGCGCCGCCGGCAACGTCGCCAGCACGCCAGACACCCCGACTCCAACCATCACCACCGCCCCAACCCGCCGCCCCGGCACCTAAGCCACCCAACCGCGTGGCCAACCTCGCCGCCATCGGGCGCCTGCTCAGCCGCCGCAACACCGCGGTGTTCTACGGCGCCAGCCTGACCTGCTGGACCGGCATCTGGATCCAGCAGATCGCCGTCGACTGGCTCGCCTGGCAACTCACCCACTCCCCCCTCTGGGTCGGCATCCTCGCCTTCTGCAACCTCGCCCCCTCGGTCATCGTCTCCCCCTTCGCCGGCGCCATCGCCGACCGCATGGACCGCGTCCGCCTGACCCAGATCACCCAGGTCATCGTCGCCGCCCACTCCGCCATCCTCATCCTGCTGGTCACCACCGGCTGGATCCGCATCGAAATCCTCGCCATCCTGGCCGTCTTCACCGGCATCTCCGGCAGCTTCGCCCAACCCGCCCGCCAGTCGATGGTCCCCGGCATGGTCACCCGCGCCGACCTGCCCGCCGCCGTCGCCATCAACTCGCTGACCTGGAATCTCGGCCGCTCCGTCGGCCCCGGCATCGGCGGCGTCATCGTCGCCTTCTGGGGCGTCGTCCCCGCCATGGCGATCAACTGCGCCGCCTACCTGATCGCCTGCGCCTCGATGTTCGCCCTCCGCCTGGACCCCGCCACCCGCCGCGGCCACGCCCCCACCGGCAGCGTCCTGCGCGAAACCCTCGACGGCCTGCTCTATGTCGGCCGCCACCCCGGCATGCGCCCGCTCTTCCTCTTCGCCCTCGTGCTGGCCATCCTCGCCCGCCCGATCCAGGAAATGCTCCCCCCCTACGTCGACCAGGTCTTCCACCAGGGACCCGCCGGCCTGGCCCTGCTCTCCAGCATCATGGGCGTCTCCGCCTTCATCGGCGGCATGGCGATCGGCCTGCGCGGCAAGCTGACCGGCCTCTCAACCATGACCACCGTCGCCGGCTTCGTCCTGGTCCTCTGCACCGCCGGCTTCGTCGCCACCTCCAACTTCGCCTTCGCCTGCGCCATCGCCGGCGTGCTCAGCGCCGCCACCACCATGCACGGCATCTCCGCCCAAACCCTGATCCAATCAGGCACCTCCGGCCCCATGCTCGGCCGCGCCCTCAGCCTCTGGGGCATGATCGGCCGCGCCGGCCCCGCCCTGGGCGCCCTGATCTACGGCGCCTCGGCCGAACTCGGCGGCCTGCAATTCCCGGTCATCATCGGCTGCACTGTGGCCCTCCTCGCCTGCGCCTACGCCTGGCGCCGCCAACCGCAAATGGCCCGGGCACTCGAACGCACCGACACAACATCATAGGGCGCCAATGCCGCTTGGCATTGCACCACCCCTACTGTCAGCAAGAAAGGCCTTCTTTTTGTGAACAAAAAGAAGCAAAAAAACTTCATTCATTTGATCTACGTTGCCGGAAACGAAACAAAACCCCAACACTCTCAAACGATTAAAGTTTTTTTGCTTCTTTTTGTTCACAAAAAGAAGACTTCCCCTTAATCTACCTC
The DNA here is from genome assembly GCA_945869965.1 of Asaia bogorensis. Classification (GTDB taxonomy): domain Bacteria; phylum Pseudomonadota; class Alphaproteobacteria; order Acetobacterales; family Acetobacteraceae; genus CAMDGX01. Next base: position 27,547 of record CAMBRC010000035.1, read on the forward strand.
ACGCAACACCGGCCAAGCCAACCGCGCGCCCCACAGCGTCGCCAACAGCCCCGCCACCGCCGTGTCTAACGCATCCGGCACCGGCAGGCCGCGCAGCGACAGCCAGACCCGCACCGCGGCCCCCAGCCCCTCCCAGTCACACGGCGCTGCGATCAGGCATTCAATCACCGCCTGCATCGCCCGCTCGTCGGTCTGAATGCCTGCCCCGCTCGCCGGGTCGCTGAAAAACGCAACCCCACCGTTCGCCGACGACGGTTGCAGCACCGTGGTCCAGACCAAGCCAGGATGCATCACCCCGCCACCCGCCGCACCACCGCGCCCGAACAACGCCACCCGATAACCGCCGCCCGTGGCGAAATCCCACGCATCCGCCGCCTGCGCCACCGCGCGCGACGCCGCCCCGGCCAGCACCGGCGCCGGCGGGACATAGTTCACGAACCCTACCCCCTGCGGCGCCAGCAGCGCTTCGATCTCCGCCGTCACCAACGTGTCGAACACCTGCCCCAACGCCTCATGGAACAAGATCGTGTCGCCGCTGCCGCTCATGGAGGACAAGGTGGCCACCACAATCTCGCGCGCCATCCCCGCCGCCGGCACAATGTCGGCCATCTGCTGCAAGTTGGCGCGCGCCGTCGCCACCTGCTGCCCGACCGGCCACGCGGGGTCATTATGGCCATGCAACAGCCGCCCCAATTGCGTGCGCACCAGCCCCACCGGCCCGGTGTAGTAGGTCACCACCACCACCCCGCCCGGCTTCAAACAACCCGCCAGCCCCGCCAACAGCCGCGCCCGCGCCACCGCCGGCATGATATACAGCGTGCCGATCACATAGATGACATCGAACTGCCCCAGCGCCGCCAGGTCGAGCGTCGCGGCATCGCCGTGCAGGATGCACCAGCGCGCGCCGAATGCCGCCCCACGTGCCCGCGCCTGGGCACAAGCATGTTCCGAGGCATCGACACCAACCATCCGCCCGGCACTTTGCCGCGCCGCCTCGAACAACTGCGCCCCGGTTCCGCTGCCGATATCCAGCACGTCCAGCACCGGTCCCGCCGACGGCGCAAAGCCGAGCGCCGCCGCCGCACCGCGCACCTCGGCCAGCAACAATCCGGGCTGCACGCCGGCGTCGTACGGAACAACGTCATAGGCCCGGCCAATCGCGGCGGCGGGATCGCTCAACGCTGCCGCCACGGCAGCCCCGAAGCCTTCCAGCCGCCGAGCTTGCCGCGATGCCCCTCGCCATCCGCATTGCCCTCGAACCCGTCCGCCACATTGAACACATGGCCAAACCCCGCCGCCCGCGCCGCCTGCGCCGCCGCCAGCGACCGCACCCCCGACCGGCACAGGAAATAGATGTGATGCTCCGGCGTGAACCCGGCCTGCTTCAACTGCTCCACAAACCCGGCATTCACCTCCATCTGCGGAAAAATCTGCCACGGGATCAGCACCGGCTGCTTGGCCGCCGCCGACAAATCGGCCAGCCCCACATAAGCCCACTCGGCATCGGTGCGAACGTCCACCAACTGCGCCTGCGGATCCTCGCGCAATGCCGCCCAGACCTGTTGCGGCGAAATGTTCTCGACCATTGTGCGTCTCCAGATGATGATACCGCCAGGTGGCCCACCCAGGCCCGTCTGACAACGGGAACAACCCAGAGAGTTCGTATGATTTCTCCTTCCACTGCAATGACCGCGCCCCCCCCCGCCACAAGCCTGGAAGCCGCCATCGGCAATACCCCGCTGATCCGCCTGCGCCGCGCCTCCGAGGCCACCGGCTGCACCATCCTGGGCAAGGCCGAATTCATGAACCCCGGCGGCTCCGTCAAGGACCGCGCCGGCCTGGCCATCATCGAAGACGCCGAACGCCGCGGCGTGCTCAAACCCGGCGGCACCGTGGTCGAAGGCACCGCTGGCAACACCGGCATCGGCCTCACCCTGGTCGGCAACGCCAAAGGCTACCGCTCGGTCATCGTCATGCCGGAAACCCAAAGCCAGGAGAAAATCGACTTCCTGCGCATGATCGGCGCCGACCTGCGCCTCATCCCCGCCAAGCCCTACCGCGACCCCGGCAACTACGTGCACTACTCCCGCCGCCTCGCCGAGGAAATGGGCGCCGTCTGGGCCAACCAGTTCGACAACCTGGCCAACCGCGAAGGCCACCGCGCCACCACCGGCCCCGAAATCTGGCACCAAACCGGGGGGAAACTCGACGCCTTCACCTGCGCCTGCGGCACCGGCGGCACCCTTGCCGGCGTCGCCATGGCGCTGAAGGAACGCAACCCCAAGATCCAGATCGTCCTGGCCGACCCCGAAGGCAGCGGCCTCTACGGCTGGGTCAAATCCAACGACCTCACCGTGACGGGCACCTCGATCACCGAAGGCATCGGCCAAGGCCGCGTCCCCGAAAACCTCGCCGGCGCCCCGATCGATGACGCCGTCCGCATCCCCGACCCCGAAGCCCTCGAACAAATCTACGACCTGCTGATCCACGAAGGCATCTCCGTCGGCGGCTCCGCCGGCATCAACATCGCCGCCGCCATCCGCGTCGCCCGCGCCATGGGCCCCGGACATACCATCGTCACCATCCTCTGCGACGGCGGCAGCCGCTACCAATCCAAACTCTTCAACCCCGAATTCCTCCGGGCAAAAAACCTCCCGGCACCGCCCTGGCTGAAGTAAGGATTCTTCTTTTTGTGAACAAAAAGAAGCAAAAAAACTTTATCCGAAAGAATCTTCTCTCCCCCCGCGCCTGGGCGGGGGGAGCCGGAGGGGGGCTCTTCCTTGCGGGTCCCCCACCCTCGTCATCCCGAGCACAGCGACGGATCCACGCTTCTCCGTCCACCCCGAACACAAAAAAATCCCCCCAGACACGAAAATTTCCCTTGATTCACCGAATCAAGTTAGTTAACATCCCATCCAATGACATCACAACCAACCCCTTCGCTGGCCGACGAACTCGCCAGCCTGTGCTGCACTGCCCCTTCGGGGGCAGGCCGGAGAATCACGTCCAAATCCCTGGAAGCCCTGATCGCCGCCATTTTCGCCCGCATCTTCGCCCGCCTGGAACAGGTGCTCCGCCTCTGGCAATCCGGCCAACTCCCTGCATCCGCCGCCCCGCGCCCGCGCACCCGCGGAGCATCCCATTGCACCCCCGCCGCACGCCGCCCGATCGGCAGAGCGCCCGCGCGCCAACCCGCCCCCTATCCGCGCCACGCCACCGGCAGCGCCCACCGCAAAACCGCCCCCTTCCCCCGGCCGGATACCCCGTCCCGCAACGCACCCCCGGCCACCCCCGCGCCCCCGGCTACCCCCGCGCCCCAACACGCCCGCGCGCCGCCGCACGCCCCTTGCCCCCATCAGCGCGAAATCCCCCTCAAGCAGGGTCGCGAACCCGCGTCCAAAACCGGAGCACCCGCATGACCGCGCTCGACACCTTCCTGTCCCTGGCCGGCGCCGCCGTCACCGCGCGCGCCACCGGCCCCGCCGCCCCTGCCGCCACCCGCATCACCGCCCTCCTCGCCACCCCGCCCCAGCCCGCCCCGCCCCAGCCCGCCCCGCCGCAATCCCCCACCCGCCTGCCCGCCTGCGCCCACCTCCCCGCCGCCCTGGCCGAAATGCGCGCCGACCTCGCAGCCGCCTTCACCGCCCTGGAACCGCAACTCTGCTGGAAATCCCGCGTCTTCCCAGACGCCAAGCCCGGCTTCAACACCGGCCACGCCAATGCCCGCATCCTCGGCCCCGAGGGCCTGGAACAACGCGGCGGCCTCATCGCCGGCTTCAGCCTGGTCGGACCGAACATCACCTACCCCGACCACGACCACCCGCCCGAAGAAATCTACCTCGCCCTCTCCGGCGGCGCCTGGTGGAACACCGACACCCCCTGGCACGAACCCGGCCCGGGCCGCATCGTCCACAACCCGCCCGGCATCCGCCACGCCATGCGCGGCACCAATGTCCCGCTGCTCGCCATCTGGTTCCTTTTGCCAAGCGAGTAAGAATCTTCTTTTTCTGTAGAAAAAGAAGCAAAAAGACTTCCATCCATTTGAGCCCGTCCTTCCCGACCAGCCACCGCCCAAGCGAATAAAAGTTTTTTGGTTCTTTTTTTCAAAAAAGAACGCCTTATCCTTTCGGCGCTTTCGGCCTCAACAGTTCCAACGCCGCGACGGTCAAGATCGACAACACCACCAGGATCGTCGAAATGGCGGCAATTGTCGGCTCGATCTGATCCCGCAGCGCGTTGAACATCTTCCGCGGCAGCGTCGCCATCTCCCCCCCGGTGATGAAGAAGCTGACGATCACCTCATCGAACGAAGACAGGAACGCCAGCAAGGCGCCCGAGGCCACCGGCAGCCGGATCTGCGGCAATGTGATCGACCAGAACGCCCGGAACCACGAGGCCCCCAGGCTGCGCGCCACCCGTTCCTGCGCCATGTCATAACTGCGCAACCCGGCGCCCACGCTGACCACCACAAACGGCGTGGACAGCATGGCGTGTGCGATCACCGTGCCGAACAGCGTGTTGTTGAGCCCAAGCTTGGCATAGACATAGAAGATACCAACGGCCGTCAGGATCGTCGGCACCAGCAACGGCGCCAGGATCGACAGCCGCAGCATGTTGCCCCAGCGAAACCCACCGAGGTGCAACCCATACGCCGCCGCGATCCCCGCCGGCGTGGCGACCAGCGTGGTGAGCACCGCGACCTTGGTGCTCATCCAGGTGGCATCCCGCCACTCCACCGACCCGAAGAACCCTTCGTACCAGCGCAACGACCAGGCCCGCGGCGGAAACTCCAACAGCGTGGACGCCGAGAACGACACCGGAATGACAATCAGCACCGGCAACACCAGAAACGCCAGCACCAGCCCAGCCACCACGAACAACCACCAGCGCCGCCACGGCCCGATCCAGTCGTCCATCAGTCTTGACCCGTAATCTTGCCGACCGGAAACACCCGGGAGGCCACCCAGAAGATCAGTATCGTCAGCACGAACAACACCACGCCCAACGAACTCGCCGCCCCCCAATCGAAATAGGTCGCCACGTTCTGCTGGATCTTCATCGAGATCGTCGTCACCCGCCCGCCGCCCAGAAACTGCGGCGTGATGTAGAACCCCAAACACAGCACGAACACCATCACCGTCCCCGCCGCCAACCCCGGCACCGTCAACGGCAGATACACCCGCCAGAACGCCGAAACCGGCCCGGCCCCCAGGCTGGCCGCCGCCCGGACATAGTCCCGATCGAGCGCCTTCATATTCGCGTACAGCGGCAACACCAGGAACGGCAGCATGATGTGCAACATGCCGATCGCCGTGCCGGTGAAGTTGTGGACAAGCTGGAGCGGCGCATCGATCACCCCCCACTTCATCAACGCCGTATTGATGATCCCCCGCCGCTGCAACAGCACCAGCCAAGCGTAAGTGCGAACGAGCAACGCGGTCCAGAACGGCACCAGCACCAACATCAAACCGATCGTCGCCCACCGCCCCGGCAGCAGCGCGATCAGATAGGCCACGGGATACCCCAACACCACGGCCAGCACGGTCACCAACAGCGCCAGCTGAAAGGTAACAATGAACACCGTGACATAAGCTGGCTCGGTCACCATCCTTGTGTAGTTGGCAAACCCAAACCCGTTCTCGTCATACAGCGACAACCAGAACAGCCACCCCACCGGAATGAACAACAACCCGGCGAGCAGCACAAAAGTCGGCCCGGTCAAACCCGCCAGCGTCCACGACTCCCGCCGAGCATCCGCCCGAATCCCCTCAGCGTTCACGTCGCGCGAACCAGGACGGCATCCGCGGGATCAAGCGCCAGCCGGATCGCCCCGCCCCGTCCGGGCAACGCCGCACTTCGCCCCGCCCGCACCAACTCACGCAAGGTGACGACAGCCCCATCGGCCAGCCGCACATCGATCCGCAAGGTATCGCCCTGGAACACTACGTCATCAATGACGGCATCGAGCAGGTTCACCCCCGCAGGCGCCTCCCCCAGCACTGGCACCAACCGCTCCGGCCGCAGCACCAACAGATACGCGCCATCCGCCCCCGGCGGCGTGGCCAGCGAAAGCGGCGCGTCTTTCCATCGCGCCACCCCGCCGGCAACTGTGACCGGCAGGAATGCCGAATCGCCGATGAAGTCGGCGACGAAATGGCTGGCCGGCTGCTCATACAAAACGCGCGGAGTGTCGATCTGCTGGATGCGGCCATGATCGATCACCGCGATCCGATCCGACATCGTCAGCGCCTCGCGTTGGTCATGCGTGACATAGATCACCGTCATCCCCAGCCGCTCATGCAGCCGGCGGATTTCGATCTGCATCTGCTCGCGCAGCTTCTTGTCCAGCGCCGATAGTGGCTCGTCCATCAGCAGGATGCCCGGCTCGAACACGATCGCCCGGGCCAACGCCACCCGCTGCCGCTGTCCCCCGGACAACTGATCCACCCGCCGTTCGCCGAATGCCTCCATCTGCACCAGGTCAAGCGCCCGCTTCACCCGCGCCGTCCGCTCAGCCCCGCCGACGCCGCGCAGCTTGAGCGGAAAGCCGATATTCTCCGCCACGTCCATGTGCGGGAAAAGCGCATAGCTCTGGAACACCACGCCGAGGTTGCGCTTGTGCGGCGGGGTGCGGACCATTTCGACGCTGCCAAATCTCAGGCTGCCCGAATCCGGCCGGGTGAAGCCGGCCATGATCATTAGCAAAGTGGTCTTGCCGGAGCCCGACGGGCCCAGCAGGGTGACGAACTCCCCGCTGGCCACATCGAGATCCACCGCATCGAGCGCCGCGGTCCGGCCGTACCGCTTGGTCAGCCCCCGGACGGCGATCGGCAGCGCCGCCGGGTTTTCGACTGTCATCTTAGCGTTGCAGGAACGCGTCCATCCGCTCGGTCAGCTTCGGCAGATGCTCGCGCCAGAAGTCGAAGTTCATCACCGTCTGTTTGGCGGCATTTGCCGGCGCCGAGTTGATCTCGGCCGCCTGGGCCGGGGTGATCTTGCCGGTGTCGAAGGCCTTGGCGGTGATCGGGCCATAGTTGATGTATTTCGGAATGTCGGCCTGGATCACCGGATCAACCATCAGGGCGATGACCTTCTGCGCCAGGGCGAGATTCTTGGCGCCCTTGGGGATCACCAGGCAGTCGGCGTTCAGGATGCCCTGGTTATAGGTGGTGGTCGCCTTGGCGCCGTCCTTGATCGCGGCCGAGGCGCGGCCGTTCCAGATCGCCACCATGTCGGCCTCGCCATCCTTCAGCAGCTGGGCCGATTGCGCGCCCGAGGCCCACCAGGCAACAACGTGCGGCTTGATCTTCTCCAGGCTCTTGATCGCACGATCAACATCGATCGGATAGAGCTTGTCCAGCGGCACGCCATCGGCCATCAGCGCGATTTCCATCGTCTCTGATGCACCGCGGGAGAGCGAGCGAGTGCCGGGGAACTTCTTGACGTCCCAGAAGTCGGCCCAGCTCTGCGGCCCGTTCTGGCCGTATTTGTCGGTGTTCCAGGCGATGATGGTGGAATAGTAGATCACCCCGATCCAGTCCTTGTGGACCATGCCCTTGTCGATGCCGTCCGTCTTGATCACGGAATAGTCGAGCGGCTCGAACAGGCCCTCAGCGGCGCCGCGGGCGCAACTGGCAGCGCCGAGATCGGCCACGTCCCACTTCACGGCGTTGGCCCGCACCTGGGCGCGCACATCGGCGATGCCGGTCAACGTGTCTTCCTTGATGACGATGCCGAGCAACTTCTCGATCGGGTCGAGCTGGGCCTTGCGCTGGGCGGCCTGATAGGCGCCGCCGAAAGAGGCGAAGGTGATGACCTGTTGGGCTGCGGCTTGGCCAGCGAGCGTGCCGGCGACCAACAACGCGACCCCGGCGATACCGACGCGGAGGGGGAGTTTCATTGCCTTTGAGTCCCTGTGTGATTGCTTGATTCTGCCTTGGCGCCATCTTCGCCAGGAATCGATCGCAGCGCCAAGCGAAATTCCACCGGACACACATCTGGACCAGGCCACAGGCGACAGGCACCATGTCAGCGTCCTCCGCCGGAGATTGTCGTGACCCCCCGTTTGCCCCTGCCGCCCAGCCTCTACGCCGAAACCGCCCGACCGCCGGCCGATACGCCGCCGCTGGATGGCGACAAGACCGTTTCGGTGGCCGTCATCGGAGGCGGCTTCACCGGCCTGTCCGCCGCCTTGCACCTGGCCGAACAGGGCACCGATGTCGTGGTGCTGGAGGCGCACGAACCCGGCTGGGGCGCCTCGGGCCGCAATGGCGGACAGGTCAATCCGGGCCTGAAGCACGATCCCGACCAGGTGGTGGCGGATTTCGGTCCCGAGCTTGGCGCGCGCATGGTCGAGATGTCGTGGAACGCGCCGAACACCGCCTTCGAGATCATCCGTCGGCACCAGATCCAGTGCGATGCCAGTCAAACAGGCACGCTGCGTGCCGCCTGGATGCAGCCAAATGTCGCCGATATCCGCACCGCCTATGAACAGGGTGCCAAGCGCGGGATGCCGGTGGAGTTCATGGATGCAGCACGCATGCGCGAGGTGACCGGCACCGACCGTTACATTTGCGCATTGCTCGACAAGCGCGGCGGGCACGTCAACCCGCTGGGCTATGCCCGTGGCCTGGCGCAGGCGGCAATCCATGCAGGTGCCGTGGTGCATGGCGCAACCCCGGCGCAGAAGGTCTGGCGCGACGGCGGCAAGTGGCATGTCCAGACCCCGACCGGCACCGTCCATGCCGAACACCTGGTTCTGGGCACCAACGGCTATACCGACGACCTGTGGCCCAAATTGCGCAAGACCGTGGTGCCGGTGTTCAGCGGGGTCGTGGCCTCCGAACCGCTCTCCGACGCGATGGCACGCGATATCTTCCCGATCCGCTCGTCGCTTTACGAGCTCGGCAAGGTCACCACCTATTACCGGCTGGACCGCCAGAACCGGGTGCTGATGGGCGGGCGCAGCCAGCAATCGCCGGTCTCCGGGCCGGAGGAACTGGGCTTCCTGCGGCGTTATGCCGAGCGGCTGTGGCCCCAGATCAAGGGCATCGGCTGGACACATGGCTGGAACGGGCAACTGGCGGTGACGACCGATTCCTATCCGCATATCCACGAGCCCGCCCCGGGGGTGACGGTGTGCCTGGGCTATAACGGCCGTGGGGTGGCAATGGCGAGCGCGATGGGGCCGCAACTCACCAGGCGCGTGCTGGGGGGGAGCGCGGCGGAGATCGACATGCCGATCACCGACCTCAAGCCGGTGCCGTTCCATGGGCTGTGGCGCACAGCGGTGGCGGCGCGGATTGCCTATGGAAGGATTCGGGATTCGTTGCACATCTAAAGGAAGAATCTTCTTTTTGTGAACAAAAAGAAGCAAAAAAACTTCATCCATCAGCAAGAGGATAAAATTTTTTTGGTTCTTTTTTCAAAAAAGAACTACTTCTTCCCTAGTAACCGCAACGCATTGGCCGTTACCAGCACCGTCGCCCCGGTATCGGCCAGGATTGCCGGCCAGAGTCCGGTGACGCCCGCCACCGTGGTGACCAGGAACACCGCCTTGAGCCCCAGCGCGATGACGATATTCTGGCGGATATTGGCCATCACCCGGCGCGACAGCATGATCATCGCGGCGACATCGGCGACGCGGCCGTGCAGCACGGCGGCGTCGGCGGTTTCCAGCGCGACGTCGGTGCCACCGCCCATGGCGATGCCGACATCGGCGGCGGCCAGGGCGGGGGCATCGTTGATGCCGTCACCGACTTTGGCCACGATGGCACCGGTTGCTTGCAGTTCGCGGACGATGGCGAGCTTGTCGGCGGGCAGCAGGCCGGCGCGGACATCGATGCCGAGGCGTTGGCCGACGGCATCGGCCGTGGCCTGGTTGTCGCCGGTCAACATGACGCGGCCGATGCCCATGGCCTGCAGCGCCGCAAGCCCGGCCTGGGCATCGGCGCGCGGGGCGTCGCGCAGGGCAATGGCGCCGGCCAGGATGCCGTCGGCCACCAGTACCGCGACGCTGCGGCCGGTGCCGGCCATGGCGGCGATGGTCTCGCGTTCGTCGGCGGAGGCTTCGGTGCGGGCCAGGGCGGCGACCGCCGAGCCGAGGAACAACGCCCGGCCCTCGACAGTGCCGACCACGCCGAGGCCGGCGAGGGCGGCGGCGGATTCGGTTCGCGGAATGGGGAGTGAGTCTTCGGCGGCCGAGGCCAGGATGGCGGCGGCCAGCGGGTGGCTCGATCCCGCCTCCAGCCCGGCGGCCAGGCGCAACACCTCGCGCGCCGGCAGGGCGAAGGCAACGACATCGGTCACTTCCGGCCGGCCGCGGGTCAGGGTGCCGGTCTTGTCGAAGGCGACCATGGTGACGTCGCCGAGCCGCTCCAGCACTGCGCCGCCCTTGATCAGAAGGCCGCGGCGGGCGCCGGCCGACAGCCCGGCGGCGATGGCGGCGGGGGTGGAAATCACCAGCGCGCAGGGGCAGCCGATCAGCAGCAGGGCGAGGCCCTTGTAGATCCAGCCTGCCCAATCACCGCCGGCGACCAGCGGTGGCAGGATGGCCACGAGCAGGGCGACTGCCATGACCGAGGGGGTGTACCAGCGCGCAAATCGGTCGATCATGCGCTCGGTCGGGGCCCGGCTTTCCTGGGCTTCCTCGACCAGGCGGACGATGCGCGCAATTGTGTTGTCGGCGGCGGCGGCGGTGACACGGATGCGCAGGGCGGCGCTGCCATTGACCGTGCCGGCGAAGACGATGTCGCCGGCCGACTTGGTGACCGGGACGCTCTCGCCGCTGACCGGGGCTTCGTCCACTTCGCCTTCGCCGTCCAGGACCACGCCGTCTGCGGCAATCCGGTCGCCGGGACGTACCAGGATCACGTGACCCACCATCAGCTTGGCGGCGGGCATTTCGCGCAAGCGCGGCCCGACCTCAACCACGGCGGTGCGCGGCACCAGGTCGGCGAGCGACTGGATGCTGGCGCGGGCCCGGCCGGCGGCCACGCCTTCCAGCATCTCGCCTATCAGGAACAGCAGCACCACGGAGGCGGCTTCCTCGGCAGCACCGATCGCCACCGCCCCCAGGGCGGCGACCACCATCAGCGTCTCGATGGAGAACGGCGTGCCAGCGCGCGCGGCGCCCAGGGCACGGCGGGCGACCGGCACCAGGCCGACGAGCATCGCGGCGGTGAAGGCCCAGGGGCCGAGTTCAGGTGCTACATGCCCGGCGACGAAAGCTGCGGCGAGTGCCGCGGCACAGGCGATCACCAGCGTCGGCTTGCGGCCGCGCCACCAGGCCGGCGGCGGTGCTCGGGCGTCGGTGCCGTCATCGGCAAGCGCCTCCACCGGCCCGACGGTGCCCAAAGCAGCAAGCCCATAGCCCAGCCGGGTCACCTGGCGCTCGACATCTGCCAGCACGCCGGCTTCGTCGTGATGCACCACCAGCGTCGCCGCTGAGACCGAGACGGACACATCGGTCACGCCGGGGAGACGGCGCACCGCGGTGTCGATCTTGGCGGCGCAGGCGGCGCAATCCATACCCTCGACCCGGTAGCGCGTTCGTGTCGCGACGTCGCTCATCGTCAAGCCCTTGTCGATTCTGACCAAGAGCGTATTTCCTCTAGCGACTAGAGGAGCAAGCCCCATGAACAGCGCCGTTTCCATCGGCGAAGCAGCGCGGATCAGCGGCGTGAAGGTGCCGACGATCCGCTATTACGAGCAGATCGGCCTGCTGCACCCGCCGGCGCGCAGCGAGGGCAACCGACGGCATTTTGCGCCGTCCGAGCTGCGCCGCCTGGCCTTCATCCGCCACGCCCGCGCTTTGGGCTTCGAAATCGAGGCGATCCGCACCTTGCTGGCGCTCCAGGACGATCCGCACCAGCCCTGCGCCACCGCGGACACCATCGCCCAGGCGCGGCTCGCCGAAGTGGAGGCGCGCATCCGCAGCCTGCTGGCGCTCAAGGCGGAGCTGGAACTGATGGTCGAAGGCTGCCGCCACGGGGCGGTGGCGGATTGCCGGGTCATCGAGGTGCTGGCCGACCATGGCCAGTGCCTGCACCCCGCACACTGAACTGCGTTCAGGCAAACGGATCGGCGACGCGCGGCCAGAACGGGCGGGTCACCTTGGTATAGGGCAGGCCAACGAAATCCGCCCCCACCGTGCCGGGGGCGGCGATGTAGCGCACCGCCGAGGCGATGGGAGCAAAGCCGGCGTAGAAATGCTGCATCGACTTGACGATGACGGCGGCCTTGTCGGCCAGGGTACAGCCGGTGCCGGTGAAGGCGTCGGGGTAGAACACCTGCTGGCGTTTTGAGGTCAGGATGATGTGGATGCCCCCACCCTGATCCATCGGGGCCTCGACCCAGGCCGAGGTGCCGTACTGCGCGCGGCCGCCGGACAGGCCGCGTTGGGTGTGGTTCTCGACGATCGCCCGCACGGTGACGCGCAGGTCGATCGGGAGTCCGGAGACCGGGCCGGACTTGCCGCCGATGCGCAGATCGAAGCTGGCGCCCACGCCGGCCTCGGCACAGAAGGACACGGCGATCGGGTCCCAGAAGCAGCCGATGGCGACGTTGCTCACGCCGCGCTCGACCAGGCGGCGCAGGACGAAGGTGCTGTCGCTGGGCGCGCCGCCGCCGGCGTTGTCGGCGACGTCGGCGAGCACGACGGGGCCTTTCGGCGCCGCCAGGGCGAAGTCGATGGCCTGGTCGATGGTGTCGTGCGGGGTCACCGTCTGGTCGCGCATCGCCCAGATTTCCTGGTGCAATTGCGCGGCGAGTGCCTTCGCCTTGGCGCGATCGCCGTCGGCAATCACCACGAATTTCGCCCCGACCTCCGCCACATCGGCCCAAGGGAAGCCGTGGCCGAAGGAAACGGAGATGATGCCGTCGCGGCCTTCAAGCGACTTCATGCGGGTGACGAAACTCTTGGTCGGCTCCACCGGGGTGCGCCACATGCCGACCATGCGGCAATCGTGCAGTGCCACCACCGGTTTCGTCTTTCCTTGCACCGCGTCCATCACGATATCATAAAGGTCTTCGGCGCGGTCCAGCGTGTCGGTGTGCGGATACTCCTTGAAGATCACTGGAAGCGCGTTGTCGCAGATGTCGTCGGTCAGGTGGCAGTGCAGGTCCAGCTCGACGCCTACCGGCACATCCGGGCCGACGATTTCGCGCACCCGCTTGAGCACGTCGCCTTCGCAGTCGTCATAGCCCTCGGCCACCATCGCGCCGTGCAGGAACAGCAGCACGCCATCGACCGGGAGGGCGGCGCGCAGATCGTTCAGCAGCAGGTCGCGCAGTTCCTCATAGACGTGCTTGACGATCGCGCCCGAGGGTTCGGTGGAGGCGCTGATGCTCTCGACGATCTCGTGCCCGTCGGCCTCCGCCCGGCGACGCCAGACGATCAGCGGGCCGTTGGCGCCGTCCAGCGGCTTCGTGCTGCCGCCGGTGCGGTGAAACGGCTTGTCGACCTTGAACGCGTTCATCCCGGTGGGGATCGGCGACCAGGTGTTGGTCTCGGTCACATAGGCGGCGATGAACAGCTTCATCAATCGACTCCCCTCGGCAGGACGGCAGCGTAACCGATGGCGGGCGACGGCGACAGCTTGCCCGCGCGGCGATGGCGGATACGATGGCTCATGGAATTGATCCACGTTGCCGCCGCCCTGTTCAGCGCTGTGCTGCATGCCGGGTGGAACGCCGCCGTGAAGGCAAGCCGCAAGCCGGCCCAGGCGGCCACCGGGCAGATGTGCTTCGCCGCGCTGATCGGCTTGCCGGGGCTGTACTGGACCGGGCTGCCGGCGGCGGAGTCATGGCCGTGGATCGCCCTATCAACTGCACTCAACACGTTGACCGTACCGGCGATGCTGCGCGCCTATGCGCTGGGCGGATTCGGCATCGTCTATCCCGTCATGCGGGCCGTCGCGGTGCTGTTGATCGTGCCGTTGGCCGTCCTGTTCGCCGGGGAGCAGGTGGGGACGTTCGGCCTGGCGGGTGTCGCGGTAATCGCGGCATCGCTGCTGACGCTGGCGCTCGACGCGGCGCGGGCGCAGGGGGCGACTCTGCGGGCACTGGGCTGGACCCTAGCCGCCGGGCTGGGCACCGCCGCCTATGTCATCTGCGACGCGCGCGGGGTGCGGGTGTCGGGCTGGCCCTGGGCCTACGGCATCGTCACCTCGCTGACCAATGCCGCGGCGATGCTGGTGCGGCAGCGCCGGTCCCTGCCCTCGCGGGCGGAACTGCCCGGGGTGATGGCGGTGGCGATCCCCGGCGGCATCGCCTCGATGATCTCCTACCTGCTGATCCTGTGGGTGTTCAGCCTCGCGCCGATCGCCCCAGCGGCAGCGCTGCGCGATACCTCCGCGCTGTTCGCCATTATCATCGCGGCGCTGTTCCTGCGCGAACGCTTCACCCCCCTGCGCGTCGGTGCCGTGTTGCTGGCGGCGCTGGCGGTGCCGTTGCTGCGGCTCGGGTAGGAGCTGAAGCAAGGCAAGGAAGGCCAGGGCTCTGCCCTGGACCCGCTGGGGCCGGCGGCCCCAGACCCCATTCGTTTAAGCGCCTTCGGCAGAGGGGGGCATCGAGGCCTTGATGAAGGCCTCGATGCC
>CAMBRC010000036.1 GCA_945869965.1 Asaia bogorensis
CGCCCGCCAACCGACAGCGCCGTCGCCGCGGCATAGTTGCGCCCGCCAAGAAGTTGCAGTTCGCCCGCCGCCCCGATCGTCGCCAGCGTGCTCTCCAGCCCGCGCACCGTGCCGGCGGCGTTGCGGCCCTGCAGCCCCGAATTGACGAAGCGCAGGATCACGGTGGCGTCCAGCGTGGTGATCTCGGTGCTGATGCCCGAGCGTGCGAAATCGATCGTGGCGACCGAGCCGCCCGCCGCCTGGCCGCTGGCACTGTAGGTGCCGCCGGTCAACACGCCGCCGGACAGGTTCGTCAGGGTGGTGTTGTTAAGGAATAGATATGTGCCTGTGCCAGCCGCCGACAGCGTGCCGGTGTTGGTGACTGTGCCTTTCTGCACCTGCAGGAACGCGTTGGCAGTGGCGGCCCTGATCTCGCCGCCTGCCTCGATCACCGTCGTTCCCACCGTCAGGGCGTTGGCGATCGACAATGTGCCGGCAACGCTCAGCGTGACCCCGGCCGCGCCGTTCACCGAGGCGACGCCGAACTTACTGTCGCTGAGCACAGTCACGGTATACGTACCAACAGCCGACAGCGCCACCGCCGCCGCCGCATCGTTCGGCGCCGCTCCCCCGGCCCACAGCGAATCCGTCGCCCACGAACCGGAAACCGCGCTCTGCCAGGTGAATGTCGCCATCGCACAATGCCCCCACTGCAAACGCCGTTCACTCTCCGCATTCGCGGCACGGCGTCAATCCAGCGCGCCTGGCCGCTCGGACTATCGCTTCGCCGCCAGGACCCGGCTGGCGGCGTCAAAGAGGCTATGCAGCGCATCGCCGGCGATCACGCCCGCGGCGAACACTTCCATCTCCCCGCGCTTGCGCCCCGCCGTCCGCTTCATCAACCACCCCCTCAGCGCGATGCCGGCCACCACCGCCCAACCGGCGGCCGGGTTCAGCACCAGCAGGCCCGTGGCCAACAGCACGCCAAGCTGCCGCGATGGTCCACCGGCGAACTGGATCAGCGCGCCGGGGATCGCCCAGATCGCCAGTTGCCATGCCACGTCCGAAGAAGCCCCGGCATTGATCGCGGCGACATAGACCCGGCCCGCCGGCGCCACCCGGTCGGCGGCGAAAAACCCGTCATGGGTCAGCCACACCACCGCGCCGGCGACACCGAAGGCGAACATCGCGGCGAAAAGCTGATGTTTGCGGCCATCGCGTTCAAAGACGGGGTTGGCGCCGTCGCCGCGCAGGATGTGCCCGGCCTTGAAGCTATAGCCCAGGCTGGCGAAACTTGGCCCAGTGGCTGCCGAGAATCCGACCAGCAGGCACAAGGCAGCTGGCGGGAAGCCGATCAGCATGCCGACCAGCAGGGTGATCAGGGCGACGGCAAAGGCGGGGAACCAGCCGGTATGCATCGCCGCCAGGCCGACGATCAGCGTGTGAAAATAAGCGGCGAAGGCGGCAAAGACGATGAACAGCAGCAGCATACCGGGCGGCAAGGCGCTGTAGAGACCGCCAAACAGCGCCAGCAGCAGCGCGATCGCCAGATAGGCTCCCCCGAGCGCGGGGCCGAGCGGGGAGCCGAGCGCTGGGCCGAGCTGGCCAAACCCGACGCGGGTGCCCGATGCCGGGCGGCCGTTGCGGATCAGCATTGCCACCTGGATCAGCGCCGCGAGGCCGGCGCCAACCATCACGCCATGCGGGACATGGGCCCGCATCAGATCGCCGCCCGGGGTAAGCCAGCCAAACAGGAAGTCGGAATGACCGCGCAGCAGCAGCCCGGCACCGAACATTGCCAGGGCCCAGATGTTGCCGATCATCGCCACGCCGAACGCTGACATCGGAACCCGGTAGATCGCGCCAATGATTCCCACGCCGAGCCCGAGTAACAGCCACGCGCCGCCGTGTTCGCCGCCGCGCCCGCTGGCGTCATCGGCGCGGATGACCTCGGCGGCGGCAACACCTGGCGGCCAGGCCGCCTCGGCGGGGAAAACCTCGCTGTCGAACAGGCGGTAAAGCAGGTAGCCGTCGACCAGCATGGCCAGGAAGACGCCGAGCAGCATCGGCCCGACCAGGTCCGGCCGGCCCATGACGAAGGGAATGCCGATCGGCAGCAGCAACGCGTTGCCGGCGCCGAAGGTGGATGCCGAAATGGCGGTTTGGGCCAGGTTCTGCATGTGGGGGGAACGGTAGTGAGCAAACATCGCCAGCGGCAGGCGGGCCAGACTCATACCCGCCAGTGCCCCGATCAAAGCGGTGTTGGTGGTGATGCCCAGCGTGGTGATCAGCTCGACGCCGATGATGGCGCCGACCACACAGAGCGGGCCGATCAGCAACAGGCTGGGGACGGTGAAAAACGCGGGGTGGCGCTGGGTGCCGGCTGGGTCCGACATGGCACTTCTTTCGTTGGCCGCCGGGGATCGCGGCGCTACTCCGCCGCGTCGGCGGTAATACCGTAGTACTGCGTGGCCGCTTCGGCCGAGACGTAGCCATCGGCGATGTCGTCCTCCAGACGGCCGCGCGCGCGCATTGCCGGCGCCCCGAATCCAGCGCCGCCGGCCAGCTGGACCTCGACCACGCGATCGGCGGTGGTCAGCGTCACCAGTTCGCCGGTGCGGCAATCATGCACGAGGCGGCCGGCAAGATCGGTCACGGTGCCATGAACGTCGCCGCCGGCCAGGCCGCCGAACAGGCCGGGCGGGTTGATGCCGACGCCTTCCGGGTAGACCGAGAAGAGCGTCGGCAGGCCGTCATCGTGCAGCTTGCGGATACGAGTGCGGGTGCCGAGCCCGCCGCGCTGACGCCCGGGACCGCCGGTGTCGGTGATCAGGGATTTTTCCAGCACCAGTACCGGGGCGCGGGTTTCCATCAGCTCGACCGAGGTGTTGGCCGCCGAGGTCGGGTACAGCAGGGCCGATTTTCCATCCGCGCCGGCCCTCGCCCCTTGGCCGCCGCCCATGAAGAAATGATCGGCATAGACATGGCCCTCCGGGTCGCGGCCGTAGATGTTGATGGCGTGCGGCAGGCCGGTTGCCGCCTGGACCTGGGCCGGCGCGGCGTCAGCGAGCGCGCGAAAGATGTTCGGCGCGATGTACCAGCCGACGCGGGTGCGCAGGTTGACGCTGGCCGGCTTGGTGCAGTTGAGGATCGAACCCTCCTCGGCGATCACCGTGAACGGCCGGTAGCAGCCGGCATTGCTGCGGATGCCGGGCGAGAGCAGGCACTTCATCGGATAGGTCGCGTGGGCAGCGGTGTAGGTGAAGGTGCAGTTCAGCCCGCCCTGGGGCAGTTGCGCCGGCGCGCCGGTGAAGTCGAGCGTGATCGCATCATGCTTGACGGTGACCTTCAGCGGGTAGCGCAGTTGGGTGCCGAGCGGATTGTTCCAGGTCTCGCTGCGGTACTCACCGTCCGGCAGGGCGCGGATTGCCGCGCGCATCGCCGCCTCCGACCGGTCCTGGACCACGGCAGCCAGCGCCCGCAGATCGTGCATGCCGTACTCGTCCATGAACGACACCAACCGCTCGGCGCCGAGTTGGTTGGCGGCGACAAACGAGAAGATGTCGCCCAGGACTTCCTCGCGCTTGCGCACATTCTCCCCCAGCAGATCAATCAGGTCCTGATTCGGCGCACCGGCGCGATAGAGGTACATCGGCGGGATCTGGAAGCCTTCCTCGTAGATCTCGCGCGCCCGCAGGCTGTCCTTGGTGCCGCCGATGTCGCCGACATGGCCGACGGTGGCGGTGAGGGCGACCATGCGGCCGGAATGGAACACCGGGGTGACAACAGCGATATCGAACAGATGGCCGGCGCACAGCCAGGGATCGTTGGTGATCAGCACGTCGCCGGGCTTGAGCGTGTGTGCGGGATACTTCTTCAGCAGCGCCTTGACTGCAATCGGCACGGTGAGGTTGAAGACCGGCATCGCGCGCGGCGAATGCGCCAGGCTTTCGCCGTCGGGGTCGAGTAGGTCGCAGGCGAAGTCTTGGGCTTCGGAGACGATCAGCGAGAAGGCGGTGCGCACGATGGTGTGCCACATCTCCTCCACCACGGTGACCAGCCGGGCCCACATGATCTCCAGCGAGACCGGATCTGATTCGATCAGGCCGCGAGCCTCGGCCATCTGAGTGGCCGGCGTGATGCGGGCGGCGGCCTGGGCGACGAGGTCAATGGCGATGCGCATCGTGCCCGTGGCATCGACGGTCAGGCTGTCGCCGGGGGCGATCACCGTGGTGGCCTCGCGCTCTTCGACGATGGCGGGGCCGGCGATGCGGATGCCTGGCGTCAGCGCATAGCGGTTGTAGACTGGCGTCTGGACGAAGCCGTCGCCGAACCAGGCGGCCCGGCTGCCCTTGCGCGCCGCGCCGGCGGCCACGGTGTCTGCCTGGGCCACGGTCAGCGCCGGTATCGGCCCGCGCGCACGCACACGCACCGAGACGATCTGGATCGCCACGCCATCGTAGACTGCGGTGTAGCGCGCCTGATACGCCGTGCGGAAAGCCGCGTGGATTGCCGGCATCGCTGCCTCATCAATCGGACCATCGGGCAGCGCAACAGAGATTTCGTGCAACTGCCCGAACAGCCGCATGTCAGCGGTCCGCTCCACCACCACATCGCCATCCGTCACGCCGGCGCCGGTGATCTGGCTGCGCGTATCGGCCTCCAGCGCGGTCAGCACGGCATCGATGACGGCGGCAGCGCCGGGACGGTCCAGCCGCACCGGGTGGCTGCGCACCTGCTCGAACGAAAGCGGTGCTGCGAGGAACCCCAACGCAGACGCAGCACCCGAGGCCGGCGGGATCAGCACCTCCCGGACCCCGAGCGCGCGGGCCACCCCCGCGGCATGCGCCGGTCCCGCGCCGCCGAAGCCGACCATGGCGTAGCGCCTGGGATCGCGCCCCTTCTCGACGATATGAATGCGCGCCGCCGCCGCCATGCTTTCGGTGACCAGGCGGTGAATGCCCCAGGCGGTTTCGATCGCCGACAGGCCGAGCCTGGCGCCGAGCGATGCCAGAACGCGCTCGGCCGCGTCCCGGTCGAGCGCCATGCGCCCACCCAGGAAGAAGCCGGCATCGTAGTAGCCGAGCAGAAGATTGGCATCGGTGACCGTCGCCGCGGTGCCGCCACGACCGTAACAGGCGGGGCCGGGATCGGCGCCGGCCGAATGCGGGCCGACCTTCAGCAGCCCGACCTCGTCGATGCCGGCGATCGAACCACCGCCAGCGCCGATCTCGATCATGTCGATTACCGGCGCCTTGATCGGCAGGCCCGAGCCCTTCTTGAAGCGATGCACGCGGGCGGCTTCCATCTCGGCCGCAATCGCCGCCCGGCCACCCTCGATCAGGCAGGCCTTCGCCGTGGTGCCGCCCATGTCGAAGCTGATGACATCGGCCTTGCCCGCCGCGTGGCCGAAGAACGCCGTTGCCAACCCGCCGCCGGCCGGTCCGGATTCCAGCAGCCGGATCGGGAATTTCCGTGCCGTTGCCGGCAAGACCAGGCCGCCCGCCGAGTGCATCAGGTACAGCGCGCCGCGAAAGCCGCGGCCGCAAAGCTGCTGTTCCAACCGCCGGACATAGCGATCCATCAGCGGTTGCACGAAGGCGTTGGCGCAGGTCGTCGTCAGGCGCTGGTACTCCCATAGTTCCGCGACGACATCGGACGACAACGAGACGGACAACGCGGGAAACAGGTTCAGAATGGCGTCGCCCGCCGCGCGCTCATGCGCGGGATTGCGATAGGAATGCAGGAAGCCAACAGCAATCGCCTCGCAACCATCGTCGACCAGCCGCCGCGCCGCCATCCGCACGCCATCGAGGTCGATCGGCACCACGGTATTGCCGTCGCGGTCCAGCCGCTCGGCCACCTCCAGCCGACGCCGGCGCGGCACCAGCGGGGCCGGATACTGCAGGAACAGGTCGTAAATATCGTAGCGCTGCTCGGTGCCCATCTCCAACAGGTCGCGAAAGCCGTGGGTGGTGATCAGCCCCACCTTCGCACCCCGCCGCTCGATCAGCGCGTTGGTCACCAGGGTGGTGCCGTGCACGATCTCGCCGACCTCACCCAGCGTCAGCCCCGCCGCCGCGACGATGGCATCCAGCCCTTCCAGCGCCCCCACCGAAGGGTCGAGCGGGGTGGTCAGGCACTTGTGCAGCCGGATTTCCTGGCGCGCCGTGTCCAGCAGGATGAAATCGGTAAAGGTTCCGCCGATGTCAAAACCGATACGCCAACGCATGCCGAGAACTCCGAACCACCCGCAACCCTAGCCTCGCCGATTGCACCCGGTCCATCCGCGCGCAAAGGAATGAAAGTTTTTTGGTTCTTTTCTTCAAAAAAGAACAAGCGCTTCTTTTTGGAAAAAAGAAGCAAAAACTTTTATCCGCTACGCCTCGGCTAGCGCCCAGCGCTTTGATCTGGGAACATCGTGGCGGGAACAGGGGATGCAGCCATGGACATGAAGCTTGCCGGTCGCGTGGCGCTGATCACTGGCGCCAGCCGGGGTATAGGCTTGGCCACCGCCGTCTGCTTTGCCCAGGAGGGATGTCACCTGGTGCTGTCCGCGCGCAGCCCGGCCGACCTCGACACCGCGCGGAGCAAACTCTCCAAGGCGGCTTCGGTCACCACGGTGGTCGCCGACGTGACGGATCCCGCGCAGGCCGAGGCGCTGGTAGCCGAGGCGGTGCGCGTTCATGGCGGCATCGACATACTGGTCAATAATGTCGGCGGCGGCGGCGGCGGGCGGCGCATTGCCGACAGCACCGATGATGAATGGCGCCGCACGATGGAGATCAACGTGCTGCAGACGTTGCGCATGATGCGGCTGGCCACGCCGCATATGGCCGGGCGGCCTGGGGCGGCGATCGTCAATATTGCCTCCATCTCCGGCTGGACGCCGCAGCTTTCCAGCAGCGGGCAGTACGGTGCCGCCAAGGCGGCGCTGATCTTCAACACCGAGATCTGGGCGCTGGACCTCAACAATCATGGCATCCGGGTGAACACCGTCTCGCCGGGCTCGATCCTGATCGCCGGCAATGGCTGGGACCGCTACCGACAGACCGAGCCCGCGGGCTATGCCGCCTATGTCGAGCATGGCTTCCCGATGGGACGCCTGGGAACAGGCGAGGAAGTGGCGGATGTCGTGGTGTTCCTGGCCTCGCCGCGGGCACACTGGATCAATGGCCGCAATGTGCCGGTCGATGGGCTGGAACAACCCTTCCCGGCACCCGGCCGCCGCGGCTGGTAGATGCCGTCATCGTGCTTGTTGCCGTGCATGGCGCGGCGCTATGCTCGGCGCATTAGAACATGCGGGAGTAGACCGCCATTTCAGCCCGGTATCGGCCGACCGGCGGCCGTCCTGAAGATCCGCGCGAAGCTACCGATGCGCTGGATGCCGATGCGCTGTATGCGCCGGACCCCACCGCACCGCCGGATTTCGCACTCGCCGCGACGAGCGACGACCCGGCCTTCACCGGCGGCACGCTCTGGGGCATGTACGGCGACGCCAGCACGCCCTCCAACCCCTATGGCAGCCAGGCGGCCGAGGCCTGGGCCACCGGCGCCACCGGCGCCACCAGCGCCACCAGCGTCGTTATCGGCATCGTCGATACCGGCATCGACTACGCCCATATCGACCTCTACCTGAACATCTGGCTGAACCAGGCCGAGATCCCGTCGGCCTTCAGCAGCGCCCTGGTCGACAGCAACGGCGATGCGCTGATCACCTTCTGGGACCTCAACCAGGTGGCGAATGCCAGCTATGTCGCCGACGTCAATGTCAACGGGCGGATCGATGCCGGTGACCTGCTCGGCGACGTGCGCTGGGAAGACGGTTTCGACGATGACGCCAACGGATTTTTCGACGACCTGATCGGCTGGGACTTAGTCAACAGCGACAACGATCCCTATGACGACAACAGCCACGGCACCCATGTTGCCGGCACCATCGGCGCCCAGGGCGGCAACGCCACCGGGGTCGCGGGCGTCGCCTGGAGCGTGCAGATGCTCGCGGTCAAGTCGTTCAACGCGGGCGCCAACGGCACCCCGGCGAACGCGGCACTCGGCATCAACTATATCACTGCCATCAGCATCGCCGCGACGGGCGAGCGGTTTGCCGCCATCAACATGTCGTTCGGTGGCACCAACAGCAACGCCGCCCTGACTGCTTCGGTCGAAGCTGCTGCCAGCGCGGGGATCCTGTCGGTGGCCGCCGCCGGCAACAACGCGCGCGACATCGACGTCACACCATTCAACCCCGCCGTCATCGATACCACCGCCGCGGCCGGCTACGACGCGGTAATCGCGGTCGCGTCGCTGGACAGCAACGGTGCGCTATCGTCGTTCTCGAACTATGGCGCGACCAAGGTCGATCTCGGCGCTCCCGGCGGGACGATCCACTCTACCCTCCCCGGCGATGCCTATGGCGACAAAAGCGGCACCTCGATGGCCGCCCCGCACGTCACCGGCGCCATTGCACTGTACGCCGCCGAAAACCCAACTGCCACGGCGGCCCAGATCCGCGCCGCCGTGCTGGGTTCGGCGGTTGCAACCTCCTCGCTGGCCGGCAAGACGGTCACCGGCGGACGGCTGGATGTCGCGGCGATGCTGGCGAATTTCAGCGTGCCGTGCTTTGCCGCCGGCACCCGCATCCTCGCCCGCCGCGGCGAAGTGGCGGTGGAGGACCTTGTGCCGGGCGAGGAGGTGGTGGTGCTGCTGGGCGGCGGCCTGGCGTGCATCGCCTGGATCGGCCAGCGCCGCGTGGCGTGCCATGCCATGGAGCACCCCGCCGATGCCTGGCCGCTGCGGGTGCGCGCCGATGCCTTCGGGCCGGGCCAGCCGCACAGCGACCTGTTCCTGTCGCCCGACCATGCCGTGCATGCGCACGGCGTGCTGATACCGGTCCGCTACCTGGAGAACGGAAGCACGGTGGCGCGCATGCCGTGCGAAAGCGTGACCTATTTCCATGTCGAGCTGGCACGCCACAATGTGCTGGTGGCCCAGGGCTTGGCCACCGAATCCTATCTCGACACCGGCAATCGCGGCGACTTCACGGCCGACGGCGATGCCCCCTCGTATCAGGTGGCGCGGCACCACGCTGCCCTGGCGGTCTGGCAGCGCCGCGCCTGTGCGCCGCTGCACACCACCGGCCCCGTGGTGGACCGGCTACGGGCCCGCCTCGCCGCCCGCGCCGCAACGCTCGGTCATGCCCAGGTGATCGCATGCAGCGTCGCCCTGCATGCCAGCGGCCAAGCATGGCCCGGCCGAGCCGACCAGGAGGCGCTGCACTTCACCCTGCCCGGCGCCAGCGACAGCGCCCGTCTGGTTTCACCGGCCTTCGTGCCGGCCATCATGATGCCGGGACTGGAGGATCAGCGCTGCCTGGGCGTGCCGGTCGCGCGGCTGATTGCCGATGGCCACACCCTGCCACTCGATCATCCGCTGTTGCACCAGGGCTGGCACGCGCCGGAACCGGGGCTGCGCTGGACCGCCGGCGCTGCCTCACTGCCGCGGGTCAGATCGCTGACTGTGGTCCTGGCGCCCGTCATGCTTTCCGGCGGTGCGCACGCCGAGGCGAACACCAAGGCCGTTTGAACGCGGCTTGACCGAGCGATCTCGCCTGCGCACCGATCGGATCAGCGAAAGGCGGCGCCGGCCGGGCAGCCAAGGGCGCGAAACACCATCGCCGCCGGGCAGAACCCGGTGAATGCGGCCTGGAACATGTTCAGGCCGGCGAAGGCGGTGACCAGCAGGAACCATGGGCTGATGAACCAGCCGAGCGCCAAGCTGGCAAGGATGACAATGCCGGCAAAGGCAAAGACGGCGCGATCGATGGACATTGGAGTTCTCCGTTTTGGGTCAGGAAGGTAAATGCTGGCGCGTCCAGCGGACGATCTGTTCGGCGGGCATGGCGCCGCTCGTCTGGGCGACGACCTGGCCATGATGCATCAGGAACAGCGCCGGAATGCCGCGCACGCCAAGTCGGGCGGAAACCTGCGGTGCCTCGTCCGCATTGAGCTTCAACAGCCGCACCTCGGGCTCCAGCAGTGCCGCCGCACGCGCGAATTGCGGCGCCATGCTGCGGCAGGGACCGCACCACGGCGCCCAGATGTCGACCAGCACCGGGATGTCGTTGGTCTGCGCGTGGCGATCGAAGCCGCGCTCGTCGACGGCATGCGGTTCGCCGTCGAACAGCACCGCCTTGCAGCCGCCGCACTTGGCCTGGGCCAGCGGCCGATCCGTGGCGACGCGGTTGGTGGCGCCGCAATGCGGGCAGACGAGATGGCGTGGCGTCGTCACGTCGGCTCCTTCAGCTTTTCGATGTTGAGCTGGCGCATCAAGAAGCGCTCGTAGAACGGCTCGCTTTCACCGCGGCGAATTTTGCGCAGGAAGTACTTCTCAAAGCCAACCTTGGCGAGATGGACCCAGGCGCCCTCGGCCGACCAGTTGACGTTGCGCGGCGGAATCTGCGGCTGGGCGACAAAGACCACGCCGCCATCGCCAAAATCCGCCAGGCACACCGCGTTCCATGTCGCCTCGACCGTGGCCGGCTTGCCTCGCAACAGGGCGCCGATATTGCGCGCCGTGGCGGTGACCATCGATTCGATCATGAATCCGGTCTTCGGCACGCCGACCGGCACCGGGGTCGGCCCGGTCGGCGGGATGGCGACGCAAACACCAATGCCGAACACCTCGGGGTAAGCCGGATTGCGCTGGTGGCGATCAACCAGGATGAAGCCGCGCGGATTGCCGAGCTTCTCCACCCCGCGCACCGCGGCCACGCCACGAAAGGCCGGCAGCATCATGGAAAAGCCGAACGGCAGCGCATGTTCGCGGCGCACGCCGCCATCCTCGCCAACTTCCTCGACCGTCATCATGCCGGGGTCCACCCGTTTTACCTTCGCATTGGTGATCCAGTTGATGTGACGCTGGCGGAACTCGCTTTCCAGCAGCCCCTTGGTGTCGCCAACGCCGTCCAGGCCGAGATGGCCAACATAGGGCTCGGCGGTGACAAAGGTCATCGGCACCCGGTCGCGCAGCTTGCGGCGGCGCAGTTCGGTGTCGAGGATCAAGGCGAATTCATAGGCCGGCCCGAAACAGGATGCGCCCTGCACCGCGCCGACCACGATCGGCCCGGGATTGGCGCAGAACGCCTCGAACGCCGCGTGGGCACGCACCGCGTGATCGACATGACAGATCGACTGGGTGTGGCCCTCAGGGCCAAGCCCGGCGATCTCGTCGAAAGCCAGGTCGGGTCCGGTGGCGATGACGAGGTAGTCGTAGGGAACCGAAGTTCCATCAGCCATCTGCACCACCCGCGCCGGCGGGTCGACGCGCGCCGCCCCCTGGGTCAGGAAGCGCACGTTCTTCTTGCGCATCACCGGTTCGAGGTCGATCTCGATGTCGGGCTGCTCGCGCCAGCCGACCGCGACCCACGGGTTGGACGGGACGAAATGATAGGTCGGGCCCTGGCCGATGACGGTCAGCCGGTCTTCCGGGCGGAGCTGGTCGACCATCTCATAGGCCATCAACGTCCCACCGAGCCCCGCCCCGAGCACCACGATTTCGGCCATGTCCGCCTCCTATCGGTTCACCCGCCAGCGCGGGCGAACGAAATTTCTTGCTTCGCTACCGGCAGGCGGGCTGCCCGCCACCATCGCCAGGGTCATTCGCTGGTTGACTTAATATACGTTTTTGCGTATTTACGCAAGTATGAATATTGATCCAGCCCTGATGACCCAGGCGGCCAACGCTGCAAGCGAGTTGCTGCGGACCCTGGGCCATTCGACGCGGCTGCTGATCTTGTGCCGGCTGGCGCAGGCCGAGTGTCCGGTCGGCGACATCGTTGCCTTCCTGGGTATTCGTGACTCCTCGGTATCACAACACCTGGCCCTGCTGCGGCGCGAGGGCCTGGTTCAGGCGCGCCGCGGGGGTCAAACGATCTACTACTCGCTCGCCAGCGCGCCGGCCCGCCAAGTGCTCGAGACCTTGTGCACGATCTACTGTCCGCCCGCTTCACAGCAGCGCTGACGAAACCGCGCGCCCAGCCAAGGAATGCCGAATGCGCCCTCTCCTCAGCCCCGCCCTGGCCGCCATTCTGGTTCTCGGCATCGTGCCCGCCGGCGCTGCCGATTTCACCGTCGCGCGGAGCGCGCTCGCCGACGAGAAGGCGGTGTTCGCGACCGTCGAAAGCGAGGATGTCGTGCCGGCGCGCGCGCGCATTGGCGGCACTGTCGGATTGCTGTCGGTCAAAGCCGGCGACCAGGTCGCGCCGGGCCAGGTGCTGGCGGTGGTCGCCGACGACAAGCTGCTGCTGCAGATCGCCTCGATCGACGCCCAGATCGCCGGGTTGCATTCCAGTATGGTCCAGGCTCAGGCTGACCAGTTGCGCGCCGAAACGCTGTTTCGCCAGGGCTCCGGCCCGCGCGTGGCGATGGACCAGGCGCGTACCGCCGTCGAGGTGGCGTCAGCCACGCTGAAGGCCCGCGCCGCCGAACGGGCGGTGATCGGCCAGCTTGTCGCCGAGGGCCAGGTGCTGGCGCCGGTTGGCGGGCGGGTCCTGGCGGTGCCGATGACGAACGGCTCCGTCGCGTTGGCGGGCGATGCGCTGGCCAGCATCGCGGCGCAGAATTACGTGCTGCGGCTGCGGGTGCCCGAGCGCCATGCCGGCTTCGTCCGTCCCGGCGACCGCATCCGGCTCGACACCGAGGGCCGAGGCTCGCGGCACCCGCCTTCGGCACCATCAGCCGCGTCTACCCGCGCATCGAGGAAGGCCGCGTGATCGCCGACGCCAGCATGGACGGGCTTGATGCCTTTTTCGTCGGCCAGCGGGTGACGGTGTGGATCGGCGCCGGCCAGCGGCCCGGCATCGTCATCCCGGCCACGATGATCCGCACCCGCTTCGGCCTGGACTACGCGCTGGTGCGGCGCGGCGCCCAGGTGGTGGAGACCCCGATCCAGCGCGGCCGGCCAACCCCCTCGCCGGCACTGCCCGACGGGGTCGAAATCCTGTCGGGCCTGTCGCCCGCCGACGTGCTGGTGCAGCCATGAGCGGCCCGGAGCCCGATCTCGGCCTGTCCGGCCGGCTGACCGCCGCCACCATCCGCTCGCCGCTGACGCCGCTATTCCTGATCAGCGCGCTGATCGCCGGCCTGATCGCCCTGATGGTGATCCCGCGCGAGGAGGAGCCGCAGATCAGCGTACCGATGGTCGACATCCTGATCGCCGCCGACGGGCTGCGTGCGGCCGACGCAGTGGAGTTAGTCACCAAGCCGCTGGAAACCATCGTCAAGGCAATCCCCGCCGTCGAGCACGTCTACAGCCAGACCCAGGACGACCGGGTGATGGTCACCGCGCGCTTCCGGGTCGGCACCAGCGAGGATGACGCCGTGCTGCGCGTGCATGACCGCATCCGCGCCAACATCCAGCGCATCCCGCCGGGAATCCCCGAACCGCTGATTGTCGGCCGCGGTATCAACGACGTCGCCACCGTGGTGCTCACCCTGTCGCCCTCCCCCGCGATCGCCGAGGGCTGGACCGACCGGCGGCTGTTCGAACTCGCCGGCAAGCTCCAGGTCGAGCTGACCAAAGTCGAAGACATCGGCACCAGCTATATCGTCGGCACCAGCGCCGAGCAGATCCGCGTCGAGCCCGACCCGGAGCGGCTGGCGCGCTATGGCGTCACGCTGCAACAGCTGATCGCCAAGGTCGGCCAAGCCAACCGCTCCTTCGTCGCGGGCACCGTGCGTGACGGTGCGGCCAGCCGCGTGGTGGTGGCCGGGCAGACGCTGATCGGTGTTCCGGATATCGGCCTGTTGCTGATCGCCACCCGCGACGGCCGGCCGGTCTATGTCCGCGATGTCGCCGAAGTGCGCGTGGGTGCGGCGGCCGAGGAGGCGCGGGTGTGGAACCTGCTGCCCGGGCCCGCCGGCTTGCAGCGCCTGCCGGCCGCCAGCCTGGCGCTGGCCAAGCGCGCCGGCGCCAATGCCGTCGTGGTGTCCCAGGCGATCCTGGCTCGGGTCGACGCCCTGAAGGGCAGCCTGATCCCGCCCAGAATCGACGTCGCGGTGACCCGCGACTACGGCGCCACGGCCAACGACAAGGCCGATGAGTTGCTGTTCCACCTCGGCCTGGCCACCATCTCGATCGTGCTGCTGATCGCGATCACCATCGGCTGGCGCGAGGCGCTGGTGACCCTGGTGGTGATCCCGACCACCATCCTGCTGACCATGCTGGCGGCCCAGCTGATGGGCTACACGATCAACCGTGTCAGCCTGTTCGCGCTGATCTTCTCCATCGGCATCCTGGTCGACGATGCCATCGTCGTGGTCGAGAACATCGCGCGGCCTTGGGCCATGAACGACGATCGCAGCCGCATGCAGGGCGCAGTGGACGCGGTGGCCGAAGTGGGCAACCCAACGGTCGTGGCCACGTTGACCGTGGTGGCCGCGCTGTTGCCGATGCTGTTCGTCTCCGGCCTGATGGGCCCGTACATGGCGCCGATCCCGGCCAATGCCTCCGCGGCGATGCTGTTCTCGTTCGTGGTGGCGATGATGGTCGCGCCCTGGCTGATGCTGAAACTGGCGCCGCACGACGGCGGGGGCGCTGGGACCGGCGCCGGCGGCGGCCATCACGACGAGGGCTGGATGGGCCGGGCCTATCGCCGCGTGGCCAGCCCCATCCTGGCCAGCCGGGCGCGCGCCTGGGCCTTCCTGCTGACGGTGGGCATCGCCACCGCGGCCGTCTGCATCGCCTTCTACACTCGCGACGTCACCGTGAAGCTGCTGCCGTTCGACAACAAATCCGAGTTGCAGGTGGTGCTGAACCTGCCCGAAGGCGCCACCCTTGAGGACACCGAGCGCCACCTGTTCGCCGCCGCCGCCATCGCCGGCGCCCTGCCGGAAACCGTCTCGATCCAGGCCCATGCCGGCACCGCCGCCCCGTTCAACTTCAACGGCCTGGTGCGCCATTCCTACCTGCGCCGCGCCCCGGAGCTGGGTGATCTGCAAATCAACCTGTCCCCCAAGGGGGAGCGCCGCCGCAGCAGCCACGCCGTGGCGCTCGACCTGCGCCGCAAGCTCGCAGCACTCGCACTGCCGGACGGCAGCACGTTGCAAGTGGTGGAGGTGCCGCCCGGCCCGCCCGTGCTGGCCACCCTGCTGGCCGAAATCTACGGGCCGGACATCGCCACCCGCCGCGCCGTGGCGGAAGAAACGAAAAAGCTGTTCCGCACCGTGCCTTACGTGGTCGATGTCGGCGACAGCTACGGCAAGCCGCGCCCGCGCCTGCGCCTGTCGATCGATCAGGAACAGGTCGAGCATTTCGGCGTCGAGCAAGCCGATGTCTACGACACCATCCGCACCTTGTTCAGCCAACAACGCGTCGGCACCTCGCATCGTGGCGAGGAGCGTAACCCGATCGACATTGTCGTCGGCCTGCCGAAATCCGACCTGGCCTGGAACGAGCGCCTCGCCGCCACCCCGGTCGCCGCCAACACCCAGCCCGGCAGCCGCACCGTGGTGGAGCTGGGCCAGGTGGTGCGCGCCACCATCGAGGACGGCTCGCCGGCCCTGTTCCGCCGCGACGGCCACTTCGCCGACCTGGTCACCGCCGAACTGGCCGGCGAATTCGAGGCACCGATCTACGCCATCCTCGACATCAACCGGGTGATCGCCGCGCATGACTGGGGCAGCCTGCCGCGGCCGCTGGTGAGCTGGCGCGGCCAACCAGCCGACGAAACCCGCCCGACCCTGCTGTGGGACGGCGAGTGGGAAATCACCTTCGTCACTTTCCGCGATATGGGGGCGGCATTCGGCGTGGCGATCCTGGCGATCTACATCCTGGTGGTCGGCCAGTTCCGCAGCTTCCGCCTGCCGCTGGTGATCCTCACACCGATCCCGCTGACCCTGATCGGCATCGTCCTCGGCCATTGGATGCTCGGCGCCGCCTTCACCGCCACCTCGATGATCGGTTTCATTGCCCTGGCCGGCATCATCGTGCGCAACTCGATCCTGCTGGTCGACTTCATCCGTCACGGCGCCGTCGCCGGATCCACCTTGCGCGCCACCCTGCTCGATGCCGGCGCGATCCGCTTCAAGCCGATCCTGTTGACCGCGCTGGCGGCGATGATCGGGGCGGCGACCATCCTGTCCGATCCGATCTTCCAGGGCCTTGCCATCTCGCTGCTGTTCGGCTTGGCCTCCTCGACCCTGCTGACGGTGCTGGTGATCCCGGCGATCTATATGGTGATGCGCGATGCCGACACCTGATCGCGCGGCGGATGGCCATACCGGCGGCGTTGTGGGACAACGCGGCAACGATATCGAACGCCGGGGGAACGCCACGCCATGCCCGAAGCCACCCTGTACGAGGTCGCCCAGGGCGCCGCCTGGATCACCCTGAACCGGCCGGAAAACCGCAACGCCCTGTCCGCCGCGCTGGTGGCCGAGCTTGACGCCCATCTGACCGCGGCGAACGCCGACCCCGCCGTGCGCTGCATCGTCATCACCGGCGCCGATCCCGCCTTCTGCGCCGGCGCCGACCTCAAGAGCCCACCCGGCTCATCCCCGCTTGGCGACATGCGCGCCGTCACCTTCCCCGAAGTGCTGCAACACATCATCGACAGCGACAAACCGGTGATCGCCGCGGTCAATGGCGCCGCCTATGCCGGCGGGCTGGGCATCGTCGGCGCCGCCGACATCGTCATCATGGCCCAAGACGCACCATGCGCCTTCTCCGAGGTGCGCATCGGCGTCATCCCCGCCATTATTGCCGTCACCTGCCTGCCCAAGCTCGGCCCGCACCACGCCATGCGGCTATTCCTCACCGGCGAGCGCTTCACCGGCGCCCAAGCCGTCGGACTCGGCCTCGCCCACCGCGCGGTACCGC
Organism: Asaia bogorensis; assembly: GCA_945869965.1. GTDB lineage: Bacteria > Pseudomonadota > Alphaproteobacteria > Acetobacterales > Acetobacteraceae > CAMDGX01. The sequence continues at coordinate 16,858 of CAMBRC010000036.1, forward strand.
GAGCGGAATTGCGCGCCACCGTCGAAGCCGAAATCGCCACCATCGCACTCGGCGGCCCGCTCGCCGTGGTCGCCGCCAAGAAGCTGGTCCGCCAGGTGGCCACCCTGCCCGCCGAAACCGCCTTCGCCGAGATGGCCCGGCTCAGCACCAGCATGTTCGTCTCGCCCGAGGGCCAGGAAGGCATGGCGGCGTTCCGCGAAAAACGCCGCCCCGCCTGGGTCCATATGGAGGACCAGCCATGAGCGAACACGAAGCCTTCCGCGCCGAAGTCGCCGCCTGGCTCCGCTCTAATCGCCCGCCGGAGCCCGATTTTCTGCTGCCGGAATCCTTCATGGAGGTCGGCACCGACCAGCAATTCGACTACCTGCGCGCATGGCAGCGAAAGGTCTACGAAGCCGGCTATCTCGGCATGGCCTGGCCGGCCGCATACGGCGGCGGCGGCAAGCCGCAGGCGATGCAGGACATCGTCAACGCCGAGATGGCACTCCAGAAAGTGCCGTTCCTGCCCAACACCATCGGCCTGAACTGGGCCGGCCCGCTGATCCTGGCGATCGGCACCGAGGCCGAGAAACAGCGCTACATCCCCGGCATCCTCAACGCCGACGACATCTGGTGCCAAGGCTTCTCCGAACCCGACCAGGGCAGCGACCTCGCCAACACCCAGACCCGCGCCATCCGCGATGGCGACCACTACATCCTGAACGGCTCGAAAATCTGGACCAGCCTGGGCAGCTACGCGAAATACATGATCCTGCTCGCCCGTACGAATCCCCAGGAGCCGCGCTACGGCGGCCTCTCCTACTTCCTGGTGCCGATGCAGACCCCGGGGATCGAGACCCAGCCGATCCGCAAGCTGACCGGCGAATACGGCTTCACCCAGACCTTCTTCCGCGACGCCCGCATCCCCGCCGATTGCCTGATGGGCCGCGAGGGCGAGGGCTGGAAGATCGCCATGATGACCTTGACCTTCGAGCGCGGCGCCGCCGGTGGCCAGGCCGGTGGCGTGTCACGTGTGGCCCTCGGCGTCGGCGACGCGGTCGAACTCGCGCGCACCGCGCGCCGCGACGGCCGCCCGGCATTGGAAGACCCGCTGATCCGCGACCAGCTGGTCCGCTTCATGATCGAGGACCAGGGCGATCGCCTGTGCGCCGCGCGCGGCAAAATCCCCGCCCTGTGCAGCGAGCGCCCGCTGGCCATCCCGCTCTCGCAAAAGCTCCGCGCCAGCGAACACCGCCGCCGCATGCTGCAATTCGCCCTGTCGCTCCAGGGTGCCAATGCCGCCCGCTGGGTCGGCGACGCCAACGCCTTCGATGGCGGCAAGTGGCAGCGCGCCTATTTCAATTCCTTCTCCAGCACCATCGGCGGTGGCACCAGTCAAATACAGGCCAATATCGTCGGCGAGCGCGTGCTCGGCCTGCCGAAGGATTGAAGCCCATGGCAGCCATGAACACCGACATCACCTTCACCGACGAGCAGGCGATGCTGCTGGAAACGGCCGTCGCCTTCTGCCGCGACAAGTCGCCGATCCGCACCGTGCGCAACCTACTGCTGGACGAAACCGGTTTCGACCCCGCCGTCTGGGATGAGATGGTCGCCCTGGGCTGGACCGGCATCGCCATCCCCGAAGCCCATGGCGGCAGCGGCCTCTCGCTCGCCGAAATCGCCACCATCGCGGAACCAATGGGCCGCCACCTGCTCGCCACCCCCTTCGTCAGCACCCAACTCGCCATCCAGGCCCTGCTCGCCGTCGGCGACACCGCCCTCCTGCCGCGCATCGCCCAAGGCGCCATCGCCACCGTCGCCCTGTTCGAAGCCGAAGGCGACTGGGACCTCACACACCCCGCAGCCACCGCCATCCGCCGCGGCGCCAGCGTCATCCTCGACGGCGGCAAAACCTTGGTCACCGACGCTGCCGTGGCAAGCATCATCCTGGTCTCGGTCCGCGCCGACGGCGCCCCCGCCCTGGCCCTGCTCGAAAACCTGCCGGCCAGCCGGCTGCGCCCGGAAATCGTCATCGACGAAACCCGCCGCACCGCCGCCCTCGACCTGACCGGCATCGAAATCCCGGCCGCCGCCCTGATCACCGGCCCCGCCGCCCAAACTGCCCTGACCGCGATCCGCAACGCCGCCCTCTTACTGGCCACTGCCGAGGCGGCCGGCGGCATCGCCGGGGTGCTCGACATCACCGTCGAATACCTCAACACCCGCACCACCTTCGGCCGCAAGATCGGCAGCTACCAGGCGCTCAAGCACAGCTGCGCCGACACCCTGGTCGGCCTGGAACGCACCCGCTCCCACCTCTACCACGCCGCCACCTTGTGCCGCGCGGGCGCCAACCCCGAGATCGCCCTGCGCATGGCCAAGGCCGAAGCCGGCGACGTCTTCGCGCACGCCGGCGACCGCGCCGTCCAGTTCCACGGCGGCTTCGGCTTCACCTACGAATGCGACGCCCAACTCTTCCTGCGCCGCGCGCTATGGCTGCAGTACAGCTTTGGCGATGCCGCGCACCAGCGGCGCAAGCTGGCGGAGTTGCTGCTTTAAGCAAGGCTGGGCTCTGCCCAGACCCGCCAGGGGCCAAGCCCCTGGACCTTAATGGATAAGGGTCCAGGGGGCTTGGCCCCCTGGCGGGTCTGGGCGGAGCCCAGCCTTACTGTTTCCTTGGACCATTCATGATATAACCCCGCCCCACGCCGAGGACCTCCCCGCTCTGATGCTCACGCCTTTCTCGACCGACGACCTCGGCCGCATTTTTGACGCGCGCACCCTCACCCGGGGGCGCTCGCTGGTGCTACTCGGCACGGTGCAGGTTACCCTGCGCGACACCGCGATCGACGTGGTGGTGGACCATCTCGACCTCAAACACTCCGCCAGCATCAGCACCTCGTCCCTCGGCCCGCGCGTGGTCTTCACCAACCGCTGTAGCTGCGGCCAGCCATCCTGCGCCCACCTGGCCGCCGGCGCGCTCGCCGCCCTGGATCGCCATCCCAGCCTGCGCAAGCCAGTGCAGCACAATTTCATGGCCTCGCTCACCGCCCCGGCGGCCGAGGAGCGCCAACAACTGCTGTTCGAGCTGTCGCCCGGCCGCCCGCCCGACGCCTGCTACGTCGCCACCCTCCTGGTCGGCGAACGCACCGGCCGGCGTGAACCAACCACCCCCGGCCGCATCCTGGCCGACCGCAGCAGCCCAGAGACCGTCCGGATCATGGCCCGCATGTTGGGCGGCGACGCCGAACGCACCGCTGTGGCGCCGGGCGCCGTCGCCTCGGTGCTCGAATTGCTGGCGCGCATGGGCAAGGCCCGCTGGCAAGCCACCGGAAAGCCGCTGCGCCTCGGCGAGGAACGGGCGTTCCAGGCCAATGTCGCCCCCAACCTGCCGCCAAAATCCGCCGTGATCCTCGGCGCCGCCGGCCCTTGGTACGTCGATGGCGCCACCGGCGCTGTGGGCCGCGTCCGCCTGCGCCAGGCACCAGCCCCGCGCCTAACGCCACGTCCTGTCGCCCCACCACCCCGCCGCCGCGCCGAACCTGTCCTGGCCCGCGTCGCCGAACCGATCATCCACGATTGCGCCGCCACCCCGGTCCTGCAATTGCGCCAGTTCAACTGCCCCGACGAGTTCGGCAACCTGCAGCTCACCGACGCGCTCGCGGTCGACTTCGACTACGAAGGCGTGCTGACCCCCGCCGATGACGAGCGCCAGTTCGTCCGCGTCCAGCGCCCCGGCGACCTGCCCGGCGCCCAGAGCTTCCTCCGCCGCGACCGTGCCGCCGAAGCCGCCGCCATGGCCACCCTGCACCAGGACGGCTTCAGCCAGATGCGCATCGCCGAGGGCGCCACCGCCAAGGGCCGCACCGTCCTGGTGTTCCGCGGCCGCGACGCCGCCGAGCGTTGGCAGGCCTTCACCACCGATCGCGTCCCGGTGCTCCAGGCGCTCGGCTGGCGCAGCCTGATCGATCGCAGCTTCGGCCCACGCATCGTGCAGTCGGTCGGCGAGGTCGACATGCGCATCGCCGACGCCGAACTCGGCAGCTTCGCGCTCGATTTCGGCATCGAGATCGACGGCATGCGCGTGCCCCTCCTGCCGATCCTCTCCCGCCTGCTCGACCGCGGCGGCATCGACGCGGCCCAGATCGTCGACGGCGAGGTCATCACCAGCCTCGATGACGGCCGCATCCTCAAACTCCCGGCTGAGCGCATGCGCCGCCTGCTCGCGGTCATGTCCGACCTGCTGGAAGCCGCCCAGCGCACCGCCGATGGCGGCCTGATCCTGCCCGAGGCCGAGGCCGACGCCGTGCTCGACCTCGAAGACCTGCTGACCACCAGCTGGGATAGCGCGGAGGCAATCGCCGCCTATTGCGCCCGCCTGCGCGAGCAGCCGGACATCCCCCCGGTCACCGTCCCCGCCGGCTTCACCGCCGTCCTGCGCCCCTACCAGCAGCACGGCGTCGACTGGCTGCAACACCTGCGCGTCAACGCCATGGGCGGCTTCCTCGCCGACGACATGGGCCTCGGCAAAACCGCCCAGACCATCGCCCATATCGTCATCGAACACGACGAGGGCCGGCTCGACCGCCCCGTCCTGATCGTCGTGCCGACCAGCCTGGTCAGCAACTGGACCGCCGAGCTGACCAAGTTCGCCCCCGCCCTGCAAGTCGCCGTGCTGCACGGCCTGGACCGCCACGCCCGCCGCGCCGAACTGGACGGCGTCCACGTGGTCATCACCACCTACACCGTGCTGGCGCGCGACATCGAGGCGATGAAAAAACTCGCCTGGCATCTGGTGGTTCTCGACGAGGCCCAGGTGATCAAAAGCCCCGACGCCAAGGCCACCAAAGCCGTCTGCCAGCTCGACACCCGCCACCGGCTCTGCCTCTCCGGCACCCCGATCGAGAACAACCTGCAGGAGCTGTGGTCCGAATTCGCCTTCCTGATGCCCGGCCTGCTCGGCGACCGCAAACACTTCACCAAGCGCTTCCGCACGCCCATCGAGAAGAACAACGACGCGGTCCGCCGGGTCCAGCTGATCCGCCGCATCCGGCCCTTCCTGCTGCGCCGGACCAAATCCGAAGTCGCCACCGACCTGCCACCGCGCCACACCATCCTGCGCCGCATCAACCTCGCCCCCGAACAGCGCGAACTGTACGAAACCATCCGCGGCACCCTCTACGACCAGGTGCGCGAACGCATCACCGGCCTGACCACCGCCCAGGGCCGCATCGTCGTGCTCGATGCGCTTTTAAAACTGCGCCAGGTCTGCTGCGACCCGCGCCTGGTCAAGCTCGCCTCCGCCCGCCTGGTCGATACCTCCTCCAAGCTCGACGAGCTGATGGACATGATCGCCGAAATGATCCCCGAGGGCCGGCGCATCCTGCTGTTCTCGCAGTTCACCTCGATGCTCGACCTCATCAAGCCGCGCCTGGACGAAGCCGGCCTGCGCTACGTCGAACTGCGCGGCGACACCCGCGACCGCGCCGAGCCCGTCCGCAGCTTCGAGGCCGGCGAGGTGCCGCTGTTCCTGATCAGCCTGAAGGCCGGCGGCCGCGGCCTGAACCTGACCTCGGCGGACACGGTGATCCACTACGACCCCTGGTGGAACCCGGCCGCGGAAGACCAGGCCTCCGATCGCGCCCACCGCATCGGCCAAACCAAGTCGGTCTTCGTCTATAAACTCATCGCCGCCGACACCGTCGAGGACCGCATCGTCGCCCTGCAACAGCGCAAGACCGACTTGGCCAACATCGCGCTCAGCAACGAGGGCGACATCGCCGGCCTGGAAGTCGACGAGGTCGAGTTCCTGCTGGGCGACGCCAGGGAGCCGCTCGCCGCCTGAAGCCAGCGATCGAAACAACGGGCTGGCACCGCCGGACAGCGCCGTGCTGTCATCGTCTCCCCGCGCGCGGGCCTGTGATGCGGCCTTGCTTCGCGTTCTGATGTAGCCTCGCTTCGGGTCGATCCTGCGTGGAGGCAATGCGCCAGTCGGGCAACAACGATGTGATACCGCGGGACACCCTGGTCGAGGTCGAGCGCATCCGGGCCGGGTTCGAACAGATTCCCGTGGCGGCACTGGTGACGGTGCTGAACGCCGCCGTCATGCTGGCCGTGCTGGCCGTCGCGGCGCCGAATGGCAAGCCCCTGCTGTGGTTCGCCGTTTCCGTCCTGGTCGCGGCGCTGCGGGTGGCGCTCTGGTGGGCCTACCATCGCGCCGCGCCAACCGGGTCGCAGCATGGCCGCTGGGCCATGGCCAGTGTCTTCGGCGCCTTTGCCGCCGGGGCGTTGTGGGGCGGCGGCTCGGTCGTGCTGTTCCCCGAGTCCGAGATGTACCAGCTGTTCTGGCTGTTCCTGATCGGCGGCATGTGCGCCGGCGCGGCAGCCCTGCACTATGCCCATCTGCCCAGCACCCTGGCCTTCATCCTGCCGGCCGGCGTGCCGCTGGCGATCCGCTTCGCGGTGGACGGTTCCGAGCGCCGCGCCGCCGCCGCCGCGATGATCGCGGTCTTCCTGACCGCGCTCGTCGTCACCGCCCGGCGCTCCAGCCGCTATTTCGGCGAAACCATCCGCCTGCGCCTCGACCTCGCGCACCGCACCCGCGAGCTGGACGCCGCGCAGGCCAAACTGCGGTTGGAGATGTCGGAGCACCGCAACACCGAGACCATTCTCCGCCACGCCCAGAAGATGGAGGCAGTCGGGCAACTTACCGGCGGCATCGCGCATGACTTTAACAACCTGCTGACCGTCGTCCTGGGCAGTCTCGCCTTGTTGCGCAAGCAACTGCCGGACGGCAACGCCCGGGCCGCCAGCCTGCTCGACAATGCCGTTCAGGGCGCCGAGCGCGGGGCCGCCCTGACCCAGCGCCTGCTCGCCTTCGGCCGCCGCCAGCCGCTGCGCCCGGAGAGCGTGCATCTCTCGGCGCTCATCCCCGGCATGTCGGCGCTGCTGCGCAGCTCGCTCGGCGTCGGCGTGCGGGTCGGCATGCAGTTCCCCGCCACCCTCGCCCCGGTCCTGGCTGACGCCAACCAGCTGGAGCTGGCGCTATTGAACCTGGTGGTGAATGCACGCGACGCGATGCCCGCGGGCGGCGATGTGACGATTTCGGCGCGCGAGGAGCCGATGCGCCGCGCCATCATCGAGGGATTGGGCCCCTCCGCCTATGTCGTACTCAGCGTCGCCGACAGCGGCGAGGGCATGGACCAGGCCACGCTGACGCGGGCGATGGAACCGTTCTTCACTACCAAGGGTATCGGCAAGGGCTCCGGGCTCGGCCTGGCGATGGTGCATGGTTTCGCCGCGCAGTCCGGCGGCCGGCTGGTCCTGGACAGCCGTCCGGGCGTCGGCACGGTCGCCGAATTATGGCTCCCCCGCGCCGAGCCGCGATCCGGCCCGCTGTCCAGCGCCGCCCCGGACCGGTCGCGGCCGGCCACACCGATGCCGGCCAGGCCCTGCACCATCCTAGTGGTGGATGACGATCCCCTGGTGCTGGCGAGCACGGCATCGATGCTGGAGGATCTCGGCCACATCGCGGTCACCGCCGGCTCGGGCCCGGAGGCGCTCGAACGCCTGGACGAAAATCTTGCGGTCGAGCTGATGATCACCGATTACGCCATGCCGGGGATGACCGGGTTGCAACTGGCCGCGGTCTTGGAGCAACGACAGCCACTGCTGCCGATCGTGGTGGCGACCGGCTATGCTGAGTTGCCGGCGGCTGACATGATCGGCCGCCTGCGCCTGGCCAAGCCGTTCGGCCAGGACGCCCTGGCCAAGGCGATCGCCGACAGTCTCAATGCGGCGGCACCGCGCTGACCACCCCTTCGTGGAGAACGACCGACATGCACGACTTCAGCGGCAAAACCGCCTTCGTCACCGGCGGCGCCAGCGGCATCGGCCTGGCGATGGTCGAAGCCTTCCTCGACCAGGGCATGAACGTCGCCCTGGCCGATATCGAGGCCAGCGCCCGCGACCGTGCCGTGGCCGGGCTGGCCCGCTTTGGCGACAGGATTCGCGGCGTGGCCTGTGACGTCGCCGACCGCGCCTCGGTCGTCGCCGCGCGCGATGCCGCCATCGCCGCGTTCGGCCCGATCCATGTGCTGTGCAACAACGCCGGCGTCGGCACCGGTGGGCGGATCGATACCGTGCCGCCGCCGGCATGGGAGTGGTTGATGGGGGTGAACCTGATGGGGGTGATCCACGGCCTGAGCGAATTCGTGCCGCATATGAAAGCGCATGGCGAGGCCAGCCACATCGTCAACACCGGCAGCATGGCGGGCATGAACGGATTTCGCGGCATGGGGCCGTACTGCGCCAGCAAGGCGGCGGTGGTGAGCCTGTCCGAGGCCCTGGCCAGCGAGTTGGCGGAAACCGCCATTGGGGTCAGCGTGCTGTGCCCGGGCTCGGTCAACACCGCGTTCTACGAAAGCCGCCGCAACGCACCGGCCAGCGTGCCGCCGCCGCCGCCAAACAGCCGCGAGGCCCGCGCTCATGCCCAAGGTCGGACCGTCAGGATCGATAACGGCATCCCGCCGCCCGAGGTGGCCGCACGGGTGCTGCAGGGCATCCGCGACCGCGATCTGTATATCTTCACCCATCCCGAGATGCGCAGCATGATCGATGACCGCTATACGCTGCTCTCGGCCGGCTTCGACAAGGCGGCGGCGTTTCGGCCAGCCTGATCGCCGGTTGCGCTATGGCCGGGAGGCTCTAGGCTGACGTGCAACGCGAGGGAATGAACCATGAAGCTGGGCCGACTGGGTGTCTGGAATCCAAATGACCGGCTGTCGCCGCCCGAGCTTGCCCGGCTGCTGCACACGGCCGAGGATCTCGGCTATTGCGCGCTCTGGTATCCCGAGGCGGTCGGCTACGAGGCGCTGTCCAGTGCGGCGTTCATGCTCGCCAACTCGACCACGCTGAGCATCGGCAGTTCGATTGCCAGCACCTATGCCCGCGACGCCTTCACCGCCCGGCGGGGGATGCTCGGCCTCAACGCGATGTACGGCGACCGCTTCATCCTCGGCCTTGGCGTCAGCCACGCCAGCATGGTCCAGGCGCGGGGCCACGGCTATGACCGCCCGGTGCCGGCGATGAAGGCCTATCTGGACCAGCTGTATGAGGAAGAGCCGGGTGCAGAGGATTGGCCGGTGATGCTGGCCGCCCTCGGGCCGGTGATGATGAAGCTCGCCTTCGCCCGCAGCCAGGGGGCGCTGCCGGTCAACACCACACCGGAGCACACGCGGCTGTCCGCCGCGTCGATGCCTGCCGGCAAGCATCTGGCGGTGGCGCAGAAATTCCTCTTCACCACCGACGCCGATCACGCCCGTGCGATCGGCCGGGCCGAGCTGGCGTTGCACCTGGCGTTGCCGAACTACATCAGCCATTTCCAGCGCCTGGGCTTCACGCCCGCCGAGCTGGAAAATGGCGGTTCCGATCGCCTCGTTGACGCCCTGATCAGCTGGGGTACGGTGGAGGACGTCAAGCGGAAGATCCGCGCCCATTTTGACGCCGGCGCCACCCATGTCTGCATTCGTCCGCTGCACGCCCCGGGCGATTTCGCCGCCCGCGATGCCATGCTCGCCACCATGGCCGATCTCTGAAAGACCGACACACATGATGCCTGCCATTCGTATCGACGAGGCCACTGGCCAGAAGCTGTTCAACACCCGGGCCGCCAAGGCCACCGAGAAGATCACCGGCAAGGGCTATTCCCCGGTCACCGATGTCGCGCTGAAGACCCTGCCGGATGCGCCGCTGGGGGCGAGCTATACCGCCGAGGAACGGGCGAAGTACCAGGCGTTTTCCGACGCCCGGCGCGGGGCAGCCGACTACATGCCGATGGAAGGCGAATTCGCCAAGTATCTCGCCGACGTCTACTCCGCGCCCCCGATCGAGCGGCCAGCACTGGATGATGAATGCGAGGTACTGGTGATCGGCGCCGGGTTTGCCGCGCTGTTGCTGTGGTACAAGCTGCGCGCCGCCGGGTTCAGCGATGTCCGCATCTGTGAAAAGGGCGGCGATGTCGGGGGGACGTGGTACTGGAACCGCTATCCCGGCATTGCCTGTGATGTGGAATCCTACTCCTACCTGCCGTTGCTGGAGGAGATGGGATATTTCCCGAAGATGAAGTTCGCCTCGGGCTTCGAAATTCTCGAATACTGCCAGCTGATGGCGGAGAAGACCGGGCTGTACGACCGTTGCCTGTTCCATACCACGGTCGAGCAGACCACCTGGGACGAGGCCAGCGGGCGTTGGACGGTCACGACCGATCGTGGCGACCGGATGCGGGCGCGGTTCGTGGTGTTGGCGAACGGCATCCTGACCACGCCGAAGCTTGCCCGGATCAAGGGCATGGAGACATTCGCGGGCGAGGCATTTCACACCTCGCGCTGGGACTACACGGTGGACCTGGCCGGCAAGCGGGTTGGCATCATCGGCACCGGGGCGACGGCGGTGCAGGTGGTGCCGGAAATCGCCAAGATCGTGAAGGAACTGTTCGTGTTTCAGCGCACGCCGTCGACCATCGACGTGCGTGACCAACGGGCCACCACGCCGGAGGAGATCGAGGCGTGGTCGCACGAGCCCGGTTGGGCCAAGGCACGGCGCGAGCGGCTGGCCACCATCTCGTCGGGCCGGACGGCGTTGCAGGGCAATGACGACTTCCTGTCCGGACGCGTGGCCGAGTTGCGGCCGCAGCGCCAGTATGAAAAGCCGCTGGCGCCGGAGGAGATGATCCAGGCGCAGCTGCGCAGCAATTTCCGGCTGATGGAACAGATCCGGGCGCGGGTGGATGCCATTGTGAAGGACCCGAAGACGGCCGAGGCGCTGAAGCCTTACTATCCCTATGGCTGTAAGCGACCGACGTTTCATGACGAGTATTTGCCGAGCTTCAACTTGGGGCATGTGCATCTCGTTGATACCGCACCCGGGGGAGTGGCGGAGATCAACGCCCGGGGGGTGGTGCATGACGGGGTCGAGTATCCGGTCGATGTGATGATCTATGCGACGGGGTTCCAGTGGATGGCGACCGGGACGTTCAACATGGTGACCGGTCGGGATGGGCGGACGTTGCGCGACAAGTGGCGGGACGAGGGGGTGCGGACCTTCCTGGGGTTGCATAGCCAGGGGTTTCCCAACCTGTTCATCATGTCGGGGCCGCAGGGGGGCGGCGGGCAGTTCAACTTCACGCGCGGGATCGAGGGGCATACCGACTACGTCGTCTGGATGCTCACGGCCATGCGGGAGCGGGGGACAGCGGTGGTCGATATCAAGAAGGCGGCCGAGGAGGCGTATGCGATACATTGCCGGGAGGCGGATATCCTGACGGCGCCGTTGCGGGATTGCTTGTCGTACTACAATGGCGACGGCAATGCCGAGCCGGGGAGCCTGGCGTATTATGGCGGGCCGCGGGCGTGGCATGCGCGCCGCGTCGAGGGGCAGGCGTCGATGGAACCCTATGTGTTCGGAGGCGTGTGATGGCGACGCATCGTTTCAGTCCCAGCCGGTACTACAACGTCATTGGCACCGCCGAGCCGTGTCTGGTTGTGGCGGATGGCGATACGGTCATTGCCGATACGATCGATGCGTCCGGGTTGGACGCCAACGAGGTCCGGGTCTCGCCCGGGCCTAATCCGATGACCGGGCCGTTTTTCATCGAGGGGGCGGAGCCTGGGGATACGCTGGCGGTCAGGATCGACCGGCTGACGCCGAGCCGGGGGACGGGGTGGACGTATTCGCCGTTGGCTTTCACGGTGCTCGATCCCGCCGCGATCATGGAGCGGGGGGTCAATGAGCGGTCGGTTTGGCGGATCGATCGCAATGCCGGGACAGTTCAGTTGGCCGATCCGCCGGCGGCATTGGCGGGGTTTGTGCCGGCGCTGGAGCCGATGATCGGGTGTTTCGGGGTGGCGCCGGCGTTGGGGCAGGCGTTCTCGACGGCGACGAGCGCGCAGAATGGCGGGAACATGGATTACCGGCTGTTTCGGCCGGGGACGACGGCTTGGTTTCCCGTGGCCGTGCCGGGGGCGCTGTTTTATCTCGGCGATGGTCATGCGTGCCAGGGGGATGGGGAGATTGTCGGGACCGGGATCGAGACGTCGTTCGAAATGGAGGTCACGTTTCGGGTTCTGAAGCGGAAGATTGGCTGGCCGCGCGGGGAGACGGCGGAGGATATTTTTACCGTCGGCAATGCGCGGCCGCTGGACCAGGCGTTGCAGCATGCGACGACGGAGATGATGCGCTGGCTTGGCGAGGATTATGGGCTGGATCCCAGGGCGGCGAGCCATGTGATGGGGCAGGTGGTGCGCTATGACGTGGGCAATGTGTTCAACCCGGCGTTTACGGTGGGGTGCCGGATTGCCAAGAAGTGGCTGGTGAAGCGGTAAGCCTATAGTTTCGATATCGGAACAATATCGGCATGGCTGGGCGGCTTCGCTGTAGGGCTTGAAAAACGGAATTTTTTGGGCTGGGGGGTCGCGGGATGCCGGGCGCGGCCGGGATACTGTTGTACGGATTTCGGGATGCTGGATGGCGGCCGGGTGTGATCGGGGCGCGCGCGTTCTGGTTGCGGCGGTGCCAAGAAAACCGGGCGATGCGGTGCGGACGCGGGGGGATGCCGAGGGCGCGGAGCGGCGGTTTGCCGGGGACTGTTTGGCGCGCGGATGGGGGGCGCTTTGGGGCATGGCGGGGAGAGTGCCGGATTGCCAGAGGCGGAGGAGGGCTTCGAGGCGTGCGAAGATGCGGGCGAAGATGGCGGCGATCAGGGCTTCCAGGGATTTGGACGTGATTCTCCGGCCAGCCCCCGGGGGGGCTGTGCAGCACAGGCTGGCGATCTCGGCGGCCAGCGTAGGAGTTGGTTGCAATGACATCGGGTGGGATGTTAACTAACAGATATCGGAGAATCAAGGAACATTTTTGCCTCGGGGAATTTTTTGATGCCTGGGACGTGCGGCGGCGTGCGGGTCCTTCATTTCATCCGGGATGCCGGGAGGGGTTAAGGCAGCAAGAAAAAGCCCCCCTCCGGCTCCCCCCCGACCGCGGGGGGAGAGAAGAAAAAAGTAGATGAAGAAGGAGGAAGCGTGGATCCTTCGCTTCGCTCAGGACAAGGTTTTTTTGCTTCTTTTTGTTCACAAAAAGAAGAGTCTTTCCTACGCCCTTACGTAGTGCATGCCGGTGAATTGTTGGCGCAGTGCCGCGGTGCGGGGGGCGATGGTTTCCGGCGCGTTGGACCGGAGGGCTTCGGCGATCAGGGTTGCCAGGGTGGGGGCGTCGGCGGGGGTGACGCCGCGGCGGACGAGTTCGGGGGTGCCGATGCGCAGGCCGTTGAGGTCGCCGGGGACGGGCGCGATCGGCAGGCCGATGCCGCAGGCCAAGAAGCCGGCTTTTCGGAGGGTTTTGGAGGCGGTTTGGCCTCCGCCGAAGGGGGCGGCTTCGATGGCGAACTGGTGCGAGGTGGTCATGCCGCGCTCGGCGGCGAAGATCTTGATGCCGCGGGAGTGGAGTTCTCGGGCGAGGGCCTGGGCGAGGTCGACCATGGCCTGGGCGTAGGGTTTTCCGTACTGGCGCCAGTCCAGCAGGGTGATCGCGAGGGCGGCTGATTTGGCGGCGTCGAAATTGGCGGTCATGCCGGGGTAGGCGATGCGGTCCAGGCGTTCGGCGATGGCGGCGTCGCGGGTGACGATGAGGCCGCCGGCGGGGCCGCCGAGGCTTTTGTAGGTGCTCATGGTCATCAGGTGGGCGCCCTGGTCGAGCGGATTTTCCCAGACGCCACCGGCGATGATGCCGCATTGGTGGGCGGCGTCGAACAGCAGGTGGGCGCCCACCTCGTCGGCAATCATGCGGATTTCGCGGACGGGGTGGGGGAAGAGGTTGAGGCTGCCGCCGATGGTGATGAGGCGGGGTTGGACGCCGCGGGCGAGGGCGCGCAGGGCGTCGATGTCGACGGTGTAGCCGTCGGCGTCGACCGGCGCGGGGTGGGTAATGAGGCCGTAGAGTCCGGCGCAGCCGGCTTCGTGATGGGTGACGTGGCCGCCCATGCTGGCGGGCGGGGCGATGATGCTGTCCCCCGGCCGGGTCAGGGCCATGAAGCCGTAGAGATTGGCCATCGCCCCGGAGGCGACGCGGATTTCGGCGTACGTGGCGGCGAAGATCTCGGCGGCCAGTTCGGCGGCGATGACCTCGATCTCCTCGATGGCTTCGAGGCCCATTTCGTATTTGTCGCCGGGGTAGCCGAGCGAGGGGCGGCTGCCGAGGCCGCGGCCGAGGGCGGCCTCGGCGGCGGGGTTCATGACGTTGGCGGCGGGGTTGAGGTTGAAACAGTCTTGGTCGTGGATTTCCAGGTTGCGCTGGATCAAGGCCTCGATGCGGGCGGCGACAGCCTCGGCGGGGGCGGCGGTTTTGGCGGCGAGGTCGAGGATGTGGGCCTCGCAGGCGGAGGGGACCCAGGGGCGGTGGGCTAGATTCGGCATGGTTCGGCTCCTGGGGCGATGGGGGGGTGGTAGCCGCAAAGAGAGGAAGGGGGAAGGGAAGTCTTCTTTTTGTGAACAAAAAGAAGCAAAAAAAACTTTATTCGTTAAGAGTGGGGGACGCGGTCGGACAGGTGGGGGGGTTGAAAGAGTCGGATGGCGCTGCGCTTATCCGACCTACGGCGATGGGGTATATGTATTTCTTATGAATAAAAATTTTTTGGTTCTTTTTTTCAAAAAATAACTTCTGTCTTACTTATCATTAAAGTGAAAAATCCGCCGGCGTCAGCAGGGTGGTGAAATCGGCATTGGCCAGGACGATGCGCAATTCCGGGGCGACGCCGGGCAGGGTGTTGGCTTCCAGGATGGTGTCGGTGCCGTCGAAGGTGGCGCGGAGCTGGCCGATGGCGGTGAAGGCGGCGGCGGCGATGTAGCTGAAGGGGTCGTCGGCGGCGCCGGGGATGGCGTCGATGGCGCGGAGCGAGATCGCGTCACGTTCGGCTCCAGGGGCGGTTTCGGCGGCGGCGGCGGGATGGAAGTCGAGGATGCGGTCGGGGGTGGGGCCGAGCAGGTCTTCGGGTCCGAAGATGAAGATGTCGTTGCCGGCGGCGCCGGAGATTGTGTCGCCGCCGGGGCCGCCGGCGATGTGGTTGCGGCCGGCATTGCCGGTGAGGGTGTCGGCGAAGCGGCTGCCGGTGATGTGCTCGAAGCTGTGGACGAGGTCGCCGGTGGCGTGGCCGCCGTTGACGAATTGGGCGCCACCGGGGGCGAGTTGGCCGAGGGCGACGGTGACGGGGGCGGGGGAAGCGGCGTAGCTCAGGGCGTCCATGCCCGGCCCGCCGCGCATTGTGTCGGCGCCGTCGCCGCCTTCGATCCAGTCGTCGCCGGGGCCGCCGTCGATGTCGTCGTTGCCGGCCCGGCCGCGCAGGATGTCGATGCCGGGGCCGCCGAGGATCGTGTCTTGGCCGGTGCCGCCGTCGATGCTGTCGCGGCCGTCGCCGCCGTCGAGCGTGTCGTTGTTGGCTTCGCCGAAGAGTGTGTCGTTGCCGCGGCCGCCGCGCAGGTGGTTGGCGGCGCTGTTGCCGGTGAGGCGGTCATGGCCGTCGCCGCCGATGGCGTTTTCGATCTGGGTTTGCGGGGTGATGGCGAGGGGGTGGGTGTTGAGCTGGCTGGTGGCGCCGGGGCGCAGGTCGATGGTGCTGTTGGTGGTGAGGGTGGCGGCGTCGATGGTGTCATGGCCGGTCGGGTCGGCGATGGTTTGGGTGTGGGTGATGCCGGCGAGTTGGCCGAATTCTCTGGTGTATGTGTAGCGGTCATCGGGGCTGGCGGCATCGCCGTAGACAGTGAGGGTGGCGGCGGTGAGGTGGCCGGTGCTGTTGTTGGCGAAGGTGTCGCGGATGGAGAGTTGCCAGGTGCCGGCGGCGTCTTCGCCGAGGAAGGCGTTGGAGACGAAGGTCCAGGGGCGGAAGGCCAGGGGGGGAGTGCCGTTTTGGGTGGGGCCGCCGCTGTGGAAGAACAGGGTGCTGGCGGTGCCGGCGGGCGAGGTCAGGATGATTTCCAGGTCCTGGGCCAGCATGCCGGAGATGTTCAGCGCCAGGGTGATGTGTTCGGCGATCACGCCCTGGTCCACGGCGAGGGGGATGAGATGGAGGAAATCGGTGGTGTTGAGCACCAGGTCGCCGGTGAAGGCGGCGGTGCGGCTTTGTTCGTTGGCGGAGGTTTGTTGGGTGTCCCAGGTTTCGGCGAGGCGGATAGCGGCGTGGGCGTCGACGAGGCCGAAGCCGTAGTTTTGCGAGATATGGAAGCCGGCGCCGTTGAGGCGGGCGGCGGCGTTGATGAACCAGGGAGTTTTTTCGCGTTCGCTGGCGGGCTGGCCGATGGCGGTTCCGGTGTGGCGGGCGGAGAGGGCGAGGATGTCGCGGACGTCGCGCCAACCGAGGGCGGGGTTGGCTTCGAGCATCAGGGCGGCGATGCCGGCGACCATCGGGGCGGCGGCGGAGGTGCCGCCGAAGCGGGTGGCGTAGTCGAGCGGGACGGGCTCGCCGGTGGTGCCGTAATTGGCGCCTTCGATGCCGCTGCGGTCGGTGGTGGTGATGCCGGGGGTGCCGAAGCCGTCGCTGGAGGGGGCGCAGACGAGGATGTTGGCACCGGTTGAGCTGTATTCGGCGACCTGGCCTTCGGTGTTGGTGGCGGCGACGAGGAAGGTTTGGCGTTGGGTTTGGTAGTAGCTGAGATTGGCGTCGGTGGAGGTGGTGCGGTTGTTGCCGGCGGCGGTGACCATGATGGTGCCGAGGCCTTGGCGGCCGGTTTCGGCGGCGGCGGTGTAGTGCGGCGCGATGGGGCCCCAGGCGGCGGGGTCGATATAGGGGTCGAAGGCGATGGTGCCGCCGTAGCTCATGTTGATAACGTCGAAGTGCCGGGCCTGGGCCATGGCGAGTTCGACCCAGGCGAGCACGACGGGGCCGGAGAAGATCACCGGCAGGGAGGTGATGCTGGCGCCGTGGGCGATGCCGGTGATGCCGAGGTTGTTGGCGCGGGCGGCGATGATGCCGGCGACCTGGGTGCCGTGGGCACTGCCGGTGAAGCTGTATTCCAGGCCTTCGGCTTCGAGGGTTGGGTCGTAGCCCGCCGCGAGGTCGGCGTGGGTTTTCTCGACCAGGCTGTCGTAGATGCCGATGCGGATGCCCCGCCCGGTGTAGTCGCGCCAGGCGGGGGTGATGTTGATGTTGACGGCGGGGTTGGGCAGGCCGGTGCCGTGCAGGTTCCACTGCCTTTCGAGCAGCGGGTCGGTTGGCAGCGCGGGCATGGGTTATCGCGGGGTGGTGAGGTTGGCGCGGTTGACGCAGTTTTCCAGGCGGTTGTCGCGCAGGTATCGGGCGGCGGTGCGCGACGAGAGGAAGCGGATGTCGCGCATGCTTTCGGGGGTGTAGAAGGCGGAGTGCGGGGTGAGGATGAGGCGGTGTTTCAGCCAGGCTTCGCCGTCTTGCCAGGCTTTGATGAGGCGGCGTTGGGGGTCGGCGGGTTCTTCGGGCAGGACGTCTAGGCCGGCGGCGAGGACGGTGCCGTCTTTCATGGCGTCGTAGAGGGCGTCGACGTCGACGACGCCGCCGCGGGCGGTGTTGACCAGGATGAGACCTTTTTTGGCGGCGGCGAAGGCGTCTTTGCCGACGAGGCCCTTGGTGTCGGCGTTCAGGGGGGCGTGGACGCTGACGAAGTCGCATTGGGCCATGAGTTCGGCCAGGCTGTCGGCGCGGCGGACGCCGAGGGCGAGTTCGTAGCCGTTGGGGACGAAGGGGTCGTAGAAGACGACGTCCATGTCGAAGGCGGCGGCGCGGCGCATGGCGGCGGTGGCGATGCGGCCGGCGCCGACGGTGCCGAAGGTGCAGGTGGCGAGGCGGCGGCCGAAGGGGTTGTGGGCGGGGCGCCAGTTGGTCTTGAGGTCTTCGCGCAGCATCTGGTCGTGGTAGGCGATGGATTTGGCCAGGGTCATCATCAGGGCGATGGCGTGGTCGGCGACTTCGCGGGTGCCGTAATCCGGGGTGTTTGAGACGGCGATGCCCATGGCGCCGAGGCGGGCGGTGTCGACTTCGTCGAAGCCGACGGCGGCTTTGACGTAAATGCGGCAGTTGGCGAGTTTTTCGATGTTGGCGGGGCCGGGGTATGGGCCGACGATGGCGTGGGCGGTGGCCCATTCGGCATCGGTTACGTCGGCGATGGCGCTGCGGAAGATCGGGGTGAAGCCGGGGCCGATGGCGTCGCGGGCGACTTGTTCGAATTCCGGCTGCATTGCCGGCCAGAGGATGGTCTTGGTCATGGTTGTGAATCCTTGGCGTCGTTTTCCTGAGGCGCATCATGAGCGGGTGACGGCGGGGCGGCAATGTGGTGCGATGATGGGAACACAGGGGGGATGATGGCGATGGGTTCGGTGTGGCGGGTTGGGTTGGTGGTGGCGCTTGGGGTGTTGACGTTGGCGCCGGGGGTGGGCGCGCCGAGGGTGGGGGCGCAGCCGGTTTCGGCCGAGCAGGTGGCGGCAATTTTGGCGAGTGCGGATCGGACGCCAGGGGACCGGACCAATGATTTGCGCCGCAAGCCGCAGGATTTGTTGACGTTTTATGGGGTACGACCGGGGATTGTGGCGGTCGATCTGTTTGCTGGCGGGGGGTATACGACCGAGTTGGTGGCGCGGGCGGTTGGGCCGGGCGGGGCGGTGTATGGCCAGAGCCGGCCGCCGGTGGCCAATGCGCCGCGGCCGGCGCAGCCCGAGGGGAACAGCAATCCGTTGATTGTGACCCCTGCCCCGGCGGCGCCGCCGGTGTTCCGGCCTTCGCCCGAGGCGTTAGCGTTGCGGGTGGAGCGGATGAACGCGGCGGGGGTGGCGGTGGCGCCGATCACGGCGGTGGTGCGGCCGTTCGAGGATCCGTTTCCTGCGGAGCTGGCGGAGGGGAAAGTCGACATGGTGACGTTGATCTTCAACTACCACGATCTCGGGCATATGGGGGCGGACCGGGCGGCGATGAACCGGGCGGTGTTCAAGGCTTTGAAATCGGGCGGGACGTATATCCTGGCGGACCATTCGGGGCGGCCGGGGACGGGAATTTCCGAGGCGGGGACACTGCATCGGATCGAGGAGGCGTTTTTGCGCCAGGAGGTTGAGGCGGCAGGGTTCAAGCTGGTGGCGGAGGGGAATTTCCTGCGCAATCCCGCTGATCCGCGCGACAAGAATACGCCGGACCCGCCGATGCCGAAGGATGAGTTCGTGTTGAAGTTGGCCAAGCCGTAGTCAGGTTTTGGGCCTGAAGGCGCGGCAGAGGGCGGCGGTGGCTTTGGGGGTGAGGTCGCGCAGGGCGGCTTCGATCAGGGGCCGCCGAGGTCCTGGTATTCGCCGCGGCTGGCGCGGTCGGAGACGGTGACGACGCCGGTCGTGATGGGGGCTGGTTTATAGTCGGGTCCAGGCTGCGGTCGCATTGTGGTATGGTCAATGCTGGAATGGAGCGTTCAACATGCGCCTGCTGGCCGGTACGGATTTTTCGCTGCGGCTGTTGATGCGGCTGGCCGAGGAGCCGGGCCGGCATCGCAGTACCGAGGCGTTGGCCGCGGCGATTGGGGTGCCGCGCAATCATGTGCAGAAGATCGTGCAGGCGCTGGCGCAGGCGGGATTCGTGCGCACGCTACGGGGCGCGCAGGGCGGGGTGATGCTGGCGCGGCCGGCGGCGGCGATCGGGGTGGGGGCGGTGGTGCGGCGGCTGGAGGCGGGTCAGGCGATGGTGGAATGCTTCCGCGCCGATGGCGGGGCGTGCTGCATGTCCGCCGATTGCCGGCTGCGGGGCGTGCTGGCGGGTGCGCGCGAGGCGTTTCTGGCAGTTTTGGACAGGGTCACGCTGACGGAATGCCTGCCACCTCTATTTATGCAAGATATGGTAGGTGACGCGGCGGTTTGACCACAATATGTTGTATCGCGACACCAGAAGATGATGGTCGCGAAGGAACGAATCGATGGACGGAACTCAGCCTGGCCGGCGTTTTGGCGCTGCTTTTGCTCCTGGCGCCAGCTTTGGCGCCGCCTTTGCCCCTCCTGGCGCTAGCTTTGGCGAGGTGCCGGTGGCGGCGCGCGTGCTGGATGCCGGGATGGGGCTGGCGGTGGCGCGGCGGACGGTGTTCCGGCCGGATGACCGGGAGGATTTCGGCCGGGTGGCGGACCGGGTGGCGGCCGGGAATATGGGATTGCTGGGCGAGGACGGTGACGCCGTCGAGCAGGCGCGGCTGCGCAATGCGATTGCGACGGGGGCGCTGATTACCTCCGGGCGGCATTTGCAGCATGGCGATGCCGGGCAGTCTGGGCGGAACATGGAGGTGTTCACCAACTGTGCCACGGCGGCGGCGTCTTTCACGCTGTTCTACCTGTTGCTGAACGGCAGCGGGGTTGGGCGGGCGTATGACGATGCGCTGATGGCGGTGGATTGGGCGCGGGCGCCGAATTTGCGGCTGCGGCTGGATGCCGGGCATGCGGATGCGCCGGTGACGCGGGGGGCGCTGCATCGGTTTGGGTTGGAGTTCGGGCTGGTGCCTTGGGACTCGACGCCGGAGGAGATGACGGCCGAGCAGGTGGCGGCGATCAACGGCTGGATCGCGGCGGAGTTCGAGGTGGATGCGCTGGCGGTGCCGGGCGAGGCGCTGGTCTGGCGGATCGATGACAGCCGCGAGGGGTGGGCGAAGGCGGTTGAGTTGTTGGAGAGCCTGGCGTTCGAGGGGGCGGCGGATCGGACTTTGTTGCTGGATTTTTCGGCGATTCGGCCGTGTGGGGCGGCGATTGCGGGGATGCAAGGCCGGCCGGCGTCGGGGCCGCTGTCGTTGATGCGGGCGTTTGCCAATCTGCGGCGGCATGTGATTGCGGCGGCGCGGGCGCCGGGGGGGCCGGCGCTGTGGGAGCAGGCTTTGCTGGCGGATCATCATTTGTCGGTGGAGGTGCAGGTCGGGGGGGCGCGGCGGGCGGCGCGGATGGCGACCAAGTCTTGCCGCGATCCCGGCATTTTGCGGTTCATTCGGGCGAAATCCGAGGGCGGGCTGTGGACGGCGAACAACTCGGTGATGGTGGATGCGGCGTTCTGGGACGCGGTGCGGGAAGGCCGGGCGGGCAGCCTGGAGGCTGATGCCGTGCATGCGCTGGCGGTGTTCGAGGAGGCGACGCGGTGCGCCTGGATCAACGGCGAGCCGGGGTTCATCAATGGGGATCGGCTGGACGATCATCGGACCGGGCGGGCGCGCGAAAAGCCGGTGCATGTAGACGGGCGCGATGTGCGCTCGGCGCGCTATCGGTCCGACCATGCGGTCGGGCTGTTGGCCGAGGTGGCGCGGCGGGCGCAGACGGCGCCGTTTCCGGCGACCACCAATCCGTGCGGCGAGATTACGCTGCATGTGACCGGCGGGTATTGCGTGATCGCGGATTTCGCGCCGCTGCTGGCCTGTCCGGTGGGGTTGGCCGAGGTGGCGCCGGGATTCGTGGATGCGGATCTGGCGGCGGCGTGGGATGACCGGGTTGAGGATTCGGTGCGGCTCGGGGTGCGGTTCCTGATGCGCGCCAATCTGATGGACGCGCTGTATGGCGAGGAGGTGCGGCGCACCAACCGGATGGGGATCGGGCCGACCGGGCTGCATGAATGGGCGTGGATGCGCTTCGGCCTGGCGTTCGAGGATTTGCTGGACTCCGACGTGTCGGCGCCGTTCTGGGCGATGCTGGCGCGACTGTCGGAGGCGGCGAAGGAGGAGAGTGCTTCCTATGCCGCCGCCCTTGGGCTGCCGGTGCCGTTCACGGTGACCACGGTGAAGCCGGCGGGGACGACGAGCAAGCTGTTCGGGTTGACCGAGGGGGCGCATTTGCCGGCGCGGCGGCAGTATCTGCGCTGGGTGCAGTTCCGCGGCCGGCGCGAGGATGCGGGCTGGACGGGGGATAGCGATGTGTTGCTGGGCGAGTATGAGGCGCGCGGGTATCCGGTGCGGGCGTTGCAGAGTTTTCCGGGGATGGCGATCGTGGGGTTTCCGACCCAGCCGTTGATCCAGCGGTTGGGGATCGGGGCGCGGTTGGTGACCGCGAACGAGGCGGCGCCGGAGGATCAGTATCGCTGGCTGGCGCTGTTGGAGCGGCACTGGATCGGGGCGGAGCGGGGCAACCAGGTGTCCTACACGCTGAAGATCTATACCGACCGGCATGACCTTTCGCGGTTTCGCGACATGGTGCTGGCGCATCAGCCGGGTATTCGCTGCTGCGCGGTGCTGCCGAGCCGGCCGGACGATGCGCTGGGCTATGAGTATCTGCCGGAGGAAGAGGTTGCGGAGGTGGATTTCGCCGCCCTGGTGGCGGGGATTGCCGATCCCGCGCTGCATGAGGCGGTGGATATGGCGCACCTGGCCTGTGCGTCGGGGGTGTGCCCGATCTGAGCGGCCGGGCTCGGTCGTCAGGCTGCCAGTTGGAGTTTCGCGTGCGCGCCGGCCAGAAGCTCGAACGAGCGGCGGCGGGCGGTGTGGTCGAAGATCTGCGCGGTGATCATCAGTTCGTCGGCACCGGTGCGAGCGATGAAGGCGGCGAGGCCTTGGCGCACGGTGTCGGGGTTGCCGACGATGGCGCATGACAGGGAGTTGTCGAGCATCATGCGCGCGCGCGGGTCGAGCCGGGCGTCCATGTCGTCGACCGGCGGCGGCAGCTTGCCCGGGCGGCCGCTGCGCAGGTTGAGGAAGGCTTGTTGCAGGGACGAGAACAGGCGGCGCGCCTCGGCATCGGTGTCGGCGGCGAAGACGTTCAGGCCGAGCATCACCCGGGGGGCGGCGAGGTATTCGGAGGGGCGGAAGCGTTCGCGATAGATGGCGACGGCCTGTTCCATCTGTGCCGGGGCGAAGTGCGAGGCGAAGGCGTATGGCAGGCCGAGGGCGGCGGCGAGCTGGGCGCCGTATGTGCTGGAGCCCAGGATCCAGACGGGAACATCCAGGCCGGCGCCGGACACGGCCTGGAGCGGTTGGCCGGGCGTGGCAGGCTTGAAGTATTCCAGCAGTTCCATCACGTCCTGCGGGAAGTCGTCGCCCTGGCTGAGGCTGCGGCGCATGGCGTGGGCGGCGGTCTGGTCGCTGCCGGGGGCGCGGCCGAGGCCGAGATCGATGCGGCCGGGATACAGCGCGGCCAAGGTGCCGAATTGCTCGGCGATCAACAGCGGGGCGTGGTTCGGCAGCATGACGCCGCCGGCGCCGAGGCGGATGCGGCTTGTGCCATGGGCGACATGGGCCAGGGCGACGGCGGTGGCGGCGCTGGCGATCCCTGGCATGTTGTGGTGCTCGGCCATCCAGTAGCGCGCATAGCCCAGCGCCTCGGCATGGCGGGCGAGGTCGGCGGAATTGCGCAGCGCCTGGCCGGCGTTGCTACCTTCGGGCACGGGCGCGAGGTCGAGAACTGAGAGCGGTATCATTCGGGGATGATACCGTGTGCCGCGTCAGGAAGCACGAGCCCAAGCGGATGAAAGTTTTTTGGTTCTTTTTTTCAAAAAAGAACAAGCGCTTTTTTTTGGAAAAAGAAGCAAAAACTTTTTGTCCGTTTGCGTGGTTGCTTCCTGGGGGGTGCGCGGGGTGTAATCCGGTGGGAACATGGGGAGGGTGCCATCGTCAGTCGCCACACTTTGTTGCTGGCCTTGATCCTGTTGGCCGCCCCGGCCCAGGCACACCCGCCCGCCGGCGCGCCGTCGAACCCTGAAATCATCAAATGGTTTGACGATCTGCGCAGCCGCGAGGGCTGGTCGTGCTGCGACGTCGTCCATTGCCGCCCCGCCGCCCTGACACCGAACGACGATGGCCGCGTCTTCGCCTTCATCGACAAGCAGAGCTTCGGCCCGACGGCCCCGGACGCCTGGCGCGAGGTGCCGCTGAAGGAGATGCGGGTGCGCCGCAACCGGCCGCCGGGCATTCGCGGGGCGATCATCTGCTATGCCGATGACCGCGTGATCTGCGCCGACCTGGAGCCGGCGACCTAGGGGCGTGATGCCAAGCAAGAAAGGCGGGGGCTTCGCCCCTCGACCCCACCAGGGTCCGAGACCCTGGACCTCAACGTTTTAGCGCCTTCGGGGAGAGGGGGCCGTCGAGGCCTTCATGAAGGCCTC
>CAMBRC010000037.1 GCA_945869965.1 Asaia bogorensis
CATCGAAGGCTGGTACAATCCAGTGCGGCTCCATTCGGCGCTGGGATATCGTTCGCCAATGGCCTACGAAGCAGACATGCAATCCACCGTGACCGACGCCTAGCCCGCAAGCCGACAAACCGTCTACCGAAACGGGGCAACCCCAGACATCGGCGTCATCGATCTTGTCCACGCTGTTGAGCGCAAAGTCGTAGCGGTCGGCGCCGGTCTTGAACTGGCCGACGGCCGAGGTGTCGCGGGTGGCCAGGAAGCGCCAGTTCGAGACCTGGGCCTGGAGCAGCGAGACCTCAAAGTTGGCCGCGATACCCTCGCCGTCCGGCGTGCCGCGCACGGCCTTGGCCAGGCGTTCGGTGGTGCGCACCATGCGCTGGCCGCCTTGATAGAGGCGGGCGCGCGCCGCCTCGGCCTGGGTCCCGAGTTCAAGCAGGCGGGCGGTTGTCCGCTCGAGCGCCGGGATGCCGCGCGCGATCTCGCCGATGGCCGCGGCGGTCTCGCTGCCGGCGGCGGCACTGGCCGCGGTCGCCAGCGCCTGATGCAAGCGTGGCGGCTGGGTCGCGAGGTCACCGGGATTGTTGTCGAGCATGAAGCGCGGCTGGGCGGCGGCGAATTCGCCCATGATGTCGCGCACGACGGCAAGTTGGCGCAGAGCGTCGCTGCTGTGCTTGAGGTTGTAAAGCTGGGCGCCGATGGCCGCCAGGCCCCAGATGCCGGTGCCGGCGAGGCCGAGGCTGAACAGGATCAGCACGGCATAGCCGCCGAAGAGCCGGACGCGCAACGGCAGGCCAGCGCGGGGGGCGGCGGCGCGTGCGATACTTTTCGAATTCGACATGGATCAGGGCTCCCGCACGCAGCCCCTGCGTGGGCGGGGCGAATGGACGCAGGGTAGGTTTGAATGGTTAAGGAAAAATTCGGTGCGCGGCATTGGTTTTGCCGGATTCAGCCCATATTATTATGATTTCGTAACAATAACGACGTAAATCGGCGCGTTGCTTCAAATCGGTCGAAAACGACGGGCCCGGGCGGGCGGCGGGCGGAACGGCAGTCCGAGAACGCGCAGGCGCAGGTGATCGGGCGGCGGGGTGAGCCAGCCGGTGCCGGCGGGGGCCGGGGTGTGGCTCGAAAGCGGCGGCAAAGGCGTGGCACGGGGCTTCGGCGGGCGCGGTTTCCGCGGCTTGCGGGCGCGGGGCGGCAGGCGGAGGTGTTCGGGGATCGGCACCAACAGGAGGCGGCAGAGCGGGCGCAGCAGGCGGCCGGCCTGGGGGGCGGCGGCGGCGAGGGCGATGATCTCAGGGTGGTTGACGTAAATCTCGACATTGGGCGCCCATTGCGCCACGCGCTGGGCGATGTGGAACAGCCAGCCCCGGCCAGACGGGAGGCGGAGGGCGGGGAGGCGCTCGGAGTTCGGCGCGGTCGGGGATTTGGGCGCGCGATGGCGCGGCTTGGGGAGGGTGCCGTCGCGGAATTTGGTCGCGAGGCGGTCGATGCGGCCGACCAGGGCAAAGAGGCGGAGATAGAGCAGGCGCAGAATCGGAGCTAGGGCGGGACGCTGTACAGCAACGTTGCCGAAGGCTTGGATGAGCCCCTTGATGGTCGGGGCCAACCGGCCTGCGAGGGCGGTTCTTGGTTCCATGTTTGGGATTATACATAACCGACGAATCGGCGCAAGGAAATCTTTCGGCGCGGTGGAGGGTGGAATGCCGGCGGCATCCCACCCGGCCGGTCAGCCGACGGCGAGCAATTCGACGTCGAAGACCAGCGTGGCGTTGGGCGGGATCACGCCGCCGGCGCCGCGCGCGCCGTAGCCCATCTCCGGGGGAATGATCAGGGTCCGGTTGCCGCCGATCTTCATGCCGGCAACGCCCTGGTCCCAGCCCTGGATGACACGGCCGGCGCCAAGGGGGAAAGCGAAGGGGTCGCCGCGGTCGCGCGAGCTGTCGAATTTCTGGCCTTTGTTGTCCGGGGCGGATTCGTCGAAGAGCCAGCCAGTGTAGTGGACGGTGACGTGCTGGCCGGCGGTGGCCTCGGTGCCGGTGCCGGTGGTGTGGTCGATCATTTGCATGGTGGTTTCCTTAGGAGGGAGACAAGGGGAAGGAAGGATTCTTCTTTTTGTGAACAAAAAGAAGCAAAAAAACTTTATTCGTTTGAATTATACCGCAGGAGTCGCGCAGGCGAAAGCGTGGATCCTTCACTTAGTTCAGGATGACGGAGGAAAGATCGGTGAATGAAGTTTTTTTGCTTCTTTTTGTTCACAAAAAGAAGATTCTTCCTACGCCTTGGCCAGGGCGTCGAAGGCCATAAGGCGGGCGATCAACGCGGGCATTTCGCGCAGCGGGATCATGTTAGGGCCATCCGAGGGAGCGGCGTCGGGGTCCGGGTGGGCTTCGATGAAGACGGCGGCGACGCCGACGGCGACGGCGGCGCGGGCGAGGATGGGGGCGAATTCGCGTTGGCCGCCGGAGGAGGTGCCCTGGCCGCCTGGCTGCTGGACGGAGTGGGTGGCGTCGAAGACGACGGGGTAGCCGGTGCGGGCCATGATGGGCAGGCCGCGGAGGTCGGAGACCAGGGTGTTGTAGCCGAAGCTGGTGCCGCGGT
This sequence comes from Asaia bogorensis, assembly GCA_945869965.1. GTDB lineage: Bacteria > Pseudomonadota > Alphaproteobacteria > Acetobacterales > Acetobacteraceae > CAMDGX01. The sequence continues at coordinate 2,593 of CAMBRC010000037.1, forward strand.
CGCAGAGCAGGATGCGGGTGTTGCCGGTGCTGGCGATCTTGGCGGCGACGTGTTCCATGTCCCAGGGGGCGAGGAACTGGCCTTTCTTGACGTTGATGGCCGCACCGGTTTCGCCGGCGGCCAGGAGCAGGTCGGTCTGGCGGCAGAGGAAGGCGGGGATTTGCAGGACGTCGACGGCCTGGGCGGCGGGGGCGCATTGCTCGGCGGCGTGGACGTCGGTGAGGACCGGACAGCCGATGGTCTGGCGGATTTCGGCGAGGATTTCGAGGCCTTGGGCCATGCCGATGCCGCGTTGGGCGGTGGCGGAGGTTCGGTTGGCTTTGTCATAGCTGGATTTGAAGATCAGGCCGATATTGGCGGCGCGGCAGATTTCGGCGAGGGCGGTGGCGACTTCGAGGGCGTGGGTGCGGCTTTCGATCTGGCAGGGGCCGGAGATCAGGACCAGGGGGCGGGTGTTGGCTATCTCGACGCCAGCGACGGTGACGGTGACGGTGGTGGCAGGGCTCATGGGTGGGTGATGGCGCGGGGCGGAGCGAAAATCAAGGGCGTGTCAATCAAGCCCAGGCGACAGATGCTTTCACCCGGCATTGCCGAATGGCCCCAGCTCGACCGCTCAGGACGAGCCAGGGCAAGCGACAATGGAGTTCCGGGCTAGGCGATCGCAAGCCGTCCGGTTGTCATTGGGGGGCGTTGCCGGCTCCCACGAAGTAGGTGCGCCGACCCTTGGACGATTGATCCCGCAAGGGCCCGAGTGCTGCATTCTCGGGCGATTGAACATATGCCTGCCCCTTTGCGAGGGATTCAAACCTGATGATGGTCACGCCTTTCGGCACCTCACCAAGCCCCGCCGTGATCTGCCCTCTACTAGAAACAAATTTACCACCGTGAGATGCAATTATCGGTCCGACTGCTGCGCCAAATTTCTGGTATCCAACTGGGTCCGTTACTTCGAACTCTGCGACCAAATAGACCGCCGTCGAATTACTTTGTGCAACCGCGTAGCTTGCTGCCACCGCGAGGATGCCCACTCCAATAACGGCTATTTTTCTTATTTTTTGCTGTACTCCCCCTCACCCGTCCGTGGCGACAACACCTCGATCCGAGTGCAGAATACACTGTAACAACGACCTTGCCGGAGCGGCAAGCACCAATCCCAAGTGGCTCTACGGGGCAAGGCTCTGAGGGTATTGCTCGGAGGGCATTCCGCGGCTTTCGATCTGGCGGAGGCCGGAGATCAGGACGAGGGGGAGGGTGTTGGCGAGGGTTAGGTTGGCGATTTGGACGGTGGTTTGCATGGGGGGCTCGGGCTTGGGTTGGGGGGGCTTACCCCTCACCCCGACCCTCTCCCCCAAGGGGAGAGGGGGAAGCAAGGCAAGGAAGCAAGAGCCCCCCTCCGGCTCCCCCCGCCCAAGAGCGGGAGGAGAAAAGAGTCTTCTGGATGAAGTTTTTTTGCTTCTTTTTGTTCACAAAAAGAAGAGTCTTTTACACTAGCCTTGCCTGTTTGACGGCCGCCTCGATGAAGCTGCGGAAGAGCGGGTGGGGGGCGAAGGGTTTGGAGGTGAGTTCGGGGTGGGCTTGGACGCCGACGAACCAGGGGTGGTCGGTGCGTTCGATGTTTTCGGGGAGGAGGCCATCGGGGGACATGCCGGAGAAGCGCAGGCCGGCGGCTTCGAGTTTTTCGCGGTAGTTGACGTTGACTTCATAGCGGTGGCGGTGGCGGTCGGTGGCCGAGGGCGTGCCGTAGATTTCGCGGACCAGGGAGCCGGGAGCGAGGACGGCTTCGTAGGCGCCGAGGCGCATGGTGCCGCCTTTGTCGGCGGTTTCGGTGCGGCGTTCGATTTCGTTGCCGCGGGTCCATTCGGTCAGGAGGCCGACGACTGGCAGGGTGCAGGGGCCGAATTCGCTGGATGAGGCTTCGGGCATGCCGGCGAGGTGGCGGGCGGTTTCGATGACGGCCATTTGCATGCCGAAGCAGATGCCGAAGAAGGGGATGCGGCGTTCGCGGGCGAAGCGGACGGCTTGGATCTTGCCTTCGGTGCCGCGTTCGCCGAAGCCGCCGGGGACGAGGATGCCGTGCACGCCTTCGAGGCGGGCGACGGTACCGGGGTTTTCGAAGATTTCGCTGTCGACCCAGTCGAGGTGGACTTTGACGCGGTTGGCGATGCCGCCGTGGGTGAGGGCTTCGGCGAGGCTTTTGTACGAGTCCAGCAGGGTGGTGTATTTGCCGACGATGGCGATGCGGACTTCGCCGTCCGGGGCGCGGACGACGTCGACGATTTTTTGCCAGCGCGAGAGGTCGGGTTCGGTGTCGAAGGGCAGGCGGAAGTGGCGCAGGACTTCGCGGTCGAGGCCTTCTTCGTGGTAGCTGATGGGGACCTGGTAGATGGTATCGGCGTCCAGGGCGGCGACGACGGCGCCGGGGCGGACGTTGCAGAACAGGGCGATCTTGCGGCGTTCGTTCTGCGGGATTTCGCGGTCGGAGCGGCAGATCAGCATGTTGGGCTGGATGCCGACGCTGAGCAGTTCCTTGACCGAGTGCTGGGTGGGCTTGGTCTTGAGTTCGCCGGCGGTGGGGATGTAGGGCAGCAGGGTGAGGTGGACGAACATGACGTGTTCGGGGCCAAGCTCGTTGCCGAGTTGGCGGATGGCTTCGAGGAAGGGGAGGGATTCGATGTCGCCGACGGTGCCGCCGATTTCGATCAGGGCGAAGTCGGGCAGGGCGAAATCCGGCGGCCCGGAGCCCATGTTGGCGGTGATGGCGTCCTTGATGGCGTCGGTGATGTGCGGGATGACCTGGACGGTGACGCCGAGGTAGTCGCCGCGGCGTTCGCGGGCGATGACTTCGGAGTAGATGCGTCCGGTGGTGGCGTTGTCGGCGCGGGTGGCGTGGACGCCGGTGAAGCGTTCGTAGTGGCCGAGGTCGAGGTCGGTTTCGGCGCCGTCATCGGTGACGAAGACTTCGCCGTGCTGGAGCGGGGACATGGTGCCCGGGTCGACGTTCAAATACGGGTCGAGCTTGCGCATGCGCACGGCATAGCCGCGCGCCTGGAGCAGGGCGCCGAGGGCGGCGGAGGCGATGCCCTTGCCAAGCGAGGAGACCACGCCGCCGGTGATGAATACGAACCGCGTCATGGGCGACCTTCATAGATGCACGCCCGAGTCGGGCTAAGCCCAAGGGGGGAAACCCGGTGGGCGTGGACAATCCCCGCATGCAGCCCTGCGGATGGCGCAGGGTGGAAAGGCGTCTAGTTGGTCGGAACCCTGGATGTGGGCGGGGCGGGTATTGCGGGCAGGGTCGAATCGGTGGCGGCGGGGGCATCGAGCACCGAGCGGCGGACGGTGGTGCCCTTGCTGAGCAGGGCGAGGGAGAGCGAGAGGATGAAGAAGACGGTGGCCAGGATGGCGGTGGTGCGGGTCAGCAGGTTGGCGGTGCCGCGGCCGGACATGAAGCTGCCCATGCCCTGGGAGGAGCCGATGCCGAGGCCGCCGCCCTCGCTGCGCTGGATCAGCACAACGCCGATCAGCGCCAGGGTGACGAACAGGTGAAGGATCAGCAGGACGGTGGTCATCGGTTCCCCAAGGCAACGGGTCGGGTGGAGGTCGCAAGCGGGGGCTTCTACAGGGTGGGGGGGCGGTTGGGAAGCCGGGGGGTCAGGGTTTCGCGGCGCGGGCGATGCCGAGGAAGTCTTCGGCGGCCAGGCTGGCGCCGCCGACCAGGGCGCCGCCGACGTTGGGCAGGGCCATCAGGGCGGCCGCGTTGGTGGGCTTGACCGAGCCGCCGTAGAGGATGCGCAGGGTGGCGCCGGCGGGGCCGAGGCGGGCGAGCAGGGTGGCGCGGATATGGGCGTGCATGGCGGCGACATCGGCCTCGGTCGGGGTGCGGCCGGTGCCGATGGCCCAGACGGGTTCGTAGGCGACGATTCCTGAGAAGCCATCGGGGCCGGCGAAGCCGTCGGGCAGGCTGCCGGTGAGCTGGGCGGCGATGATGTCGTTCGCCTGGCCGGCGAGGCGCTGGGCTTCGGTTTCGCCGACGCAGACGATCGGGGTGAGGCCAGCGGTGGCGGCGGCTTCGGCCTTGGCGCGGATTTGCGCGTCGGTTTCGGCGTGGTCGGCGCGGCGTTCGGAGTGGCCGAGGATGACGTGGGTGGCGCCGGCGTCGCGCAGTTGGGCGGCGGAGATGTCGCCGGTGTGGGCGCCGGAGGGGCGGGCGTGGCAGTCCTGGCCACCGACGGCGATGGGGCTGCCGTGCAGGGCGTGCGCGGCGATGGTCAGCAGGGTGGCGGGGGGGCAGACCAGGAGGTCGCAGCCGAGCGGCTCGGCCTCGCGCAGGGCGGCCAGCAGGGCGTTTGCCATGGCGAGCGAGCCGTTCATCTTCCAGTTTCCGGCGATCAGTTGGCGCATGGTGGTGCCTCCGTTGGTGGGAGCGGTATCGAACCTTCCGGGCCGCGGTTCAAGTGCCTGGCCATGGCAGGGGGGCTCAGGCTGGGATGTGCCAGCGGCGCAGGGCGTCGAGGCCGGCGAGGACGAGGGGTTCGAGGGCATCGACCTTCGGGCGAACGCCGTCATAGGCGCTGGCGGCAACGTCGTCCTGGATGGCGGTGGCGGCCAGCGCCAGTTGCGCCAGGCCGACGGTGCGCGCGGCGCGGGCGACGAGGCGGGCCTGGTGGCCGAGCAGGTCCATCCGGCCGGCGGCGGCGAGGTCGCGCATGTCCTCGACCTGGCGCAGGGCGTCGGCCTGGAACTGGCGGATCACTTCGGCGGCCGGTGCGGCGCCGATATCGGCGACCAGCGCCTCCAGCCGCAACGGGTCGAAGCCGGCGGCGGTGCGCGGGGGCTCGCGGCGCGGTTGCGCCGGGGGGGGAAGCGGGGACGGCAGAGCCGCCCCTTCCGCCGCCTTCGCCGCGTTGGCCAGGACCTCGGCGATGGCGGCGCCGAGGCGGGCAGCGCTGATCGGCTTGGTTTCGAAGTGGGTCATGCCGGCGGCCAGGCAGCGCTCCTGGTCGGCGGCCATCGCGTTGGCGGTGAGGCCGATGATCGGGATGGTGCAGGCGGCACCCGAGAGGCGGCGGATCGCCTCGGTGGCGGCGATGCCGTCCATCTCCGGCATCATGACGTCCATCAGGACGAGGTCGAAGCCGCCGCGCTGGACCGCCTCGACCGCCTCGCGGCCGTTTTCCACCGCCTCGACCCGGTGGCCCATGCGTTCGAGCATGCGGGTGGCGACCAGGCGGTTGGTCGGGTTGTCCTCGGCGATCAGGACGCGGTGCGAGGCGATGGCGGTTGCCTCGGCGGCCGCGTTGGCAAGCGGGGCGTGGCGGATCGCGTCGCCGCGCGGCAGGGTCAGCAGGACGTCAAAATGGAACGTGCTGCCGGCGCCCGGCGTGCTCTCGACGCTGATGGTGCCGCCCATGCGCTCGACCAGGCGACGGCAGATCGCCAGGCCGAGGCCGCTGCCGCCGAAGCGGCGGGAGATCGAGCTGTCGACTTGGGTGAACTCGGTGAACAGCTTGCCCAAGGCTTCCGGCGCGATGCCGATGCCGGTGTCGGCGATCGCGAAGCCGAGGCGCACCGCCGAGCCTTCGGCGCGGACCAGCCGCACCGACAGGCGCACCGAGCCGGCGGCGGTGAACTTGATGCCGTTGCCGAGCAGGTTGAGCAGCACCTGGCGCAGGCGATGAGCGTCGCCGACGGCGCGGATGGGGACGTCGTCGGCGACGTCGACGGCCATTGCCAGGCCCTTGGCGGTGGCTTCGGCGGACATCAGCTCGACCGAATCGCGCACCACCTCGCGCATGTCGAAGGCGGTTTCCTCAAGGTCGAGGCGGCCGGCGTCCAGGCGGGAGAAATCGAGGATGTCGTTGATAAGCTGGAGCAAGTGTTGGCCGGAATCGAGGATGATGCGGACATAGTGCCGCTCGGTCTCGGCCAACGGCATGTCCTGCAGCAGGCCGGCGACGCCGATGATGCCGTTCATCGGGGTGCGGATCTCGTGGCTCATCACCGCCAGGAATTCGCTGCGGGCGCGCCCGGCGGCTTCGGCGGCGTCGCGCGCGGCGGCCAGGGCGCGCTCGTTGCGGCGGCGCTCGGTGATGTCGGTGAAGGTGCGCACGGCGCCGCCATCCGGCAGGTGCTCGGTGCGCACTTCTAGCACCACGCCGCTCGGCCGTGTGCGCTCGAAACTGGCGTTCTGGCTGGCGAAATCGCCGGTCTCCAGGAAGCGCAGCACGCCGGGGTCAATGCGGCCGGGGGCGCCGAATTCGCCATTGTCGACCTGCCACTGGACGATGTCGCGGAAGGACGGATTCATCTGCACCAGGTCGGGCGGCAGGTCGAGCAGGCTGACGGCGCGCTGGTTCATCACCGGCACCTCGCCTTCGGCATCGACCATCATGATGCCCTGGCTGATGTTCTGCAGGGTGGCGGTCAGCGCCTGTTGGCTGCCCAGCAGGCGCTGGTGCTGGCGCTGCACCAGGCCGCCGACGGCGATCACCATGAGCGTCATCAGCATGCCAGCGCCGACGAATTGCAGCCGGTGGCGGCGGAAGCTGGCGAAGACGTCGGTGGATTCGATGCCGATGATCACGGCCAGCGGATAGCCGCGCAGCCGGCGCCAACTGCCGATGCGGTCGGTGTCGTCGATGCCGCCGACGCCGCGGAAGGCGCCCTGGGTCTCCGCCCCCCCGGTGATCGGCACGGACTCGCTGCCGCCATAGGCCTGGCCGATGGCGCCCGGCAGTGCGGGCATGCGCGCGCGAACCACGCCGTCGGCGCCGACCACGAGCATCACCGCCTCGCCGATGTCCAGCGCCTCGGCGAAGCGCACCAGTTCCTCGGCGGCGATGGTGGCGACGATCGCCCCCTGGCTGGCGGCGTTGGGGCGGGCGGCGTCGGAGCCGGCGATCCGGCGCATGACGTTGACGGTCCAGCGTCCGGTGGCGCGGCTGCGCACCGGCTGACCGAGCAGGAGGCGGTCCTCCCCGGCGGCACGCAGCCAGGCCAGTTCGCTGTCGGCCAGTTCCACCCGCCCGGCCGCGCCGACGCTGCTGGCGCGCACCATGCCGTCGCGGTCGAGCAGGGCGAGCTGGACCTGGCGCCGGCCCAGCACCGGGCCGCGGCTGAGGGCGACGAGATCGAAGGCGGCGGGATCGCGCAGGTAGCTTTCGCGCAGGAACAGCAGGCTCTGGTCGATCGCCTCGAAGCTGCGCTCGAGGTTCTCGGCGAAGCCATAGGCGGTGTTGCGCGCCTTCTGGATGGCGTCGAAACTGGTCTGCCGGTACTCGCGCAACAGGTGGATGTAGACGCTGCCCCAGGTCAGGCAGATCGCCACGCCGACCAGGATGGCGAACGCGTACGAGGCCCGCCACGCACCACGCCGGCGCGGCGGGGGCGCAGCGTTCGGCGGCGCGGCGGCTTCCTGGCCCGCGCCCTGTCCGGCAGGTATGGCTCCGGCAGGTATGGCTCCGGCGTCAGACACCAGCGTTGCCCCGAAAAACCGTCATGCGTTACGCAACCTTACCCTTCGCATATCGTGCCGGGGCAACGGAACCCCCAACACGGCGGCTGCCAGGGCAAATGACCGCGAGCAGGCTAGTCCTGGATTGCCCACAACCCTCTTACGGATAAAAGTTTTTGCTTCTTTTTTCAAAAAGAAGTGCTTTCTAAGCGTTCTTTTTTGAAAAAAAGAACCAAAAAACTTTTATCCGTTTGGGCTCGGCTTCAAATTGGGCCCAGCTTCAAATTGGACCGGCGTTGGGGCCTTTGCCGGCGGCGAAGCGGACCGCCTCCTCGGCTGCGCGGAACAGGGCGCGGGCCTTTTGCTGGGTTTCCTCGAATTCCGCCACGGGTTCGGAATCCGCCACCACGCCGGCGCCGGCCTGGACATACATCGTGCCGTCCTTGACGATGGCGGTGCGCAGGCCGATGCAGGTGTCCATTGAGCCGTCCGGGGCGAAATAGCCGATGCAGCCGGCGTAGATGCCGCGGCGCACCGGTTCCAGCTCCTCGATGATCTCCATTGCGCGGACCTTCGGCGCGCCGGACAGGGTGCCGGCGGGGAAGCCGCCGATCAGCGCGTCCAGCGCCTCCAGCCCCGGGGCAAGTTTGCCCTGGACCTCGGAGGAGATGTGCATGACGTGGCTGAAGCGCTCGATGGTGAAGCTCTCGGTGACCTTGACGCTGCCGATTTCCGACACCCGGCCGACATCGTTGCGGCCGAGGTCGAGCAACATCAGGTGCTCGGCCCGCTCCTTCGGATCGGCCAGCAGCTCTGCCTCCAGCTTCTGGTCCTCCTCGTTGGTGGCACCGCGGCGACGGGTGCCGGCGAGCGGGCGAATGGTCACCGCGCCGTCGCGCAGGCGGACCAGGATTTCCGGCGATGAGCCGACAATTGAGAACCCGCCGAAATCGAGGAAGAACAGGAACGGGGCGGGGTTGATGCGGCGCAAGGCCCGGTAGAGCGAGAACGGCGGCAGCGCGAACGGGGCGGAAAAGCGCTGGCTTGCGACGATCTGGAAGGCGTCGCCGGCGCGGATGTATTCCTTGCAGGTCTCGACCGCCGCCAGGAAATCCTCGCGGGTGAAGCTGGAATCCGGCTCGGCCATCGGCGGCAGCGCCACCGGCGGCGCGCCCTGCGGCAACGGCCGTTCCAGCGCCGCCTCGGCTTCGGCCAGCCGCGTCTGGGCTGCCTCCCAGGCCTGGACGGCGGTGACACGGGCGCGCGGATACACCGGGGCGGCCAGGGTCAGGGTGTCGTTCACATTGTCGAAGATGGCGAACAGCGAAGGCCGCGCCATCGTCGCCTCGGGAATGCCGAGATCGTCGCGGTTCTTGTCCGGCAGCGTCTCCATCAGCCGGACCATGTCGTAGCCCAAATAGCCGATCAGCCCGCCGCACATCGGCGGCAGACCATCGGGCACCTCAAGCCGGCTTTCACCGATCAGCGCGCGCAGGCTGTCCAGCGGCGGGCGGGCATCGGGCACGAAGGCATAGGGCGCGGCGCGGGCGTCACGGTTCAGCTCGGCCTTCCCGTCACGGCAGCGCCAAACCAGGTCGGGGTCGAGCGCGATGATGGTGTAGCGCCCGCGCGAGGCGCCGCCCTCGACGGATTCGAGCAGGAAGGTGTTGGGCTTGCCATGCGCCAGCTTGAGGAAGGCCGCCACCGGGGTTTCCAGGTCCGCCACCCCGGTCGACCACAGCAGCCGGCCGCGACCCTGCTCGTAGTCGGCGCGGAACTCGGCGAAGCCGGGCGGGGGGGAGGCGTTCATCTGGGGTCTCCGGGAAGCGGCAGGAAGGATGTTCTTTTTTGAAAAAAAGAACCAAAAAACTTCTTATCCATTGGGCCGGGTTCTGGCGACTGGCATCCGGGCCAATTCGTGAAAGTCTTTTTGCTTCTTTTTCTTCAGAAAAAGAAGGCCTTCCTTACTCGGGTTGCACGATCCGGTCGACCATCACCTTGTTCACCTGTGGCCGGGCGCGGGCCCGCAGCCCGGCGGTCAGCACTGCCTGGACATCGTCGCCGATGGCGCCAGCCAGCGCCTCGCGGACCTGGCCGTAGCCGATCGGATCGGCCTCGGGATGGGCCGGCTGGATTTCCGCCAGCACGGCGACGACGAAGCCGGCGGCGGTCTCGACCATGGTGGCCTCGCCGGCCTTGAGCTCGAAGAGCGGGGTCACCAGCTGGAACGGCACCTCGTCGGCCGGCCTTGCTCCGCGGCTGACTTCCGGCAGGCGGCGGACTGGCACGTCGGCGATCACCGCGGCATCGGCCAGGCTCTGCCCGCCCTGGATCGCCGCCAGCATCTTCGCCGCCGCTTCCTCCTGGGTGCGGCGGATTTCCGCGCGGGTCCAGTCCTCCAGCACGCGCTCGGCGACGTCCTCGAACGGGCGCGGGGCGGGCGGGGCGATGTCCTCGACCACGAAGGCGAAGAAGCCCGACAGCACGCCGGACTTGCGCGGCGTCTCGATCAGGCGGGCGGGCTCGCCGCTTCCGGCCTGGAAGGCGGCCTGGATCAGGGCGGCGCGCAGGTCGTCGCTGCCGGGCAGCGGGGCGGCGGCGCCCTCGGTGGTCAGGCCGCGCGCGTCCAGCGTGCCCTGAACCGCAACGAGGCCGAGATCGCCCGGCAGTTCGTCCAGCGGCGCGCCGCTGGACAGCAGGTCGTCGACCTTGTTGGCGCGGTCGTAGAGCAGGTCGGCGGCCAGGTCGTTCTGCACCTGGGTGACCAGCAGCGCGCGCACCGCTTCGAACGGGCGCACCAGGCCGGGCGTGATCTTGGTGACGCGCAGCACGTGCCAGCCGAGTTGGCTGCGCACCGGGGCGGCCACCGTGTCTGCGGCAGTGGCGAAGATCGCCTGGGCCAGTTCCGGGGCCGGGATTTCGCTGCGGATGGCGTCGGTCAGCTCGACCGGGGCGGCGCCCTCGGCCTTCGCGGCCTCCTGGATGGCGGCCCATTCGGGGGCGGCCTGCCATTTTTCCGCCAGCGCCTTTGCCTTGGCCTCGTCCTGGCTCAGCAGGACCTGAACGCTGCGCTTTTCCGGCTGGTTGAACTCGGCGCCGCGCGCCTGGTAGGCCGTGCGCAGCGCTGCCTCTTCGGGCACGACCCCGGCGGCGAGCTGCTCCGGCGCCAGGATCACCGCCTTGATCCGGCGGTATTCCGGGGTTGAGAACGAGGCGAGGTTGTTGTTGTACCAGCGCTGTAACACTGCCGCGTCGGGCGGTTCCGGCTTGGTGATGGCGTCGAGCCGCAGCTCGACCATCTCCGCCACGCGCTTTTCCTGCTGGAAGGCATAGACCAGCCGGGTCATCGCCTCCGGGCTCACGGCACCGGCACGGGCGGCGGCCATCAATTGGCGCTGGCCGATCTCGATGCGCATCAGGTCGAGGAAGCGCGGTTCGTTGAGGCCGTTGTTGCGCAGCACTTCCTCGAACTGGCGGCGGTTGAACTTGCCGTCCGGGCCATTGAAGGCCGCGGTCTCCCACACCGCCTGGCGCAGGGCTTCGTCCGGCACGACCAGCCCCATGTCGGCGACGGCCGCGGCCAGCGCGACCTGGGTGATGAGCCGCTCCAGCGCCTGGGCCGCCACGCCGCGCTTCATCTCCATGGTCGGCTCGACCTGCCCGCCGAGCATGCGCGTCACCTGCGAGAGCTGCCGGCGATAGGCGTCGTTGACCTCGTCCATCTCGATCCGCCGGCTGCCGACAGTGGCGACGGCCGTGTCGGTCGGGCGGTTGGTGAACACGTCGCCGACGCCCCACAGCACGAACACGCCGATCAGCAGCAGGAAGAAGACCTTCGCCGCCCAGGTGTTGAGGAAGGCGCGGAAGATGGAGATCATCGGTTCATCCCGGAATGGCGACACCCCCTGCCCGGCGCGCCGGATACAGGGTGCTGCGCGCCCTATGCCAGATTGCCCCGATGTGAGCAAAACGGGGCCTGAGCAAAAGGGGACGTGAGCAAAAGGGGGCGGCGGCAAAAACAACCGGGAGGGCTGTTACTGGCCGCGGCCGGAGATCATGACGTTCAGCGTGCGAACCATGATGGTCATGTCGGACAACAGCCAGCCGCCGAAGGTGGACAGCCGCATGGCATAGGCCGCGTCAAAGCCGACCTTGCGGCGGACATCCTCGACGCTGTTGTCGTAGCCCTGCACCACCTGGGTGAGGCCGGTGACGCCTGGGCGCAGGCCGGCTGTGCGGTCGGCGAAGAACGGCACTGCCTGGTCCAGGCGGCGATACATCGCCGGGCGCTCCGGCCGTGGGCCGACCACCGACATGTCGCCCCACAGCACGTTGAGCAACTGCGGCAGCTCGTCCAGCCGGGTCTTGCGGATGAACGCGCCGACGCGGGTGATGCGAGGGTCGTCCTTGCTGGCCCAGACCGCGCCGGTGGCCTTCTCGGCATCGGTGCCCATCGAGCGGAACTTCAGGATCATGAAGAGTTCGGTGCGGTCGGTCAGCATCCGCCCCACCCGCATCTGGCGGTAGATCACCGGGCCTGGCGTGTCGAGCCGGATTGCCAGCGCCACCAGTGGCCAGAGCGGCGCAGTCAGGATGATGCCGATCAGGGCGACGACCAGATCCATCACCCGCTTGCCCAGCTTCACGCTGGCCGGGATGTAATCCACCGCCACGAACTCCTCGGTGGTCAGCGCCTTGGTGATGCGGGTGCGGTCGGAGATCATCGGGTCCTGTGGGTTAGCCAGTGGGGTATTCGCGGGCGGGGTGTTCATCGGAGGGGCGGTCATTCGCGGCCTTGTGCCAACAGTGACACTGCAATCGCCGTGCCATTGTCTAGAAATGTTACGCCGGGTGATGGGACACGCGGTGTATGGGTCAGGAGCGGCACAATCGGTGGCATCTCAGTCGACCGGCAGGAGGCCGTCGGCCCGCCAGTTCTGCAACTTGCGGTAGACGGTTGAGGGATTGATCTCCAGCAGCGCGGCGGCGCGCGGAACGTCCTGTCCGGTCTGGCGCAAGGCCGCCAGGATCAGCCGGCGCTCCATCACCGCCAGCGGTACGATCGGATCGTCGGGCGTCGCCTCGGCCGGCTCGACCGCTGGGCGGACAATGCGCGCGGCTGCGACCGGTGCGTCCGTCGCGCCGGCCGGCGGCGGCTCGGCCAGCGGCATTTTGTCGTCGACGCCAGGGGCGCGGCGGACGGCGCGCGGGATCATGTCCAGCTCCACCCGGTCGCCATCGTGCAGCACCACGATGTTGCGCACCACGTTTTGCAGTTGGCGCACATTGCCCGGCCAACCATAGGTGGCCAGGGCGTGCTCGGCCGCGGCGCTGAAGCCCTGAAAGCCCCGCCCCCCCTCGCGCGCGAACTGGGTCAGGAAGTGGCGCGCGATCATCAGCACATCCTCGCCGCGCGCCCGCAGCGGCGGCAATTCGACCGGCACGACGTAAAGACGATAATAGAGGTCCTCGCGGAACCGCCCGGCCTGGACCTCCAGCATCGGGTCGCGGTTGGTGGCGCAGACGAAGCGCACATCGACCCGTTCCAGCCGCGACGAACCGACCGGCGAGAAGGTGCCTGTCTGCACGAAGCGCAGCAGTTTTACCTGCATTTCCAACGGCATCTCGCCGATTTCGTCGAGGAAGAGCGTGCCGCCATCCGCGAGTTTGGCCGCCCCCTCGCGGTCGGCGCTGGCGCCGGTGAAGGCGCCGCGGATATGGCCGAAGACCTCGCTTTCCAGCAGGTCGCGCGGGATGGCGCCGCAATTCAGCGCTACGAAATTGCGCCCGGCGCGCGGGCTGGCGCGGTGCACCGCCTCGGCCGCCAGCTCCTTGCCGGTGCCGCTCTCACCGGTGATGAAGACGCTGGCCTTGCTGGCCGAGACGCTCTCGATGGTGCGATAGGCCGACTGCATCGGGGTGGAGGCGCCGATGAAGCCGAAAAACTGGTCGCGGTCCAGCCGCGCCTTGACGGTGGCGAGTTGGGTGACCAGCGCCCGCTTTTCCAGCGCATTGGCCAGCGTCACCGACAGCCGCGCCTTGGCATAGGGCTTGACGATGAAATCGACCGCGCCGGCGCGCATCGCCTCGACCGCAGTGTTGATCGAGGCATTGGCGGTCACCACGATCACCGAGGTCTCGATCCCCTCGGCGCGCAGCCGCTGCATCAGCTCGAAGCCGTTGTAATCCGGCAGCTCGATGTCCAGCAGGATCGCGTCCGGCCGCCAGGTCCGCGCCGCCACCAGCGCGGCGCCGGCCGATTCCACCAGTTCGACCTGATGGCCCAGTCCGGCCAGCAATGCGCGCGCCAGTTGCGCCTGGGTCGGTGTGTCCTCCACCACCAGGACGCGGGCGCCGGTCGAGCTCCCGGCGTCACTCATGGCGCAGAATCGAGTTTGGCGAGAAATACCGCGAGATCGTCCAGCGCGCCGACCGCCAGCGCGTCGATCTCGGACGAGGCCTGGGCCATCGGGACCGCATCGGCCATTGCCTGCCGGCACGCCTCCTCCAGCCGCACCGCACCGACAGCGCCGGCCGCCCCCGCCAGGCCATGGGCCGCGCGGCGGAATGCGACGTTGTCCGCCGCGGTGATGGCCGTGGCCAATGCACCGGTCAGGCGCTGGACATCGGTGCGAAACACCCCGAGCACCAGGCGCAGATCGTCCGGCGTCAGGTCTTCGGCCAGTTGCGCGGCGAATCTCAGATCGCTCATGCTGCTCTTTCGCTCATCCAATGGTTGAGCCCGATGTGGAAATCCACCCCGCTTCTCCCCCGGCGATCTAGAATCGCCCGGGATAGACTCGTCCAATACGGGTTGCCTGCGCAAGGGCGGCAGAAAAAGACCCGGATGGCCATCGGCCACCCGGGTCGCTGAAATGCAGTTCGGAGAAAAACGAGGTCATCCCACGGGACGAACCCCTTGAAATTTCGTAGAATACGCTACCGGGCCCAGGCGATGCCGGGGATCGAAAAAAACGACCGCCGCGCCCCCTGCTCTTTCACGCCCAAGGTCTTGGCGAGGCCGAGATGACGCAACATGGCGAGCGGCTGGCCGGAAACCCCGGCCAAGGACAGCCGCCGACCGCGGGCGGTCAGGCGCTTGAAAAGGAACGACAGGGCGCCAACGCCGGAGCCGTCGATAAACGTCACGTGGGAAAGATCGATCACAACATCCCGTGCCTCGACGGCAGCCAGGGCAACCAGGCTGTCCCGCATGGTGCGGCTCGCCTCGCTGTCCAGGCCGCCCTTGAGGTGCAAACGCACCAGGCCGGGTTCACTTTGAATACGCTCGAACATTACAATCCTCAATTTCGGCGGCACCGGCGGTCAATGCTGTGCCGGGCCTGACGGATACAATGCACGCCCCGTGCCAACGGCCTGAGGCAGCGCGGGGCCTTCTGCGGCCGCTAACGTGACAGATATTACCGATTTCCTACCGGGATTCTCTCGCAAATTGCGGGGCAATTTAAGAAACCCGTCATCCGCGATGCAAATTGCGATTTCTTAAGGATTTCGTCGCGGCAGCGATTAACGCTGCCGCCCGTCGCTCACGGCTTGACGCGCGGCGCCTGTTCCTCTGGTCCCGCCGGATAGATCGCGGTCTCAAGCTCCGCTACGCGGCGCGACCAGGCTTCGAGAACCTGTGCCAATGCCTCGAGATCCGTGCGTTGCAGGTCGTCAAGGTCGTCGTACTCGCCCTGGGCGATGCGAAACGCCAGCTCGGCGGCCGCGTCGCGCATCTGCAGGCTGGTGGGCGTCCCGGACAGGCTTTCGAGCACCGCGGCCGAAATTACCATGGGAGTGCCGCGCATGCATCGCATCGCCCGGCGTCGGACACTTGGTGCCTCACGTTCTCTGGTAACCTTTCGAAATCAGCCGCCATTGCAGTGATGTATTAAATAATTAAAAAGACACCGATTGCAACCAGCCAGAACGCAAAAGTCACATCACATTTACGTCGCTTCGGCGAACGCACCCCCCCCGGCCGCGCTTCGGAACAAGCGGCCGGGATCAGAACATTGCAGTCCAGATCGGACCGCGCCCCCGCCGCAAACCAGCAGCGGACGCCTGATGGGTTAGCGCGTGTCGGTATGGAACGTCTTGGCCACAACCTTCCACGCCCCGCCGACCTTCGCCAGCGACAGGTAGTCCGTGAAATAGCGCGGCGGGATCTGGCAATGCACCTTGGCAAACGCCGTCCCAGGCCCCGACCGGTCAATCGTCACCACCCAATCCTTCCGCTCCAGCCCCTGCGACTTGGCCGAGGCCCGGGTCTTCACCCCCTCCAGCCACTGCGCCCGCGGCAGCACCGCCAGCGACCCATCGGCCGCCACGCTGCGCAAATCCGCCGTCTCATGGAACGCCGCCCCCAGCTTTGCGGCATCGCCTTCATACAGCCCATCGAAATAGGTCTGCAGCACTGCCTCGATCGCCTTGATATCGTCCGACATCGCTTGTCCCCTCATTCACCGGCGCGCCGTCGCACCGCCGCCCCGCTTTCATACCAGCCCCGGCTGCGCCCGACGAGATGCACCACGCTCAGCATCACCGGCACCTCGATCAACACGCCGACCACCGTCGCCAACGCCGCGCCGGATCCAAATCCAAACAAACTGATCGCCGCCGCCACCGCCAACTCAAAGAAATTGCTCGCCCCGATCAGCGCCGACGGGGCCGCCACGCAATGCGCCTCCCCGGCCACCCGGTTCAACCAATAGGCGAGCCCGGCGTTGAAATACACCTGAATCAGAATCGGCACCGCCAGCAACCCAATGACCAGGGGCTGCGCAATGATCGCCTCGCCCTGGAACCCGAACAGCAGCACCAGCGTCGCCAGCAGCGCCACCAGCGAAACCGGCCCCAACCGCGCCAGCGTGCCCTCCAACCCCCCACCCGCCAGCAACCGCGCGCGCCAGACCTGCGCGATGATCACCGGTACCACGATATACAACACCACCGACAGCAACAGCGTGCCCCAGGGCACCGTGATCGCCGACAACCCCAGCAACAGCCCGACGATCGGCGCAAACGCGAACACCATGATCCCGTCGTTCAGCGCCACCTGGCTCAGGGTGAAATTCGGCTCGCCATCCGACAGGTTCGACCACACGAACACCATCGCGGTGCAGGGTGCGGCCGCCAGCAAAATCAACCCCGCGATATACGACGCAATCTGCGCCTCCGGCAGATACGGCCGAAACAGCCAGCCAACAAAAATCCACCCCAACAGCGCCATCGAGAACGGCTTCACCGCCCAGTTGATGAACAGCGTCACCCCGATCCCGCGCCAATACCGCCGCACCCCCGCCAGCGCCCCGAAATCGATCTTCATCAGCATGGGAATGACCATCAGCCACACCAGCACCGCCACCGGCAGGTTGACCTGCGCCACCTCCAGCCGCCCCACCGCCTGGAACGCCCCGGGCATGACATGCCCCAGCCCAATCCCAACCACGATGCACAGCGCCACCCACAGGGTAAGGTAACGTTCAAACAGGTTCATGGCGGCTCCGCGAGGCTGGGCAGAAACACCGCGCGGCGGCATGCTGGCGGCAACAGGAGGAACGCTGCCATGAATCCCGACACCCTTGCCACCCTGCGCCGAGTCAGCACCGCCACGCTGAGCACCCAGATGTTCAAGCGCGGCTTTCGAAATGTCTTCATGCAGGGCGTCCGCGGCCTCGGCACCTACGAACACAACATGGTCGGCCCCGCCACCACCGTGCGCAACATCCCCTCGCGCGAAGACATCGACGTCATGGCCAGCCTCGGCAACCCCGAACACCCCCAGCGCAAGGCCGTCGAAACCTGCAAGCCCGGACACGTCCTGGTCATGGACTGCCGCGGCGACCCGCGCGCGGCCAGCGGCGGTGACATTCTGATGACCCGCCTGCTCCGCCGTGGTGCGGCCGGCGTGGTCACCGACGGCGGCATCCGCGACGCCGGCCCGATCGGCAAGATGCCCCTGCCCGTCTTCTGCGCCGGCCCCTCCGCCCCGCTCAACATCATCCTGCACCACGCCGTCGAGATCGACGCCCCGATCGCCTGCGGTGGCGTCGCCGTCTACCCCGGTGACATCATGGTCGGCGACAGCGATGGCGTAGTCGTCCTCCCCGCCAACATCGCCGACGAGGTCGCCAAGGACGCCGCCGCACAGGAGGCGCTGGAGGAGTTCCTACTCCAGAAGATCGACGCCGGCGCCTCCCTGCCGGGAACCTATCCACCGAATGCCGCGACGCTGGCGGAGTATGAGGAGTGGAAGAAGACAAGGAAGTAAGAATCTTCTTTTTCTGAAGAAAAAGAAGCAAAAAGACTTCATCCATTTGGACCGGCCCCTTGCAACTAGCACCCGGTCAAGCGGATGAAAGTTTTTTGGTTCTTTTTTTCAAAAAGGAACACGCTTCCTTTCGGCTCCCTCGACAACCCCTCCCCATCCGCCCAACAACCCGATCGAATAAAACAGGGGAGAGTGGCGATGCGAACAGGACGATGTCTCTGCGGCGCGTGCAGCTATGAGATCGATGGCGATCCAATCGTCGTCGCAATCTGCCACTGCACCGACTGTCAACGATCGAGTGGCGCCGGGCATTCGACCGGCGCGATGTATGCCGAGGCCGGTATTCGCCTCTCCGGCCAGCTTGCGTCCTATGAGCGGCAGAGCAACGCGGGGCATTGCGTCACGCGGTTGTTTTGCGCGACCTGCGGCAGCCCGCTATTCGGCAGGAACAGCGGCATGCTTGGCGTCATGACGGTGACCATGGGCACGCTGGATGCATCGGAAGGCATGTTGCCCGATGTTGAGATTTTTACACGGTCGCGGCGGGATTGGGACCGCCCCAATTCCGCGCTGCAATCCTACGAGGCCCAACCGGACTGGAAGCCCGAGGACGGAATCTGAACGGCAAGCAAGTTCCAACCGAGACGCTGTCACCCCGCCCCTCGACAACCCCTCCCCCATCCGCCAAAACGCCCGCTCAAATACAAGGGGAGTAGGGCCGATGACCCATGTTTCGGTCGGCGCGCTTAAGGCGGCGCCAATCCTGAAGAATTTCGTCGAGGCCGAGGCCCTCCCGGGCACCGGCATCGCGGCCGGCGCCTTCTGGAACGGCCTCGCCGCCATCGTCGCCCAATTCGCCCCACGCAACCGCATGCTGCTGGACGCCCGCGCGCGCCTCCAGGCCCAGATCGACGCCTGGCACCTCGGCCGCCGCGGCAAGCCGCACGACGCCGCCGAATACGAAGCCTTCCTGCGCGGCATCGGCTACCTCCTGCCCCCGCCCGCCCCCTTCGCCGTCGCCACCGAAAACGTCGACCCCGAAATCGCCAGCATCGCCGGCCCGCAACTCGTCGTCCCCGTCTCCAACGCCCGCTACGCCTTGAACGCCGGCAACGCCCGCTGGGGCAGCCTGTATGATGCGCTCTACGGCACCGACGCCATCGACGACACGAACGGCGCCACCAAAGGCCCCGGCTACAACCCCATCCGCGGCGCCAAAGTCATCGCCAGCGCCAAACAATCCCTCGACGAAGCCGTCCCTCTAGCCGCCTACAGCCACACCGACGCCCACGGCTACACCATCTCCGGCGGCGCCCTGCGCATCGCGCTGCCCCCCGGCGGCGGCCAGGTCGGCCTCGCCAACCCGTCCCAATTCGTCGGCTATCGCGGCGACGCCGTCGCCCCCACCGCCATCCTGCTCAAGCACAACGGCCTGCACATCGAACTCGTCATCGACGCCAACCACCCGATCGGCCGCGATGATCCCGCCCGCCTGGCTGACGTCGTCATAGAATCCGCAATCACCACCATCATGGATTGCGAAGACTCCGTCGCCGCCGTCGACGCCGACGACAAGGTCGAGGTCTACCGCAACTGGCTCGGCCTGATGAAAGCCGACCTCTCCGCCAGCCTTGAAAAGGATGGCCGCACCATCACCCGCCGCCTCAACCCGGACCGGCAATACAACGCCCCCAACGGCGCCATCATGACCGTCCCCGGCCGCTCCCTCATGCTCGTCCGCACCGTCGGCCACCACATGTTCACCGACGCCGTGCTGGACGACACCGGCGCCGAAATCCCCGAAACCATCCTGGACGCCGCCATCACGGCGATGATCGCCATCCACGACCTAAAATCCCCCGGCCCGCTGAAGAACTCCCGCACCGGCTCAGTCTACATCGTCAAGCCCAAGATGCACGGCCCGGAAGAAGTCGCCTTCGCCTCGGACCTCTTCGCCGCCGTCGAGGACCTCCTGTCCCTGCCGCGCAACACCCTGAAGATGGGCATCATGGACGAGGAGCGCCGCACCACCATCAACCTCGCCGCCTGCATCCACGCCGCCCGCGATCGCGTCGCCTTCATCAACACCGGCTTCCTCGACCGCACCGGCGACGAGATGCACACCTCGATGCAGGCCGGCCCGATGATCCGCAAGAACGACATGCGCGCCAGCGCCTGGATATCAGCCTACGAAAACAACAACGTCGACACCGGCCTGGCCAGCGGCCTGCGCGGAAAAGCCCAGATCGGCAAAGGCATGTGGGCCGCCCCCGACCGCATGGCCGACATGCTCGCCCAAAAAATCGGCCACCCCAAGGCCGGCGCCAACACCGCCTGGGTCCCCTCCCCCACGGCCGCCACCCTGCACGCCCTGCACTACCACCAGGTCGACGTCGCCGCCCGCCAGACCGAACTGGCCTCCCGCCCCCCCGCCCAACTCTCCGACATCCTCACCCTCCCCCTCGCCGACCGCCCCAACTGGTCGCCCGACGAAGTCCAGCAAGAGCTGGACAACAACGTCCAAGGCATCCTCGGCTACGTCGTCCGCTGGATCGACCAGGGCGTCGGTTGCTCCAAGGTCCCGGACATCCACGACATCGGCCTGATGGAAGACCGCGCCACCCTGCGCATCTCCAGCCAGCACATCGCCAACTGGCTGCACCACGGCATCACCACCGAAGCGCAGGTGATGGAAACCATGAAACGCATGGCCCTGGTCGTCGATCGCCAAAACAAGGACGACGCCGCCTACACCCCGATGGCCCCGTCTTACGCCGGCCCCGCCTTCAAGGCCGCCTGCGACCTGGTGTTCCAGGGTCGGGCACAGGCCAACGGCTACACCGAGTTCGTGCTGCACGCCCGGCGCCGGGAAGCCAAGGCGAAGTAAGATTCTTCTTTTTGTGAACAAAAAGAAGCAAAAAAACTTTATTCATAAGCCACCGGGCAAAACCTCCATCGCCTCGCCCGGCACAATCAGTAAAAGTCTTTTTGCTTCTTTTTCTAAAGAAAAAGCAGACTCTTCCTTCCTTCGGGACCCCTCCTGATGCGCCACCTCGACGACCTCGCGCTCGGCACCAGCTTCCCCTGCGGCAGCTTCACCCTGACTCGCGAAGCCATCATCGCCTTCGCCGCCCAGTTCGACCCGCAGCCCTTCCACCTCGACGACGAAGCCGCGGCTAAATCCTACTTCGGCCGCCTCTGCGCCTCCGGCCTGCATACCCAGGGCATGGCCATCGGCCTCATGGTCCGCGCCATTGCCGAAATCGCCGTCGTCGCCGGCTACGCCCTACATGAGGCCCGTTTCATGGAACCGGTCTGGCCCGATACCGACTACGATGTGAGCGCGTGCTGGACCGCCATCAGCCCATCGCCGCGCGACCCCGCGCGCGGCCGCGCAATGCTGGCGATTGCGGTGACACGACAAGGCCAACCCGTGGCAAAACTCGGCGTGACCTACGTGGTTGCCCGCCGCGCCACCTGACGCCGCATCAGACCCAGCCCAAGCAGCCCGACAGTCAGCACCATCGCACTCATTGGCTCGGGCACTGAGGTCGAGTTACCACCGGTGCCGCAATAGGGATACGGATTGCCATTGCTGCACGTCGGCGGCGGCGCATTCGGCACCAGATTCGGTTCGCTCAGCGCCGTGCCATACTGGAATGACAGATTGTTGATCCCCGCCAGCCCCGCCGCCCCGCCGGTATAATTGTCGAGAACGAACACCACCGAATTGCGGATGAACGCATTGCCATCCATCCCGCCATTGCCACCACCCGACTGCGAGCTTGCCGGGACGATGCCGTACTGCATCCCGTCGAGCGCCACCGGGTTCTGCAGATTCGGTCCGTTGAAATTGGCGCCGCCGAAAATCCCCAGCCCCGAACTCGATATCCCCGCACTGGCACCGTTCGGCAGCCCGCTCACCACATTGTACGCCCACTCGCCCCCAACATTGTCTCCGGGCGGCTGCTGGTTGGCATAGATCCCGGTATTGTTGACCGTATTGATCACGGTGCTGCCCGCGGCCAACAGCGCGCTGGTCGGGGTCAAGCCGTTCAACCCGCTGAAGAACACCGCGGTAAGGACTCCCGTCGGCTCCGCGGCCTCGGTGAGCGAAGTATTGGTCAGAACCACCTGCAACTTGCTGCCCGGCAGCACATCGAACGACACCGATGCGGCAAGCGCACCGGCCTGCGCGGAAAAGGTCACGGCCGCCTGGGCGGTCACGGGCGCGATGGCGATCCCGGTGGCAAAGGCCAAGGCAATGCTGACTCGCATCATCTCATGGCATCCTTCAAAAAACGACATTAGGAAAAAAACGAGGCTTGATATCGGCTATTTAGAGCCACTCCACTTGCGAATCCATAACCGAGTTGTAGGAATTTAGTAACGAATGATTACAGCACGTATCAGACGTCGGGCGGACGCTTCCCAACGAAGCTATTTTTTGGAAAAAGAAACCAAAAAAACTTTAAAGCATATAGGGATAGCGAAGCTTCCTAAGTGTCAGCCCGGAGCGTCTGATGATTGAGGCGCGGCAAGGGATTTCTGGTGCCGCGAAGGAGGAGACGCCAGCTCGCCTTGCATCGAACCCAATGGTGCCACCAATGCCGATCGCCTCCCTCCTCCAGCAAGCCTTGGCCGCCCACCAGCAGGGCCGGCTCGCTGACGCCGCCGCACTCTACGAAGCCGTGCTGGCGCAAGACCCACGTAACCCCGACGCGCTGCACCTGCTCGGCGTGGTGGTGGCCGAGGGCGGCGACACCGCACGCGCCGCCGCACTGATCCAGGCGGCCATCGCCGAACAGCCGCGCTCCGCCGTGTTCCACTTCAACTATGCCAACTTGTTGCAAACCATGGGCGCCCTGCCCCAGGCGGTCGCGCATTTCGACCTCGCCAGCGCCAACGACCCGGCCAACGCCCAGGTCTGGTTCAACCGCGGCAACTGCCTCGGCAAGATGGGCCAGCAACAGGACAGCCTGGCCAGCTTCGACACCGCCCTGCGCATCCGCCCCGACTATGTCGCCGCCCAGCTCAACCGCGGCGTGGCGCTGCAGGCCCTCGGCCGCCACGACGATGCCATCGCCGCCTTCCAGGCCGCCTGCCGCCTGCGCCCCGGCCACGTCCAGGCGCTGTGCAACCTCGGCAATGTCCTGCGCATCGTCGGAAGCTGGGCCGAAGCGCGAGCCGCCTGCGAGCAAGCCGTGGCCATCAACCCCGGCCACGCCGACGCCCACGCCAATCTCGGCAACGTGCTGCAGAACATCGGCGACCACGCCGGCGCCCTGGCGGCCTATGCCAGCGCCCTGGCGATCGCCCCCGAGCACGTCAACGCCCGGTTCAACCGCAGCCTGGTGCAGTTGCGCCTCGGCGACTACCGCACGGGCTGGCAGGGCTACGAATGGCGCAAACGCCTGACCACCCCGGTGGCCGAGCGCCGGCTCGCCGCCCCGCCCTGGCTCGGTGATGCCGACATCAGCGGACGGACGGTCTTCCTGCATTGGGAACAGGGCCTGGGCGACACCCTGCAATTCTGCCGCTTCGCCCTGTTGGTCCGCGAACGCGGCGCCAAGGTGGTGCTCAGCGTGCCCGAGCCACTGGTCCGGCTGGTGCGAACCCTGGACCCCGACATCGACGTCATCAGCACCCATGCTGTGCCGACCCATTTCGACCTCCACTGCCCGCTGATGAGCCTGCCCCTGGCGCTCGGCACCACACTGGAAACCATCCCCGCCCAAACCCCTTACCTGCACCCCGATCCCGCCAAGACCGCCACCTGGCGCACCCGCCTCGCCGCGCTACCGGGGCTGAAGGTCGGCCTCGTCTGGTCCGGCGCCGCCCGCCCGGAAGACCCGCTCTCCGACGCCATCAACCGCCGCCGCTCCATCTCCCTGGCCGCCTTCGCCCCCCTCGGCCGCGTCGACGGCGTCTCCCTGATCTCGCTGCAAAAACGCCCGCCAGCCACCGAGCCCCCGCCCGACGGCTTGGTCCTGCACGACTGGACCGACGAGCTGCACGACTTCCTCGACACCGCCGCCCTCGCCACGGCACTCGACCTGATCATCACCGTCGACACCTCGGTCGCCCACATGGCCGGCGCGCTCGGCCGCCCGGTCTGGATCCTAAACCGCTTCGACCATTGCTGGCGCTGGCTGTCCGGCGAAGGCGGCAGCCCCTGGTACCCCACCGCCCGCCTGTTCCGTCAGCCCGCTCCCGACACCTGGCCGGCGGTCATCGCCGAGGTCGCCCAGGCGTTGCAGGCCCTCACCCCATCGCCCGCCTGATCGCCGCGTCCAGCAGTTCCACCCCCAGGTCGATCTCTCCCTCCGTCACCGTCAGCGGCGGCGCAATCCGCATCGTCCCCCCGCTCACCCCGCCGCGCACGATATTCGCCGACAGCCCCAGCTCCATCGCAATATCCGTCACCGCGTCCGAGATCGAAGCCGCATCCCGCCCCGCCACCGGCGCGAACTCCAGCCCCAGCAACAACCCGCGCCCGCGAATATCGCCGACGCACTCATGGCGCTGCTGAAGCCCCTGCAGCCCCGCCGCCAGCCGCGCGCCCATTACCCGCGCCCGCTCCGCCAACCGGTCGCGCTGCACGATCTCCAGCACCTTCACCCCCACCGCCGCCGGCAGCGGATCGTTGACATGCGTCGTGTAGAACAGGAACTCCCGCTCATCCGCCACCGCCGAGATCGCCTCGCTCGTCATCACCGCCGACAGCGGCAACCCCACCCCCAGCGTCTTGGACAGCGTCAGGATATCCGGCACCACCCCATCCCGCTCGAACGCAAACATCAGCCCGGTCCGCCCAATCCCCGTCTGCGCCTCATCCAAAATCAACAGCATCCCCCGCTCGACGCACTTGGCCTTCAACGCCGCCAAATACCCCAACGGCAGGTCCAGCACGCCCCCCGAAGACAAAATCGGCTCCGCGATAAACGCCGCCAAATTCCCCGTGCACTGCTTGTCCATCAACTCGAACGCGTCATCCAGCTCCGCCTGCCAGCTCACCCCGGCAAACCGCGGTCGATACGCATTCGGCGCCGGAATGGCGAAATTCCCCGGCGCCATCGGCCCAATCCCCCGCCGCCCCGCCTTGTACGTCGCCGCCGCCGCCGCCCCGGTCATCCCGTGCCAGCTCTGCGCAAACGCCGCGATCTCCCACTTCCCCGTCACCAGCTTCGCCAACCGGATCGCCGCCTCGTTCGCCTCCCCCCCGGTCGACAACAGCATCACCCGCGGCAAATCCGGCACCAACGCCGCCAACCCCTCCGCCAGCGCCACCACCGGCTCCGAAATCATCGAGCTGAACAAATGATCCAGCTTCCCCACCTGCTCGCGCACCACCGCCACGATCTCCGGATGCGAATGCCCCAAGATCGCGCTCATCTGCCCGGAGGTGAAATCCAAAACCTTCCGCCCTGCCGCGTCGTACAAAAAGCTCCCCTCCGCCCGCGCCGGCACGAACGGCACAAAATCCCCGCCATACTTCAACAGATGCCGGTTCGCCCGCGCCCAGAACGCATGATCGGCAGACGGCACATCGTTCATCGCAGACTCCACGGGGCTGGCAGGCCAACGGAAATGCCGATACCGTCGCACGCCATGCACGCCCATGTCACCCACGCCGGCAAGCAGGAAGAAAGCGCGTTCTTTTTTGAAAAAAAGAACCAAAAAACTTTCATTCCCTTGCTTATGAACAAAAGTCTTTTTGCTTCTTTTTCTTCAGAAAAAGAAGACTCTTCCTTCCTTCCCTAAGGACCCGCCCAAATGCAGAACACCGACAAAGTCTGGACCCACGTCGACGCCAAGCGCCAGCAATTCCTAGACCTCGCCGACCGCATCTGGGAAAAACCCGAAATCGCCTACGACGAATACGAATCCACCGCCGAACACACCGCCATGCTCCAGGCCCAAGGCTTCCGCGTCACCGAAAACGTCGCCGGCATCCCCACCGCCGTCATGGGCGAAGCCGGCGAAGACGGCCCCATCATCGCCATCCTCGGCGAATACGACGCCCTCCCCGGCCTCTCCCAGGAAGCCGGCATCGCCGAAAAACGCCCCCTCCCCGGAAACGGCCTAGGCCACGGCTGCGGCCACAACCTCCTCGGCTCCGCCGCCCTCCTCGCCGCCACCGCGGTGAAAGACTGGCTCGCCGAAAACAACCTCAAGGGCCGCGTCCGCTACTACGGCTGCCCCGCCGAGGAAGGCGGTGCCGCCAAATCCTTCATGGTCCGCGAAGGCGCCTTCAAGGATGTCGACATCGCCATCTCCTGGCACCCCTCCGGCTTCTCCGGAGTCAATGACGCCAAGTCGCTGGCCAATATGCGCATCGATTTCGCCTTCGTCGGCCGCCCCAGCCACGCTGCCGCCTCACCCCATCTCGGCC
The DNA here is from genome assembly GCA_945869965.1 of Asaia bogorensis. GTDB lineage: Bacteria > Pseudomonadota > Alphaproteobacteria > Acetobacterales > Acetobacteraceae > CAMDGX01. Next base: position 28,717 of record CAMBRC010000037.1, read on the forward strand.
GCTCCGCACTCGACGCCGTCGAACTGATGAACGTCGGCGTCAACTACATGCGCGAACACATGCCGTCCGACGCCCGCATCCACTACGCCTACCTCGACACCGGCGGCATCGCCCCCAACGTCGTCCAAGGCACCGCCAAAATCCGCTACGCCATCCGCGCCCGCGAACTCCCCGAAATGTGGCCGCTGATCGAGCGCGTGAAAAAAATCGCCGAAGGCGCCGCCCTCATGACCGAAACCACCGTCACTCACCAGGTCGTATCCGCCGTCTCCAACCTCCTCGGCAACACCCCCCTCGAAAAAACCATGTTCGCCGCCTTCGAACGTCTCGGCCCCCCCCAGTTCGACGACGCCGACCGCGCCTACGCCAAACAGATCCAAGCCACCCTCACCCCCGAAGACATCACCGCCGCATACCGCCGTGCCGGCCTGCCCATCGACCTCGCCAAACCCCTCTGCGACGAAATCGTGCCCTTGGACGCCCAAGGTGCGGCCATGATGGGCAGCACCGACGTCGGCGACGTCTCCTGGGTCGTCCCCACCGTCCAAGCCCGCGGCGCCACCTACGCCATCGGCACCCCCGGCCACTCCTGGCAACTCACCGCCCAAGGCAAATCCGGCATCGCCCACAAAGGCCTCATCCACGTCGCCAAAATCATGGCCAGCACCGCCGTCGACGCCCTCGCCAACCCCTCTATCATCGCCCAAGCCAAAGCCGACTACGCCACAAGAACCGCCACCAACCCCTACATCTGCCCGCTCCCCACCGACGTAAAACCCCCCATCAAGAAACGCGCCTGACCTTCCCTTCTAACTACCCTCCCCCTGCTTGCGGGGGGAGCCGGAGGGGGGGCGGCGCCGTCCAAAGCCAAAAAGACAAGCAACAGCAAGCGCGTTCTTTCTTGAAAGAAAGAACCAAAGAACTTTCATCCATGGTACCGTGCATCGCACCCACGGCATTGCCCCACCCCGATGCCCCACGGCCGAGCGCAAGAAGAACGCCCATGCCGCAGCGCTACATCGCTCCCATGACCGCAACCGAAATCGCCGCGATACCCGCCCATGACTTTGACCCGACTGGCAGCCCCGAACTCGATGGAACGATATCGCAGGCTAACCATCGATACTGCCCCTCCCTGCCACAATCGCTGTCAATCGCCTCAAGCACTCATCCACCCATTCATCTCCGGGGCGGGCATCGACCGATCCAGTGGTCTCTATCACGTCGCGCAGTGTCTCAAGTTCACTGATCACATTCAAAGTCTCAACACTTACTAAATAACCTGGCGGGACAAGCAGTCCAGCATAACTGCGAAGCGCTTCTAAGCTATTCAACTGAATCGTGAGAGAAGACCGGAGCTCGGTATCCCACGCCTCAGCGTCGATCATTACAAAAATGATATCTGAATTTGCCAAGCGACGAAGAAGAACCCCGTCCAGAACCGCCTTGCGATACCACGGCAGTTCACGCGAAAGCAAATCGGCCGTCTCTTGCTTGGTCATAACCTCGCCACCTCTCGGGCCACTGGAACCCGAAGTCATACCGTGAGCATAAAGCTGGTCGCGAAGAAGCCTTGGCAGGATTAGGAGGTCATCGGCATCGACCAGAGCGCCGACCGCATTCTGCACTCGAGATCGCCGGCTCGGATCCCGTCGTGCCATCCGAGCCAACGTCCGCGCAGCACTCAGCGCAAGTTGGCGTGCAACCTCATATCTGGTCAACCAATCGCTGTCCCGACGCAATGCTCGCGCCAGCGCAACCCAGAAAGTCAGATCGCCTGTGCCCGGCAAGGACGGCAGGAGGTCGTCCAATCGATCCAATACATCCTCTAGACTCCCTCGCTCCAAATGCTGTCGAAGCTTACTTTCTAACTCATCAACGCCGGATTCGTTCCATAGACGTTCCAAATCCCTGCGCCGTATCATACCGGGGGGATTGCCAAGATAGAGCAACCGAAGCAGGTTCCGCCTTTTAGAGACTCGGTCCCCGTCATAATCTTCACTATCTCCCGCAGCACCAGGGAACAATAACTTTAAAGTTTCCTCGTGAGGAATCGCCGCGTCGCCAAGAATTTTAATGAAGGAACGCCGCTCAAACTTATTCATTTTCCGCGCGAAACGCGCGAGCATTGCCTTCTCTCCTGGGTCGTCGACCAATTCATCAATGTTGTCGGCGATACCTTCACGCACCGTCGGTGACTTTGTCATGATCCAACAGTACCCGAGGACATCATATGGACACACCTCCCCACTGACCGCCCTCTCGACGACCGAAAATGCGCCGACCAAACGTTTAATTTCCCGCGGCGTTTCTATCTCGCTGACAATATGGGAAAAAAGTGTGTCTTGATTATTATTTCTTGGTGATTCCAATTTTATCCCGTAGTCCGAAATAGACGAATTCAAAAACGCCTTCACCTCCTGCTGAAACAATGGGCGAAGAGGGATGGGGTGTTGAATAATTTTCTCAAGATAACGTTCTCCGGCCTCACGATTCTCCGGGCCGCTTCCTCGTCCAAGCGCCCGAACAACCCTCTCCGGATCATAAGCCACCAAGTACGACACACCCCTGACTTCTCCAATAGCCTTGATCAGTTGCGCGACAGCGCGGACTTCATCATCCTCCACACGATCCAACTCATCGATCAGGACAACGACGGCGCGCCCAGCCCGCGCAATCTTCTCTTCAAGTGCTTTCCGCTCCTCGTCGGGAGTGCGAGGAACTGCCTTATAAAATTTATCTGAAAGTAGTTTCGGTAGCTTTGTCCAGACTCCTGTGGCTGCGCCACCTGCAACAACGAGATCAGCAGCCAACGCCGCACTTTGAGCGCCGAACCGTACTGCCCCCCAATACCGATCCAAAGCCTCGACAAGCCCTCGTGCCGCCTCTCCTCGACTTTTTCCCATACTGCTGCGAAGGGCGTTAAAAAAGCCCGCTACAAGCTCATCGCGCCCCTTGAACAACCAGGGGTTGAAGAATGAAACAACAACATTCTCCGTCTCCTCTAGCCTTTTGGCGACGAGATTCAGCACACTAGACTTCCCCAACCCCCACCGGCCCGTGAGACCCACGACATAGCCGGTTGCCCGTACTTGATGGTCTGTGCCGTCCTGGACCTTCACCACCAGAGCTCGGATCAGACTGTCGATAAATGGCCCACGATCAAGCTGGTCATGGTTCTCGGACCAGATCGGGCGGTCCTGACGGGCGACATGAGGTTCTTGAGTCATTGACCAACCGCTTCCTATGGTGAGCGCCATTTAGGGCTTGGAAGCGAGCATCGCCTACGGGCATGCATCCAAGCTGGCCAATCGTAACGTTAAGAACAGCGATCAGCTACGTCCCATAGCAAACATGAACAAAAACGATCCAATATTAATAACTAAACCACCGGCACCCCACCCCCAATCCACCGCCCCCTCTCCTCCAGCATCCCCCGCGCCGCCTCCCCCCGCCCCACCCGCATCAACCCACAAGCCACCGAATATTCGAGCAAATCCCGCTGCGCCCGGCTCCCCCCAAACCGCTCATGCTCCCCCAACACAGCCCCCAACTCCCGAACCACCCCCTCCCAATCCCCCCGCGCAAACGCCGCAAACCCACCGGAAGCCGCCGCCACCAACCCCCCCGCCGGTCCGCGCACCCCCTCCACCAGCCGCGCCAACTTCTCCCCATCCCCCGCCATCGCATGCGCCAACCCCGCATGAAGATCGATAAACGCCACCCCCGGCGCCGGAAACACCTCCGCCGTCACCGCCGAAACCTCCCCCCACAACTCCCCCTCCACCTTCGCCCCCGCCAACCCCGCCCGAAACAAGAACGAAGCCGCATCCGTCACCTGGTTGATCCCCGGCCCCCGGCAAACCCCCGGCCGCAACCAGGCGTCATAAATCTCCCAAGCCCCCCCCAAATCCCCCCGCTGCATCGCCCAAAGCGCCAGGTGCCAGCTCAAATGGCTGTGCAACGGCGCCTCCGCCGCATACCCCTCCATCCATTCGGTCAGGAACCGAACCCCATCCGCCCCATCCCCGCCCTCGTAATACCCATGCGACAGAACATGCGCCGCATTGGCATTGCGCGGATTGCCCCGCAGCGACGCCTCAACATGCCCCCGCCCCCGCGCCACCTCCCCCATCTCAATCTCCGCAAACGCCAGCGACGCCAGAAACCACCAATCCCCGCCATAAACCCCCTCCAGCGGCGCCAGTAGCTCCAACTGCGCCCGCTCCCGCCCCGCCAACCCGGAAAACCCGATCAACCCAAACACCCCGCACGCCGGCGACAGCGCCAAGGCATCGCGCGGCCACTCCCCCACATGCGCCCGGATCGCCGCCAAAGCCCCCGCCCCATCCCCACCGAGCATAAGCTCGAAAATCCCCACCTGGCTGCGCTCCCGCGCCGAAACCCCGTCCAGCACCGCCCGCGCCGCCGCCAGACACCCCCGCGCCTCGGCCATCCGCCCCGCCATCTGCCGGCTGCGCGCCAGCGCCACATGCCCGGCCACAAACCCCTCATCCGCCGCAACCGCCGCCTTGAACGCCGTCGCCGCGCCCAAATTGGACGACAGCAACAAATCGCACCCCGTCACATACGCATCCCGCGCCGCCACCGACCCCGTCGACAACGCCTCGCCATACCGATCCCGCAACATCCCGCTCTCCCCGTCCTGCCACCAAATTGAGCCAAACCACGCCCAAGGCCTAGCCTGCCCGCCTCCGTCCTCCCGAACGAAAGCAAGGCTCCAAGCTATCCTTCGCTCCCGTGGCGCGAAAGGTTACCAGCAAGAAAGCGCTTCTTTTTGAAAAAAGAAGCAAAAACTTCCATAAATCAGAGGGTTAACGCCGAGCCTCGAAAACGGCGGTACCGCTGCACCGCCGAAAAAGGAATCTTCAGAACCATCGCTTGACATCCGACGGTCAGTTATATAACATCACTAACTATGGAAACAATAGGAACCCTCCTCACCGCGATCCTGACCGGGATGCGCACCGCGCTCGCCCCGCACGTAGACCGTGATCCCGCCCGCACGCCCGTCCTCCTGCTCGCCTGGACCCGCATCGGCCGCGCCGCCGCCCGCCTCCAGTCCCTCTTCGCCCGCTGGAAAGCCAATACCCTGCCCGCCCCGCGCCCCAGCCGCGCCGGACAACCCCGCCAGCCCCGCCCCAAACCCTATTTCCCCGCCGGCCGCGCCTGGCTCGCCGGCCAGACAGACCACCACGTCCGCGGCCGCGCCAGCCAGCTCCAGCACCTCCTCGCCCACCCCGACATGCCGGCATTCCTCGCCGCCGCCCCCCAGGCCGGCCGCATCCTCCGCCCCCTCTGCCACATGCTCGGCATCACCATGCCCGCAATCCTCCACCTCCCCCCGGCACCCCCGAGCCCCAAACCCGCCAAACCCCCGCGCCCCAAACCCACCCCCCTCCCCCCTTTGCTCCCCCTCTCCCCCCAGCGCCGCCCCCGCCCGCTCCCCTTCATGAACTTCAGCAAAAAGCCGCCCCCCACCTGACCTCGCCAACTCGCGCCTAAATTGTTTCGTTATCAAAACATTATTCGCCTTGCCCAACCCCCCGCCTTCGCACTACCAATCTCCCCAACCACCCAGCCACAGGAGGGCTGCATGACCAGACACCGCCAGCCCCGCACCCGTGGCCCCTGCCAAGCCCCGTCGCCCATCGCGGCGGGGCGGGCCTAACGCCGGACCTCGTCCCGCCAAACCCGCTTCGCGCCTTCAGCAGCAATCGCCTCGCCCTGCGAGCGAACGGGACACCAGACCATGAGCCTCCTCAGCCTGCGCGCCCTGGCCATCGCCTCCCCGCGCCCCCTCTTCACCGGCCTCGACCTGACCATCCACCCCGACGACCGCATCGGCCTGATCGCCGCCAACGGCGGCGGCAAATCCACCCTGCTGCGCTGCCTCGCCGGCCAATCCGAACCCACCAGCGGCGACATCACCCGCCGCCGCGGCCTGCGCCTGGCCTTCGTCGAACAGGACGTGCCCGCAAACCTCCTGGACCTCACCTTCAACGAAACCATCCGCCGCGCCCTCCCCCCCGCTGAGCGCGACGCCAACCAATGGCGCATCGACCTCCTGCTCGAAACCTTCGGCGCCCCCGCCGAACTGCACGAACGTAAACTCGCCGCCCTCTCCGGCGGCTGGCAACGCATGGCGCTCATCGCCCGCGCCTGGATCACCGAACCCGACCTGCTCCTGCTGGACGAACCCTCCAACCACCTCGACCTCGACCGCCTCGCCGTCCTGGAAGACTGGCTCCGCTTCCAGACCCAGGGCACCGGCATGCTCATCGCCAGCCACGACCGCGCCTTCCTGGACAACACCACCACCCACACCCTCTTCCTCCGCCCCCAGGACTCCCGCCTCTACGCCCACCCCTACACCGCCGCCCGCGACCTCCTCGCCGCTGACGACGCCCGCCAGGAACTGGTCTTCACCCGCGAAATGAAAGAAGCCGACCGCCTCCGCCAGAACGCCGGCAAGCTGAAGAACATCGGCGTCAACAGCGGCAGCGACCTGTTGCTGAAGAAATCCAAACAGCTCACCGCCCGCGCCGAAGCCATCGTCCAATCCGCCAAGCCCCTGGCCAAGCAACGCCAAGCCGATCTCCGCCTGGGCAACAGCGGCACCCATGCAAAAGTGCTCGTGACTCTCGACGATATCCAAATCACCACGCCCACCGGCATCCCCCTGTTCCGCACCGGCAAACTGAAAATCTTCCAGGGCGACCGCATCGTCATCACCGGCGCCAACGGCGTCGGCAAATCCCAACTCGTCCGCCTGCTGCGCGCGAACGTCACCCCGGGCCTGACCATCGCCCCCAGCGTCATCACCGGCTACGTCGACCAGCAAATGTCCCAGCTCCCGGCAACGGACACCGCTATCGGCTTCATCGCCGGCACCTTCCGCCTCGGCGACCAGCGCAGCCTCAGCCTCCTCGCCGGCGCCGGCTTCGACGTCGAAACGCAAAAGCGCCCAATCGCGAAACTATCCCCCGGCCAGAAAGCCCGCCTCGGCCTGCTTGCCCTGCGCCTCGCCGAACCAAACTTCTACCTGCTCGACGAACCCACCAACCACATGGACATCCCCGGCCAAGAACGCCTCGAAGCCGAAATCCTCACCCATGGCGCAACCTGCGTCCTGGTTTCCCACGACCGCTACTTCGTCGCCGCCATCGCCACCCGTATCCTGCACATCGACCGAGGAAGACTGACCGAGGACTAGACCGATATTTCCACCAGCGCTGAACTGAACGTTTCCGCCAGCACCACCCGAACCCCATCCCCGGTCAAGCTGGCACCCTCGCCCGCCAACCGGCGCTCCCCGGCCGTCAACCCTGGCAACGCGAAAATCCGCTCCGCTTCGCCCAGCAACCGAAAGGCAAACAGCACGCCGCTGCGCCCATCCTTGGCCACGAACCACATCGCCGCCCAGTCGCCCTCGCCGTCCAGCGGCGGTGGATCGGTCAGCTGGTACTGATCCCCCATATGCACCAGCGCCCGCACCCCCGCGCGGTACCGCGTCACATGGGCCCGCACCACCGCCTGCTGGTCCTCGCTCCACAGTCCCAGCGGCGCCGAAATGCCAAAACTGCCCAGCATCGCCACCCGCAACCGGAACAGCAGATCGCCGCGCAGATCGACCCCATCGACCCCGGAATAGGATCGCGCCGGCCAGTCGACCAGCCAGTCGTTGCACACGACGGCCGGATGCGCCCGCTGCATGCCGAAATGAATCGCCAGCTTGGCCACCGCCCGCGGCTGGTCGCTGATCCAGTTGGTGTGGGCATGCGACAGGATCGCCCCGTCCATCCGCCCCCCGCCACTGGCACACATCTCCAGCACCAGATCGGGGAACACCTTCCGCACCGCATCCTGCAACCGGTAGAGCCCCAACGTATGCGCCAGCAGCGGGTCCTGCCCGGTCAGCGCCACTGGCAAAGCGGGCGACCAGCCACCGGCGGCCAGGTCGGCGTTAAAATCCCACTTCAACCAGGCGGCCCCGGTCGTCCGCACGAGATCGACCAGCAGGTCGAACGCATGCAGCCACGCGTCCGGTACCCCTAGATGCAATACGGCACGGCTATCGCTATCAGGGGCGTGGCCATCGATGTGATGCACCCACTCCGGATGTTCATGACGCAAACGAGAGCACGCACCAGCCGCCTCGGGCTCGCACCAGATGCCGAACCCCATGCCGGCCTGCCGCACGGCATCGGCGACAGGAGCCAGGCCGCGAGGAAAGCGCATCGGGTCAACCACCCAGTCGCCGGCACGTGAATGCCAGTTGCTCAGCGGCGACCAGGCATGGGTGGTGTACCAGCCGGCATCGAGCACGAAGACTTCGCAGCCCAGGGCCGCGGCTTGCGGCACCAGGGCGAGTACCCGGGATTCCTCGACATCCTCGTCCAGCGCGTACCAGGTGTTGAACTGCACCGGCACCGCGCGGTCGGGGTCCGGCCGGCGGGCGCGGCGCCAGTCGTGCAGGCGCCGGGTGGCGGCATCGAGGGTGCCCGGGTTGTAGCCGAGCAACACCGCCGGCAGGTCGAGTGCGGCACCGGGCAGCAACGTGTGGGCGAACCCCCAATCGTTCAGCCCGCCCGACAGCGTGGTGGCAGCGGGACGCAGCCGCGCTTCCAGCGACCAGTTGCCGGACCACAGCACCTGGCACAGATACACGCCCCGCGTCGCTTCCAGTGCCAGCCAGGGTTGGAACTCGAAGCCGGTCTTGCCCGCCCGGCTGTCCAGCACCAGGGCAGCGTGGCCGCCTTGATGCACCACCGATTGCGCCTCGGCCCCCCAGGCACCGGTCAGCGTATGCGCGGCGCGCAACTTCCCGCGCAGGGTCAGCCAGACGCTGAGTGCCCCGGTGATCTCGATTGGCGCGGTACCGGCGCTGCCGTAATGTCGCAATGTCGTCGTGCGCAGCAGCATGCCGGTGGCGGCATCGACGGCGAAGTTCAGCGCGCATTCCAGCGTCGCCTCCTCCGCCACCAGGATGATCGCCAGCACCTGGGCGTCGTCCATGTGCCAGCGATGCAGCCGCCAGGCGACGCAGACCGGGCGCGGGCCGATCTCGACCAACGCCAGCAGGCGGGCGTTGAGCTGCATTTCATGCTCGCGCCAGTTGGCCCAGAGCGGCGGCGGCGGTGCTACGTCGTCCGGACCGAATTCGTCGCACACCAGCGCGCCGGCCTGCATGCGGATGCCCAGGCGCTGGCCGTCCCAAGCCAACGTCCAGGACGGGACGGCCGGGTCGTGGCGCAGGATCGGTATGGCGATGGCGTCAGCGCTCCCTCGGACATGGCGCGCAAGCTTGGCGTTGCGGGAAGGCCAGGGCAAGGCGGTGGACGCGATTGCCTGGACGTGCGCGGCCGGGCGTGCAGGATAGGGGGCGATGGATATTCACCTATCAATATCGTGAATATATCAATCTACTTGCGTATGTCGAAAATAAGGGGTTGAACGACCCCACCGAACCGAGGAGGCGTCCATGTCCAACCATCCCGAAACGCAGGCCCTGCATGCCGGCTGGCGGCGCGACGAGGCCACCACGGCCGTTGCGGTGCCGATCTATCAAACCACGTCCTATCAGTTCAACAGCACCGAACATGCGTCCAACCTGTTCGCGCTGAAGGAGCTGGGCAACATCTACACCCGGCTGATGAACCCGACGCAGGACGCGCTGGAAAAGCGCGTGGCGGCATTGGAGGGGGGCGTTGCGGCGCTGGCGGTGGCGTCCGGCCAGGCGGCGACGGCGATGGCGGTGCAGAACCTGGCCAAGATCGGCGACAATATCGTGGCGTCCACCGACCTGTACGGCGGCACCTGGAACCTGTTCGCCAACACGCTGAAGGACCAGGGCATCGAGGTGCGTTTCGTTGACCCCGAAGATCCCGAGGCGTTCGCGCGGGCGACCGATGACCGCACGCGCGCGTACTATGCCGAGACGCTGCCGAACCCGAAGCTGCGGGTGTTTCCGATCGCCGAGGTGGCCGCGATCGGCAAGCGTTTCGGCATCCCGTTGATAATGGACAACACCGCGGCGCCGTTGCTGGTGCGGCCGCTGGAGCATGGGGCGGCGATCGTGATGCATTCGCTGACCAAGTATCTCGGCGGGCACGGCACCTCGATCGGCGGCATCATCGTCGATGGCGGCACGTTCGACTGGGAGGCGCATCCCGCCCGCCAGCCGGCGCTGAACACGCCGGACCCGAGCTATCACGGCGCGGTCTGGACCCAGGCGGTGAAGGGTATCGGGCCGGTGGCCTATATCATCAAGGCGCGCACCACGCTGTTGCGCGATCTCGGGGCGGCGATCTCGCCGTTCAATGCGTTCCTGATCCTGCAGGGGATCGAGACGGTGGCGCTGCGGATGCGGGCGCATTGCGAAAATTCGTTGGCGGTGGCGCGGTTCCTTCAGGGCCGGCCCGAGGTCACCAAGGTGATCCATCCCTCCACGCTGACCGGCATCGGCGCCGAGCGGACGGCGAAATACCTCCCGCGCGGCATGGGCGGGCTGTGCGGCTTCGAGCTTGCCGGCGGGGTCGAGGCCGGCAAGAAGTTCATCGACGCGCTCAAGATGTTCTACCACGTCGCCAATATCGGCGATGCGCGTTCGCTGGCGATCCATCCGGCCAGCACCACGCATTCGCAGCTCAACCAGGAAGAGCAGGCGGCCACCGGCATCTCGCCGAGCTATGTCCGGCTGTCGGTGGGGATCGAGCATATCGACGATATCCTGGCTGATCTGAGCCAGGCTTTGGACGCGGCCAAAGGCTGAAGGCCAGGGCGTTGCCCTGGACCCACCAGGGGGCCGAGCCCCCTGGACCCTCATGACTTAAGTGGTGGGGTCTGG
>CAMBRC010000038.1 GCA_945869965.1 Asaia bogorensis
CTTCGCCTTCCGCTTCACCGACCGGCCGGGCCCCTAAGGCGGGCGCCGGCAGCGGCCAGATCCTCCGGTGTGTTCAGATTGGCAAAGGGATCGCCCGCCTCGTCCACATCGAATTCCACCTCCGCCAACCCCTGCCCTCGCATCCACGCCACCACCCGGCGCTCCCCGTCGCGCAGTGCTGCCTCCAGCGCCGCCGCCAGTTCCACCCGCCACAACCCCACCACCGGATGCACCCGCCCGCCAGACGCCGCACACGCCAGCGCCGCGTCCCCGCGCCCCAACCGCAACCGCGCCACGAGATCCCAAGGCAGGAACGGCGTATCGCTCGGCACCACCAGGACCTCGGCCCCCGGATGGACCGCCTCCGCCCAGCGCAACCCGGCCAACACCCCCGCCAACGGCCCTGCCCCGATCCCATCCGCCACCACCGGCAACCCAAAGCCTTCAAACCGCCCGGCCTCGCCATTGGCGTTCAGCACCACCGCATCCACCTGCGGCCGCACCCGCGCCAGCACATGGTCCAGCAGCGTCCGCCCGCCCAGCAGCCGCAACCCCTTGTCCCCGCCGCCCATGCGCAGCCCCCGCCCGCCCGCCAGCACTACGGCGACGGTTGGCGAAGCGCGTTCGAACCGGGCATTCTGCGGCGGCATCACGGAGGACATGACATGAGGTTGCGCGACAAGGTGGCCCTTGTCACCGGCGGCATCTCGGGCATCGGCGAAGCCATCGTCGCGCGTTTCCGCGCCGAGGGCGCTATTGCGATCGCCGCCGACATTGCTGCCACCGACGGCCCGGACACACTGAAGCTGGACGTATCGGACCCGCAAAGCTGCACTGACGCCGTAGCCAAGACCATCGCTCGCCACGGCCGGTTGGACATCATGGTCAACTGCGCCGGCATCGCCCGCGACATCCCGTTCCTCGAAACCCCAGTCGAAACCTTCGATCTCGTCATCGCGGTGAACCTGCGCGGCACCTTCCTGATCGGCCAGGCCGCCGCCCGCGCCATGCAGCCCGGCAGCTGCATCGTCAACATCGCCAGCGTCTCCGGCATGCGCGGCAATGTCGGCCGCACCGCCTATGGCGCCTCCAAGGGGGGCGTGGTCACCATGTCCCAGGTGATGGCCGCCGACCTCGCCCCCCTCGGCATCCGTGTCAACATCATCTCGCCCGGCCCGATCGAAACCCCGATGCTCGCCCCGATGATGGCCACCTCCGGAGCCACCGAATGGCGCGCCGCCGTCCCGCTCGCCCGCTTCGGCAAACCCGAGGACGTCGCCGCCGCGGCTACATATCTGTGCAGCGACGACGCGAATTACGTCACCGGCCACGTCCTGGCCGTCGATGGCGGGTTTCTCGCCGCTGGTCTGCGCCGGGCGCGCAATTGAGACCGCGCATCCACATTGCCGGGGCCTCGGGCTGTGGCGTCACCACGTTAGGAGCAGGATTGGCCGCGCGGCTGGGCGTGCCGTGGCACGACACCGACAGCTATTTCTGGCTCGCCACCGACCCCGCCTATGTCACGCCGCGGCCAATGCCCGAACGGCTCGAACGGCTGGCCGCAGCGTTGGACGACGAGGTCGGCTGGGTACTCTCCGGATCCCTGGACGGCTGGGGCGACGGGCTGATCCCGCGCATCAGGCTGGAGGTCTTCATTCGCGTTCCGACCGAATTGCGGATGGCGCGGTTGCGGGCACGCGAAGTCACGCGCTTCGGTTCTCGCATTGCCCCGGGCGGGGATATGCACCGGGGCAGCCAGGAATTCCTGGCCTGGGCCGAGAGCTACGAGAGCGCCGGGCTGACCCAGCGCAGTCTGATCCGGCACGAAGCATGGCTGGCCGCCTTGCCCTGTCCGGTATTGCGGCTGGATGGCACCGCGGCGGCGGAAACCCTGCCGCCGTTGGTCGTCGCGGCGCTGGGCTAAGCGGCGGCGGACTAGGCAGCGGGGGCACGCGGGAACAGGACGTGGCAGCTGGGGTCCGCCGGGTCGAGGCGGACCCAGACGGGTTTGCCCAGGAGATCGCGGACATCGCGCAGCCGGCGGATCGGGGCGGAGTGGAACACCTGTGTCGTTCCGCTCGGGTCGACCGACGTGGCGGTGACGATCCAGCGGAACGGCACGCCGATGGCAACGCCCGCGGGGTCGTGACCGCGGCCGATATCGGTGACCGTCGCCACCTGCCATGCCCCGTCGCGGGCCAGGCGGGCATAGCGCTCGCGCTGGCGGTATAGCGACCGCACGAAGCTCACGCCCATCAGCACGACGCCGGCGGCCAGCGCCAGCAGGACCATCGACTCGAGATCGCTGCGTTTGGTCCAGTGCACCCAGGCCACCGCCAATGCCAGCAGCCATGCCAGCAGCATCAGCACGGTCATCAGCACCGAGACCATGTCACCCAGGCGGGGCCAGTCGTTTGCCGAGAATCTTGGGGCGGGGAATTTGGGCGGGATCATGTCTTGCGCTTGCTGGCCAGGAAATGTGCCATGCGTTCGGCGGGCTCTGGGGTGGTCCAGGCATCGGCGAAGCAGTCGATGCCGGCGGCGATCGAGCCGGCGATGCCGCGTTCCTCCCATTGGGCGATCAGCGATTTTTGCAGCCGTATCGCGCGCGGGGCACCGGCGAGCAGGTCGGTCAGCAGGCGGTCGATGGCGGTGTCGAGTTCGGCCACCGGGACGACTTCCTCGACCATGCCCCAGGCCAGGGCTTTTTCGGCGCCGAAGGTCTCGCCGGTCAGCAGCAGGCGGCGGGTCCGGCCCCAGCCGATCAGGGGGGGCAACAGGGCGGCTTCGATCACGCTGGGGATTCCGACGCGGACTTCCGGCATGCCCATCACCGCGTCGTCGCTGGCGATGCGCATGTCACAGGCCGCGGCGATTTCCAGGCCACCGCCGAGGCAGTAGCCCTGCATTCGCGCGATCACCGGGACCGGCAGGGCGCGGATGGCACCGCAGACATTGTGCAGCTGGGTGATGAAGGCGCGGGCGGTGACGGGATTGAGGCCGGCCATTTCGCGGATATCAGCACCGCCGATCAGCGCGCGCGGCCCGGCACCGGCGAGGATGACGGCGCGCAGGGACGGGTCTTCGGCGAGGCGGCGGAAGGCTGCTTCGAGTTCGGCGGCGAGGGCGGAGTTCAGGACGTTCAGCTTGGCCTGGTTGTCGATCACGACGCGGGCGATGCGGCCGTCGGGGCGGTCCTGGATGATTGTCACGATTTCGGGCATGGCGGGTCTCTTCTGCGGCTGGACAATGCTTGTCTGCATGCCAAGCTATGCGGGATCACGGGAGGATGCGATGGCACAGCAAGTGGCGACGTTGGGCGGCGGGTGTTTCTGGTGTCTGGAGGCGGTTTATCTCGGGCTGCGCGGAGTCAGCGCGGTGATGTCCGGGTATGCTGGGGGGCATGTGGACAATCCGAGCTATGAGGCGGTGTGCGACAAAAGGACCGGGCATGCCGAGGTGGTCCAGGTGACGTTTGATGATGCGGAGGTCAGTTTCGAGGATCTGTTGCGGGTGTTCTTTACCATCCATGACCCGACCACGAAGGACCGGCAAGGGCATGATGTCGGACCCCAGTATCGCTCGATCATCATGACCCATGACGAGGCGCAGCGATTGGCGTCGGAGAAGATGATCGCGGAGATCGGCACGGCCGGGATCTGGGACGGGGCGATCGTGACCGAGATCGTGGCGTTGGAGAAATTCTGGCCGGCGGAGGCGGAACATCACAATTATTTCGCACGCAATCCGTGGAGCGGGTACTGCCGGGCGGTGGTGGCGCCGAAGGTGATCAAGTTCCGCAAGAGTTTTGCCGATCGCCTGAAACCCGAGGCGGCGTGAGGCAGGCATGTTCAAGCAATTTGTCCTGGCGGTGTTGTTGGCTGTTGCCGCCCAGCCGGCGGCGGCACAGCCGTTCGAGTTCGTGGCACTGGGCGATACGCCTTACAAGCTGCCCGACGACTATGTGAAGTTTGACCGGCTGATCGCGGCGATCAATGCGCGTAAGCCGAGCTTTTCGATCCATGTCGGGGATATCAAGTCGGGGTCGTCGCCGTGCAGCGATGAGAACCTGAAGAAGGTGCTGGATCAGTTCGCCACTTTCGAGCAGCCGCTGGTCTACACGCCGGGCGACAATGAGTGGACCGATTGCCACCGGCCGCGGGCGGGGGGGTTTGATCCGCTGGAGCGGCTGGCCAAGGTGCGGGAATTGTTCTTTGCCGATCCCACGCGCTCGCAGGGGCGGGTGAGGATTGCGGTGGAGAGCCAGGCGCGGGTGATGGCGGAGCGGTTTTCCACGTTTGTCGAGAATGCGCGCTGGAGCCAGAACGGGGTGGTGTTTGCTACCGTGCACGTCGTGGGGTCGAACAACAACTTCGAGCCGGGGGCGCCGGCGGTGGCGATGGAGTATTTCGCGCGCGATGCGGCCAATGTGGCCTGGATCGATGCGACGTTTGCCCATGCGGTGGCGAGCGGGGCGAAGGCCATGGTGTTGTCGTGGCAGGCCGATGTGCAGGATGTGACGCAGAAATGGCAGGGCGATATGCCGCGGGTGTCGGGGTTCGTGAATACGGTGAATGCGGTGGAGCGCGGGGCGAAGGCGTTCGGCAAGCCGGTGCTGGTGATCCATGGCGATGAGCATGTGTTCCAGGTCGGGCGGTTCCTGAACGCCAAGTACAAGCCGATCCCGAATGTGCTGCGGCTGGAGGTGATGGGGGCGGAGGATGTTCACGCGGTTCGGGTCGTGGTTGATCCGGACAGTCCGGGCGTGTTCGGGTTCGTGCCGTTGCTGGTGCCGGAGAACGGGGCGTATTAGTTTCGATATAAAAACAATTAAGGCGCAGGCCGGCGGCTTAGCTGGAGAGCGGAAAAACGATCAGAATCGGTGCTGGGGCCGGTTCCTCGCGCAACAGGAAGCGTGACGGCTTGGCCGCGCGCGGCCATGGCCGGGACGGTGCGCGCGGCGGCACCGACGTTTCGGGCGGCTGCATGTAGGCAGGCAAATCGATGCCCAACATCCGGCAGAGCGGGCGCAGGGTTCGCGCGGCCGTCGGCGCGGCGGCGATGGCCGCTTGCATCGCGGGGTCGGACAGCAGGGTGTTGATTTGGGCGGCGCGGCCGGCGGCGTGGTAGCCGAGGATCGCTATCACCCAGGCGTGGCCGCGCGGCAGGGGAGCGGGCTTCGCGTGGCTGGGACGGCCAGGACGAGGGGCGCACGGCTTCGGCATTGTGCCGGCGGCGAGGTTGGCAAGGAGGCGGGCCAGGCGCTGGCGGGCGCGGGAAATGCGGGTCCAGAGCGGCAGGGTGAGCGGGCCGAGGCGGCGGAACTGGGCGGCGATCAGCAGAAGCAACCCGCCAAGGATGACGTCCAGGCGGGCGGCGACGTCACGGACGGAGTCCGGGTGCACCGCGTTGGGGGTGGTGGGATGCCTTCCTGGGGCGGTTGACTTTTTGTTCATGGTATGTTCTATACAACGGGGGCGGAGGCGGTGCAATGGGGATTGCATGCGGGAGGGGAGAAATTTTTCTGGAGGGAAGAGTCTTCTTTTTGTGAACAAAAAGAAGCAAAAAAACTTTATTCGTTTAGAAGAAAATAGCACTGCGGTAGAGAAGTGTGGATCCTTCGCCGCGCTTAGGATGACGGGTGTCCGGGGGTGGGACGAATGAATGAAGTTTTTTTGCTTCTTTTTGTTCACAAAAAGAAGACTTTTTCTACCACCTGGCTTTTTGGTTTCGTTGTTTTATGGGGGGTGGTGGAATGGCAAGGCGCATTCCACCCTACGGCGCATTGATGGTGCCGGATTTGGCCAGGGCGGCGATGGCGGTTTCGGAGTGGCCGAGGCGGCGGAGGATTTCGGCGGTGTGTTCGCCGAGATTCGGGGCGGGGGTGCGGATGGCGCCGGGGGTGGATTGGAGGCGGGGGGTGACGGCGTGCATGGCGACGTGGCCGAGGTCGGCGTCGGGGAGTTCGACGAGGATTTCGCGGGCGGCGACGTGGGGGTCGGCGAGGAGTTGGTCGATGTCGTAGACGGGGGCGGCGGTGATTTCGGCTTTTCCGAAGATGGCGAGGACTTCGTCGCGGGTGCGGGCGGCGATGAAGGCGGCGATGGGGGCTTCGCATTCGGCGGCGTTGGCGACGCGGGCGGTGTTGGTGGCGAAGCGGGGGTCGGTGATCATGTCTGCGCGGCCGATGGTGCGCAGGAGGCGTTCGGCCATGGCTTGGATGGAGGCGGAGATGGAGATGTATTTTGCGTCCGCGGTGCGGAAGACGTTGCGGGGGGAGGTGGTGTTGGAGCGGCTGCCGGTGCGGGGGGGGATTTCGCCGGAGACCTGGAACATGGCGGCTTGGGGGCCGAGGATGGAGATCATGGGGTCCAGGAGTGGGAGGTCGATGACCTGGCCGGGGTGGCCGGCTTCGACTTCGCGGCGGGCGATCATGACGGCGAAGGCGCCGTAGAGGCCGGCGACCATGTCGGCGAGGGCGAGGGGGGGGAGGACGGGTTCTCGGTCGGAGAAGCCGTTCATGGCGGCGAAACCGCTCATGCCTTCGACGAGGGTGCCGAAGCCTGGGCGTTCGCGGTAGGGGCCGTCTTGGCCGAAGCCGGAGACTCTTACGATGATGAGTTTGGGGTTTTGGGCGTGCAGGGTTTCGGGGGCTAGGCCCATGGATTCCAGGGTGCCGGGGCGGAAGTTCTCGATCAAGATGTCGGATTGGGCGATGAGGTTGGAGAGGATGGTCATGGCTTCGGGGCGGCGGAGGTCGAGGGCGAGGGATTTTTTGTTTCGGGCGTAGACCTTCCAGTGGAGCGAGTGGCCGTTGGTTTTCCAGGCGCGGAGGGGGTCGCCTTTGGTGGGGTCTTCGATTTTTATGACTTCGGCGCCGTGGTCGGCGAGTTGGAGGCTGACCATGTTGCCGGCGACGAGGCGGGAGAGGTCGACGACCTTGAGGCCGGACAAGGGCGGGGTGGCTTCGGGGGTGAAGTCGCGGCGGTGGAGCATCAGGGGAGTCTTTCGGCGTTCAAGGGGGCGAAGCTGGGTCTTGGGCCGTCGATGAGGCGCCATTTTTGTTGCAGGGCGGCGATGATGTGGCGGCGGACGATCTTGCCTTGGCCGTTGCGGGGGATTGGGGTGAGGGTGGCGTAGAAGCGGGGGCGCTTGTAGGGGGCGAGGTCGGCGCAGGCGGCGCGGGTGGCTTCTTCCCAGTTGGGGGGCGGGTTTTCGGCGACGGCGACGATGATTTCGCCCCAGTATTCGGAGGGGAAGCCGATGATGACGGTGTCGCCGGCGGGTGCGGCGGCGCGTTCGATTTCCTGGGGGTAGATTTTGTAGCCGCCTGACTTCATGGCGTCCGAGAGGCGGGCGACGAGGTGGAGGCGGCCTTGTTGGTCGATGCGGCCGATGTCGCCGGTGGGGTGGAAGCCGTCTTCTCGCCAGGGGATCGTATTGTGGTTGGCGTCGAGGATGCCGTCGGACATGTGTTGGGCACGGAGGAGGATTTCGCCTTCTTTTTCGTCGCCGTCGATGCGGATTTCGACGCCTTGGCCGGGCCAGCCGACGCAGGTGGAGCCGTCGTGGCTGGTGCTTTCGGCGAAGTAGGCGTCGGTTTCGTCGGGGCGGAGGATGGCGATGGGGTTGACGACTTCGGACTTGCCGTAGGTGACGCGGACGATGGGGCCGAACATGGCGCGGGTGCGGGCGTAGAGCTGTGGGGGGAGCGGGGCGGTGCCGGTGAAGATGGTGCGGATGCCCATGGCTTCAGCGGGGGGGAGTTCTTGGCCGGCGTAGGCGGCGGTGAGTTTGGCCAGGACGGTGGGGGCGGCGAACATCGCTTCGAGTGTGCCGGATGCCAGGAGGGGGTGGATGCGGTCGGGGTCGACGCCGTCGTGGAGGATGACGGTGCCGCCCTGGTTGAGCCAGGCGAAGCTTTGCAGGGAGGCGCCGTGGGCGAAGGGGGTCATGAGGAGGCAGCGGCTGCCGGCGGCGGGGAGCCAGGGGAGGCTGGCCTGGAGGAGGAGGTTGCCGGTGAAGCGGGCCTGTTGGCTGGTGACGATGGCTTTGGGGCGACCGGTGGTGCCGGAGGTGAAGCCGATGCGGCCGGGGAAGTGCGGGGGGACATCGGGGAAGTTGGTGGCGGTCAGGGTTTGCGGGGAGATGGTGGTGATGTCGTGGGTGGCGATGGCGTGGTCGCGGAAGAATTGGGCGTGTTCGGGGGCGCAGACCACGGTGGTGCAGCCGGCGGTGGTTAGGGCGTCGCGGCGTTCGGCTTCGGTGTAGGCGATGTTGAGGGGGACTTCGGCGGCGCCGGTGAGCTGGATGGCGTAGGAGGCGGCGACGGCCAGGCGGGAGTTGCGCATCAGGGAGGCGATCTTGGTGCCGGGGCCGGCGCCGGATTGGAGGAGGGCGCGGGCGAGGCCGGCGGCGTGGTCGGCGATTTCGGCGTAGGTGGCGCAGCCCTGGGCGTCCTGGACGGCGATGCGGGGGCCGAAGCGGGCGCGCAGGCTTTGGTGATGGCGGCCCCAGTTGATCGCCGGCATGGTGGGGGTTCCCTCGGGTGGTGGTGGGGCTTTCCTAGGGAAGGTGGGGGCTGGGGGCAAATCTTGGGAGTGCCAATTGTGAGGGGGGAGTAAATTGAGATGGTGGTGGCAACCCAGGGCTGTCGCAGGTGACTTGCGCGCCGCGGTCGGCACAGCAAGAAAGCAAGTGGTCACAGAGGACACAGAGGGCCACAGAGGACACAGAGAAGAAGGGCAGGAGTGGCGGGGTATCGGTTCCGCGCGACACGGGTTTGCGGACCTGTACGGGCGATCCGGTCATCGTCGGCGGGTGCATAGATCAAGGGAAGCGTTACGGGTAGCGAGATGATACGATATTGGCTGACATTTTCGGGGCTTGACACCCCGCATCCCATAAACCTGGGGTGTGGCGTCACGGCACGGAGCTATGACGACGCAATGGTGCTCGTCCAAGCGGCGTTTCCCGATCTGGCGGTTGGGTCGCCTGCGACTGTCGTCGAGAACATCGACATCTCGACGCTGGATGCCAAGCATGTCCTTCCGAATGTCGGAAACGTGCTGGCGCGCGGCGTGTGGTGGCCGTGGCAGGGCCTCGGCAGATAGATCAACGAGAATGCGAAGGACATCATGAAGACCTTTGAAACGCTGTTGCTGGACGAGCCCGCCGCGCATGTGTTGCGGGTGACGCTGAACCGGCCGGAAGTGTCCAATGCGATGAATACGCAGATGGGTATGGACAAGCTGGCGCTGTTCGACTGGCTGTGCGCGGAGCCCGGCTTGTATCGGTGCCTGATCCTGACCGGGGCGGGGAAGAAGGCGTTTTGTGCGGGGGGGGACCTCAAGCAGCGCAACGGGATGACTGACGAACAGTGGCAGGCGCAGCATTACATGTTCGAGCGCGGGGTGCGGGCGATGCTGGCGTGCCCGGTGCCGATCATCGGGGCGATCAACGGGGCGGCCTATGGCGGGGGGTGCGAGCTGGCGCTGTCGTGCGACTTTGCCTATGCGGCGAGCACGGCGCGGTTTGCGCTGACCGAGGTGACGCTGGGGATCATGCCGGGGGCTGGCGGGACGCAGAACATGCCGCGGGCGGTGGGGATGCGGCGAGGGAAGGAGATTTTGCTGACGGGGTTGCCGTTTACGGCGGCGCAGGCGTTGGAGTGGGGAGTGGTGAATCGCGTGTGCGAGCCTGGGGCGTTGCAGGCGGAGGTTTTGGCGACGGCGGAGCGGATTGCGGGGAATGCGCCGTTGTCGACGCGGCAGATCAAGCATTCGGTGAATACCGGGATGCAGATGGATATCCACAGCGCGCTGATGTTCGAGATCGAGGTGTATAACCGGCTGCCGCCGACGGAGGATCGCCGCGAGGGGGTTCTGGCGTTCAACGAGAAGCGCAAGCCGGTGTTCAAGGGGCGGTAGCAAGCGGATGAAAAGTTTTTGCTTCTTTTTTCAAAAAGAAGCGCTTGCTGTCTTTCTGGCGGGCGCGTCTGCTAGGGTCGCGCAGGACATAGGAGAAGTTTGATGGCCAAGGGCAAGGACAAGGGCGGGCGCGAGAAGAAGAAGCCGAAGGCGGACAAGAAGCCGGCGGCCGCGGCGACGACGTTCATGCGGCCGATGCCGGTTGGGTCAAAGCCGAGTTCGAAGCCGGCGAAGGACGAATAGGCGGCACTTGCCGGCGGGGGGATTTGCGATGGAACTGACGCGCGCCATTGTCCGGCGGACACGTGGGTTGCGGTTTGGCGACTTGCCGGCGGAAATCAGGGCGTTGGCGCGGCAGTGCATTCTGGACAGTGTGGCCGTCGGGCTGGCGGGGGGGGATGATCCGCTGGTGCGGATGTTGTTGGCGGAGGCGGAGGAGGCTGGGGGGGCTGGGCAGGCGAGTGTCTGGGGGAGTGGGGTGCGGTTGCCGGCGGGGGCGGCGGCGCTGGTCAATGGGACGATGGCGCATGCGCTGGATTATGACGATGTGAATTTGGCGATGCCTGGGCATCCTTCGGTTGCGGTTTTGCCGGCGGTCTTGGCGCTGGGGGAGGCGCGGGGGGCTTCTGGGGCCGAGGTGATGACGGCGTTCGTGGTGGGGTATGAGGTGGCGTGCCGGGTTGGGCGGGCGATCGCGCCGGGGCATTACGATGTCCTTGGGTTTCATTCGACGGGGACGGTGGGGACGTTCGGGGCGGCGGCGGGGTGTGCGCATCTGCTGGGGCTGGACGAGGAACAGACGCTGCATGCGCTGGGGATCGCGGCGACGCAGGCGGCGGGGTTGAAGTCGATGTTTGGGACGATGTGCAAGCCGCTGCATGCCGGGCGGGCGGCGCAGAACGGGTTGCTGGCGGCGAAGCTGGCGGCGCGGGGGTTTGTTTCGCGGGTCGACAGTTTGGAGTGCCGGCAGGGGTTTGCGGCGACGCATTCGCCGGATTTCTGGCCGGAGCGGGCGTTGGAGGAGCCGGCGGGCGGGTGGCATATCCGGGCGAATTTGTTCAAGTATCATGCGGCTTGTTACCTGACCCATGCGGGGATCGAGGCGGCGCGGATGTTGCGCGGGCGGCCGGGGGTGACGGCGGAGCGGATTGCGGCGATCACGTTGCGGGTGGATGAGTCCACAGACCGGGTCTGCAATATTGCCGAGCCGGTGACCGGGCTGGAGGCGAAGTTCTCGCATCGGTTGACGGCGGCGATGGCCTTGGCGGGGTTGGAGACGAGTGCGCTGGGGACGTTCAGCGCCGCGGTGGCGGGGGACCCGCGGGTGGTGGCGCTGCGGGATCGCGTCAGTGTGGAGTTGGTGCCTGGGTTTGGGCAGACGCATGCGGCGATGGATATCCGGCTGGTGGATCAGACGACGCTGAGCGCCGAGCATGATGCCGGGGTTCCGGCGGCGGATGTGGCGCAGCAGGGCGTGCGCATCCGGGAGAAATTCGATGGGCTGGTGGCGCCGGTGTTGGGGGCTGCGCGGGGGGCGGCGTTGGGCGAGGCGTTGGACGGGTTTGAGCAGGCCGCGTCGGTTACCCCGCTGGCGGCGCTGTGGGCGGGGTGAGGCCGGCGATTTCGGTCAGCAGCTTGCGGCGGATCGCGGTGCCGAAGTTCTCGAAATCCTCGGCGACGATCAGGAAGGCGCCCTGGCCGCCGATCACGTTTTCCCGGTAGTACGGCTCCAGGTCCGGTTGCGGGGCGCGGCCGAAATTGGGGCGGTCGTTGACGATCGGTAGGCCGTTGATGACCACGCCTTCGGCGACGAGTTGGTCGCGGATGATTTCGGACGGCGGGCCGCTGTTGTTGATGCCGTCGCCGGAGACGTCGATGACGCGGCGGTCGGCGGTGTAGGGGCTCTGGGCCAGGGTTTTTCGGCTGAAGATCAGGGCGCCGGAGAGGCTGGTCCAGGACATGCTGTCGCGCGACGCGCCGCCCAGGGCGATGGCCCAGTTGGCGCAGTCGGCGGGGCTGGCGAGGCGGGTCCAGGGGAGGACCAGGCGCTGGTATTGGATCCCTGCCCATTCGACGTAGGCCGCGGCAATGGCGCCGTGCGGGCCGCCGGTGATGGCGGCGACGACTTGCGGGTCGACCATGGCCTCGCGGTAGCCCTCGCGTTGCAGGCGGGCTTCTTCCTCGTCGACGGAACGGGAAACATCAACGGCCATGACAAGGAGAAGGTCGACCTCGGTTGAGGCGCGGGCGGGGCGGGGGATGGCCAGGGCGGCGCTTGCCGTGAGTAGACTGCGCCGTCGCATGCCCCGCCCTCCGTGTGGATGCATAGTGCAGCGCAGGTGGTTGGGCAAAAGCAAGGAAAAGGAAAACCAGGGGTCCGAGCCCCCTGGACCCTCAATTCCTAGGTCATGGGGTCTGGGGCCGCCGGCCCCAGCCTAAAAGCTTCTTGGCATGCCCAGCACGTGTTGGCCGACGTAGGACAGCACGAGGTTGGTGGAGATCGGGGCGATCTGGTAGAGGCGGGATTCGCGCCATTTGCGTTCGATGTCGTATTCGCGGGCGTAGCTGAAGCCACCGTGGGTTTGCATGGCGGCTTCGGCGGCTTTCCAGGTGGCTTCGCTGGCGAGCATTTTGGCGATGTTGGCGTCGGCGCCGCAGTCCCGGCCGGCCTGGAAGAGGGCGGCGGCGCGGCGGCAGATCATGTCGGCGGCTTCGAGTTCGGCCCAGGCGCGGGCGATGGGGAACTGGACGCCTTGGTTCTGGCCGATCGGGCGGCCGAAGACCTGGCGTTCGTTGGCGTAGGCGACGGATTTCTTGATGAACCATTTGCCGTCGCCGATGCATTCGCTGGCGACCAGGATGCGTTCGGCGTTCATGCCGTCGAGGATGTAGCGAAAGCCGCGGCCTTCCTGGCCGATCAGGCTGTCGGCGGGGATGCGCAAATTGTCGAAGAAGAGTTCGGTGGTGTTGTGGTTGATCATCGCCTTGATCGGGCGGATCGTGAGGCCGTTGCCGACGGCTTTGCAGATGTCGACGAGGAAGACGCTGAGGCCGTCGGATTTTTTGGCGACGCCGTCCTGGGGGGTGGTGCGGGCCAGGAGGAGGAGGAGGTCGGAATGGGCGGCCCTAGAGGTCCAGACCTTTTGGCCGTTGACGATGTATGAGTCGCCGTCGCGCACGGCGCGGGTGCGCAGCGAGGTGGTGTCGGTGCCGCTGGTGGGTTCGGTCACGCCAAAAGCCTGGAGGCGGAGTTCGCCGGTGGCGATCTTCGGGAGGTAGGTTTTTTTCTGTTCGGGGGAGCCGTGACGCAGGAGGGTGCCCATGATGTACATCTGGGCGTGGCCTTGGCTGGCGGTGCAGCCGGAGGCGTTGATTTCCTCCAGAATGACGGCGGCGGCGCGCAGGGGGAGACCGGTGCCGCCGTATTCCTCGGGGATGAGGGCGGCGAGGTAGCCGGCCTGGGTCAGTTCGTTGATGAAGGCGGTGGGGTAGTCCTCGCGTTCTTCCAGGCCGCGCCAGTATTCGCCGGGGTATTTGGAACAGAGGCGCTGGACGGCTTCGCGCAACTCCGGAAAATCGTTGCCTGCGGGAACCATGGTCAGGTCGGCTTGCTCGGTGTCCATCGTCGCCTCCGTGGTCAGTGCCCTGGCATATGGCTGGACCGCCGCCGGGTCAACGCGTTGACCCCCCTGCCCGGCCTGCCTAGCCTCCGCGGCCGGACTCGGAGGGATTGCGGATGTCGTCGACCAAGCCGTTGGCTGGGATGAAGGTGTTGGAGATCGGGCACTCGGTGGCGGCACCTTATGCCGGGATGATCCTGGGCGAGCTGGGGGCGGATGTGGTCAAGCTGGAGAATCCTGGGGTTGGGGATTACGCGCGCGGCTGGGGGCCGCCGTTCAGTGGGGATACGGCGACGGCTTTTCATGTGTTCAACCGGGCCAAGCGGGGGATTGTGGCGGACCTGGCGGATGACGCCACGCGGGCGAAGGTGCGGCGGCTGATCATCGAGGAGATGGATGTGGTGCTGCACAACCTCAAGCCGGGGGCGCCGGACAAGCTGGGGCTCGGGCCGGAAGGGTTGCTGGCGGAGAAGCCTTCGTTGATCTTCTGCAATATTGGCGCGTTCGGGGCGAAGGGGCCGCTGAACCAGTTGCCGGGGTATGATCCGCTCATGCAAGCGTTTGGCGGGTTGATGTCGATGCTGGGCGAGGATGGGCGGCCGCCGGTGCGGGTGCCGGTGTCGGTGATGGATTTGGGCACCGGGATGTGGACGGTGATCGGGATCCTGGCGGCGCATGCCGAGCGGGCGCGGACCGGGCGGGGCGGGATTGTGGATACGTCGCTGTTCGAGACGTCGTGCGCGTGGATGGGGTTGCCGATCGCTAATTACCTGGCCAGCGGAAATCTGCCGGTTCGGGCGGGGTCCGGGGTGGCGGAGATCGTGCCGTACCAGGCGTTTGCGTGTGCGGACGGGCATCTGATGATTGCGTCCGGGAACGACAATCTGTTCCGCAAGTTTTGCGGGGTGATCGGGCGGGCGGAACTGGCCGATGATCCGCGGTTCGCGAAGAATGCCGGGCGGGTGGAGAACCGCGCGGCGATTATCGAGATCTTGAGCGCGGCGTTGCTGCTGGATACGCGGGCGGCTTGGCAGTCGAAGCTGGAGGCGGTGGGCGTGCCGTGTGGGCCGGTGCAGACGCTGGACCAGGTGGTGGCGCATCCGCAGACGGCGGCGTTGGGGATTTTGCAGACGAGTCCGGACGGCGGTTTGCGGACGATCGGGCTGCCGCTGTCGTTTGACGGACAGCGGCCGGGGTATGCGACGGTGGCGCCCGGGCTGGGGGCGCACACCGGCGAGGTGTTGAAGGGTTAGGTGGCCCGGGCGCCAACCAGGGCGAAGTGGGCGCCCTGGGGGTCGATGGCGTTGATGACCCAGGCGCCGCCGGGGACTTCCATCGGGCCGTTGATCACCTGGCCGCCGCTGGCGGTGGCGCGGGTCTTGGCGGCGTCAATGTCGGGGACGGCGATGTAGTACCGCCAGGCCGCGGCGGGCATTTGGGGGGGGCGGTTCATCATGCCGCCGATCGACGTGCCGCCCGATGCGAAGAGTTGGTAGGTGCCCATCGGGCCCATGTCGATGGCGTCGGCCTTGGTCCAGCCGAACATGGTGGCGTAGAACGGCCAGACGGTTGGGACGTCGCCGGCCAGCAATTCGTTCCAGCCGAAGCGGCCGGGGGCCATGGCGGGCGGCATAGCGTCGGTTGTGCCGCGGAACAGGCACAGGACAGCGCCCTGAGGGTCTGCGATGACGGCGAAGCGGCCGACATTCGGGATGTCCTGGCCGGGCGCCAGGATCGTGCCGCCGAGGGTTGCGGCCTGGGCGGCGGAGGCGTCGACGTTGGCGACCTCGACATAGCCCACCCAGCCGGGCGGGGTGCCGGCGGCTTCGGGCGGTTGGGGCATCAGGCCGGCCGCGTGGATGCCGTCGGCGAGCATCAGGGTGTAGCCGGGCATGCCGGAGTCCTGGGGGGTCCAGCCGACGACGTTGGCGTAGAAGGCCGTGGCGGCCGCGGTGTCGGTGGTCATCAGTTCGTGCCAGACGAATGCGCCAGCCATGTGGACCTCCTGTTGGTTAGGGTCAGTTTACATGGCTGGCGGGGTGCAGTGGAAGTTCAATCCTGCCGCACCCCGCCCGTCATCTGCTGTTGGATTGACGCCGGTCAGGTGCTGATTTCATTCAACTCCTTGCCGGCGTGTTCGGGGACCATCAACCAAACGCCGATGGCCATCGCCACCATGAAGACGGGGATGCAGAGGAAGGCAGCGGCGAAGGAGCCAGTGGCCTGTTGCAGTGCCACTGTGACGAAGGGCCACAGGACGAAGCCGACGAAGAAGCCGATCGCCCAGACCACGCCGTTGCCGGCGCCGCGGATGCGGGTGGGGAAGATCTCCGAGGTCAGGATGGTGCTGGGGGCCCAGAAGCCGAGGAAGCCGAAGCTCCAGAGCAGGCCGAAGATCCACAGCGCCTCGCGGCTTTCGGCATAGACCCAGAGGGTCATGAAGATCGCACCCTCCAGCAGGCAGACGATGAAGCCCATGCGGCGTCCGACCTTGTCGGCGATCCAGCCGGACAGCCATAGGCCGAAGAAGCCGGAGATACCCCAGAAGACATAGAACAGGCTGAATTCGGCGGTGGACCATTTCTTTTCGGTGGCGAGGTAGAGCGGCATCCAGGCGCCGACTGTGCCGAAGATGCAGCACGAGCAGATGGTGACGAAGAGGGCCACCATGGTGGCGGGCAGGACGTCGGGGGCGAAGACCTGGGCGATGCCGACCTTGTCGGCCTTGAAGAACCAGGTCTTGTCGGTTTCGCTGAGGTTGCCGCCGCTGGCCAGGGTGGCGCGGATGCGGGTCTTGCGGTCCTGATTGCGCACCCAGTAGGGCGATTCCGGGCAGGTGGCGCGGACGTAGATGGCGAGCAGGGCGATCACGCCGGGGACCATGACGGCGAAGCGCCAGCCCCATTGGGCGGCGACCAGGCCGGTGATGGCGCCGGCGAGCGAGGCGCCGAGGCACCAGGCGGCGCGATTGATGCCGATGACGCGGCCGCGGTACTTCGGCGGCCAGGTTTCGGCGACCAGCATCGAGCCGAGCGACCATTCGCCGTTCAGCGCGAAGCCGACCAGCGAGCGGGCGATAATGAACATGGCGAAGTTCGGCGACAGGGCAACCACCGGCATCAGCAGCGAGAACATGGCGATGTTCAGCGCCAGCAGGGTGCGCCGGCCGTAGCGGTCGGCCAGCCAGGGCCAGAAATACAGGCCGAAGATGCCGATCAGCAGCCAGATCTGGATGCCGCTGCGCCATTCCGGGATGGTGAGGCCGAAATCCCGAATGATCAGCGGGGTGACCAGGGCGAAGATCACCCCGTCCATGCCGTCGAAGCCCCAGCCCAGGAAGTTGGCCGAGCCGATGTGCCAGTGGGTCTTGGTGATGGTGCCGTCGCTGTTGGCGACCGCCCGGTAGTTCGCGTGTTGAAGGTGTTGTTGTTCCAGAGGTCCTGGCGGCTCAACCGTCGCAGCTCCCGGCATGCCTGCCGTTGTTGTGCTCATCGTTCGTTTCCCCAGCGGCCCGCCGATTCGAATGTCGGCGTGATTCCGTTGGGAGGATGCTGAACCTGTCCAAATTGTCAGAATATCGAAATCATACAGCAAGAATTGCGCGGCAGGTGCGCTTTCCTTGCATGGGCGGTTCGATCAGCTTGCGTTGCGCAGGGCGCGCCAGACGCGCTCGGGGGTGGCGGGCATGTCGAGCAGGCCGCCACCGGCCGCGATGATGGCATCCATCAGGGCGTTCATGACCGCGGGCGCGCCGCCGGCGGCACCGGCTTCGCCGCAGCCCTTGATGCCCAGGGGGTGGGTGGGGGCGTTGGTGGGCAGGGTTTCGAGGACGAGGGGGGGCAGCTCGTCGGCGCGGGGAATTTGATAGTCCATGAAGGAGCCGGAGAGGACCTGGCCGCTGTCGGGGTCGTACACGACGCGTTCCATGGCGGCCTGGCCGATGCCCTGGGCGACGCCGCCCTGGAGCTGGCCCTCGAGCATCATCGGGTTCAGGACGCGGCCGAAATCGTGCAGCATGGTGTAGCGTTCGAGGGTCCAGTAGCCGGTTTCGGGGTCGATCTGGACCTCGGCGACGTGGCAGCCATTGGGGAAGGTGGGGCCGTCGGGCTTCCAGGCGCCGGTGCCGCCGAGCATGGCGTCGGGGGGGAGTTTCTGGGCGACGACGGAGAGCGTCACCCGGCGGTCGGTGCCGACGACGCGGAAGGCGCCGTCGTGGAACTCGACGTCGACCGGGGCGGCTTCGAGGGCGTCGGCGGCGAGCGGCGTGGCCTTGGCGATGAGGTCGTTGGAGGCTTCGCGCAGGGCGACCGAGGAGATCGGGATTGAGGCGGAGCCGCCGGTGCCGTGGCCGGAGGGGATGCGGTCGGTGTCGCCCTGGATCACCTCGATGTCGTTGAAGTCGACGCCGAGTTGGTCGGCGATAAGCTGAGCATAGGCGGTCTGGTGGCCCTGGCCGTTCGACATCGAGCCCAGGAGCGCGGTGATGCGGCCGTCGGGGCGGAGTTCGAGCCAGGCGTTCTCGCCCCAGGAGCCGGCGACGCGTTCGCAGTAGTGGGCCCAGCCGATGCCGCGGACCAGGCCGCGCGAGGCGGCGGCGGCTTCGCGGGCGGCGAAGCCGGCGTAGTCGGCGCGGTCCAGGGCGGTGTCGAACATCCGCGGGAAATCGCCGCTGTCGTAGTTCAGGCCGAGGGCGGTGCGGTGCGGGTACTCGGCCGGCGTGAGCATGTTGCGGCGGCGCAGGGCGATGCGGTCGACGCCGAGTTCCTGGGCGGCGTGGTCGACCATGCGTTCCAGCAGGTAGACCGCCTCCGGGCGCCCTGCCCCGCGATAGACTTCGGTGGGGGCGGTGTGGCTGAAGGCGCCGGTGACGGTGACGTGGACGGCGGGGAGGCGATAGACGCCGGCGAGCGCGGGCATGTTGGCGGTGGGGGAGAGGTTGCCCTTGGGGGCGAGGTAGGCGCCGATGGCGGCCACGGAGTTCACCCTCAGGGCGAGGAAGCGGTATTCGGCGTCCAAGGCGAGTTCGGCGGTGTAGACGTTGTCGCGCGCCTGGTAGTCGGAGACGAAGCCGTCGCTGCGTTCGCCGATCCAGGCGACGCGGCGGCCGGTTTTCTGGGCCGCCCAGAGGACGAGGATCTGCTCCGGATAGAGCGCGTTCTTGATGCCGAAGCTCCCGCCGACATCGGAGACCAGGACGCGGATGCGGTCTTGCGGGATGCGGAAGACCTCGGTGGCGAGGGCTTCCTTGAGGCCGTGCGGCATCTGGGTGGGGGTTTGCAGGGTGTAGCGGCCGTCAGTGTATTCGCCGATGGCGCCGCGGGTTTCCATCGAAGCGACGTGGATGCGGTTGTTCAGCGTGTCCAGGCGGACCGTGTGGGCGGCGGTGGCGAAGGCTGCGTCCACTGCCGAGGCGTCGCCGGCCTGCCAGCGGAAGCATGCGTTGCCTGGGGCTTGGTCCCAAACGAGGGGGGCGCCGGGTTGGGTGGTCTGCGCGGTGTCAGTGACCGAGGGGAGGATGTCGTACTCGACCAGGACGGCTTCGGCGGCGTCGCGGGCCTGTTCGGGGGTGTCGGCGACGATCATGGCGACGGTTTCGCCGACGTGGCGGACGCGGCCCTGGGCCAGAGCGGGGTGGTTCGGGCGGAAGACGAAGTCCTGGTCGGCGGGGGTGCCAGGGAGGCGGATCAGTGGGCCGCCGGGGGTGATGCCGCCGAGGCCGTCAGCGGCGTAGTCGGCGCCCGTCAGGATGGCGAGGACGCCCGGCATGGCGCGGGCGGACGCGGTGTCGATGGCGGTGATGGCGGCGTGGGCGTGCGGGCTGCGGATCATCACGGCGTGGGCGGTGCCGGGGGTCAGCTCGTCAGCGATGAAGCGGCCCTGGCCGAGGAGCAGGCGCAAGTCTTCCTTGCGACGCATGGGCTGGCCGAAGGCGTGGCGCTGGGCGGTTCCATCGGGGCTCATCGGCGGCGTCTCCTTGGACAGGCTGCGGGCATTTCCCATGGCGCGGGGCGGTGTGTCGAGCGGGGAGGTGGAAGCGCGGCACGGGTCCCTTGATGCACGCAGGTCAACAGCAAGCGAATGGACAAAGTTTTTTTGCTTCTTTTTGTTCACAAAAAGAAGACTCTTCCTGCCACTCGTCTTTCCCGTGCCGGGCTGTTTCAGAACTCCAGCGACGTCGCCTGGACCACCAGCGGCAGGGTGCGGACCATTTCCAGCACCGCTTCGGGGACGGGTTCGTCGACCGAGACCAGGCAGATGGCGTCGCCGCCGGCTTCGGCGCGGCCGAGGTGGAAGGTGGCGATGTTGATGCCGGCGCCGGCCAGGGTGGCGCCGAAGCGGCCGATGAAGCCGGGCTTGTCGTGGTTGGTGACGTAGAGCATGTGGCGGCCGAAATCGGCTTCGACGCGGATGCCCTTGATCTCGACGATGCGGGGGCGGGAGCCGGCGAAGAGGGTGCCGGCGACGGTGCGGGTGTTGTCGTCGGTGGTGATGGTGACGCGGACCAAGGTTTGGTACTCGCTGGGGCGGTCGTGCACGGTCTCGGCGACGTCGATGCCGCGTTCGCGGGCCAGGACGGGGGCGTTGACCATGTTGGCGCCGGCCATCATCGGGGCGAGCAGGCCGGCGAGGACGGCGGCGCTGAGCGGGCGCTGGTTGAGCTGGGCGGCCAGGCCCTCGTATTCGATGGTGACGCGGCGCAGCACGCCCTCGCGGGCCTGGGTCATCTGGCCGGCGAAGGCACCGAGCAGGCGGCAGAGTTCCATGTAGGGCTTGAGGCGGGGGGCGTCCTCGGCGGAGACGGATGGCATGTTGATGGCGTTGGCGACGGCGCCGGAGGTGAGGTAGTCGCTCATCTGTTCGGCGATCTGGAGTGCCACGTTTTCCTGGGCCTCGGCTGTGGCCGCACCCAGATGCGGGGTGCAGACGACGTTTTCCAGGCCGAAGAGCGGGGATTGGGTGGCAGGCTCGGTTTCGAAGACGTCGAGCGCCGCGCCGGCGACGTGGCCGGATTTGATGGCGTCGGCGAGGGCGGCTTCATCGACCAGGCCGCCGCGGGCGCAGTTGATGATGCGCACGCCCTTGCGGGTTTTCGCCAGGGCCTCGCGAGAGAGGACGTTGCGGGTCGATTCGGTGAGCGGGGTGTGCAGGGTGATGATCTCCGCCCGGGCGAGCAGGTCTTCGAGCTCGACCTTTTCGACGCCGAGATCGAGGGCGCGCTTTTCGGTCAGGTAGGGGTCGTAGGCGATGACGCGCATGCGCAGGCCGATGCCGCGGTCGGCGACGATGGAGCCGATATTGCCGCAGCCGATCAGGCCGAGGGTCTTGCCGGTCAGCTCGACGCCCATGAAGCGGTTCTTCTCCCACATGCCCGCTTTGGTCGAGGTGCTGGCCTCGGGGATCTGGCGGGCGAGGGCGAACATCAGGGCGATGGCGTGTTCGGCGGTGGTGATGGCGTTGCCGTAGGGGGTGTTCATGACCACGACGCCCGCGGCGGTGGCGGATTTGACGTCGACATTGTCCACACCGATCCCGGCACGGCCGACGACCTTGAGGTTGGGGGCGGCGTCCAGGAGTTCGCGGGTGACCTTGGTGGCGGAACGGATGGCGAGGCCGTCGTACTCGGCGATGATGGCGCGCAGCTCGGCCGGCGAAAGGCCGGTCTTCATGTCGACCTCGATGCCGCGGCTGCGGAAGATCGCCACGGCGGCGGGGGAGAGCTTGTCGGAGATCAGGACCTTGGGCATGGGCTCAGGCCCCCTTTACGGTTTCATATGCCCAGTCGAGCCAGGGCAGGAGGGCGTTGATGTTGCTGGTCTCGACAGTCGCGCCGCCCCAGATGCGCAGGCCCGGGGGGGCGTCGCGGTAGGCGCCGATATCGTAGGCGACGCCTTCTTTCTCCAGCAGGGACGCGACCTTCTTGGCGGCGTCGGCCTGGGCGGCGGGGTCCAGGGCGAGGAACCAGGGGGCGGTGATCTTCAGGCAGATCGAGGTGCAGGAGGTGGTTGCCGGGTCGTCGGCGAGGAAGGCGGCCCAGTCGCTGGCGACGACCCAGGCGCGGATGGCGGCGAGATTGGCTTCGCTGCGGGCGATCAGGCCGGGGAGGCCGCCGACGGATTCGGCCCAGCGCAGGCCGTCGAGCGCGTCCTCGACGCAGAGCATGGAGGGGGTGTTGATGGTGTCGCCCTTGAAGATGCCCTCGGCAATTTTTCCGCCAGAGGTGAGGCGAAAGATCTTGGGCATCGGCCAGCTGGGCTTGTGGCTTTCCAGCCGGGCGACAGCGCGAGGCGAGAGGGCGAGCATGCCGTGGGCGCCCTCGCCGCCCAGGACCTTCTGCCAAGACCAGGTGACGACATCGAGTTTGTCCCAGGCGAGGTCCATGGCGAAGGCGGCCGAGGTGGCGTCACAGATGACCAGGCCCTGGCGGTCAGCCGCGATGAAGTCAGCGTTGGGGACGCGGACGCCGGAGGTGGTGCCGTTCCAGGCGAAGACGAGGTCGTGGGCGGGGTTGACCTGGGTGAGGTCAGGGAGCGCGCCATACGCGGCGGTGAGGACGCGGGCATCGGCGAGCTTGAGTTGCTTGACGATATCGTCGGCCCAGGTCTGGGAGAAACTTTCAAAGGCCAGGATGTCGACCGGGCGGGGGCCGAGCAGGGACCACAGGGCCATCTCGACGGCGCCGGTGTCGGATGCCGGGACGATGCCGAGGCGCCAGTCGGCGGGCATGCCGAGGATGGCGCGGGAGCGATCGATCACTTCGGCCAGCTTGGCCTTGGGGCCCTTCGCGCGGTGCGAGCGGCCGAGGGCGGCGCCGTCGAGGGCGACCAGGGAGAAGCCTGGGCGCTTGGCGCAGGGGCCGGAGGAGAAATCGGGGTTGGCCGGACGGGTGACCGGCGGCACGCGCGGCGAGGCCGCGACGGTGGAAGCGTTCATATGCTGTCCCTTTCAGAACAGAAGCACCCCGGTGGGGGGGTGTAGCCCACGGCGGTGCTAGCCGAACAATTGCTGCGGTGCAACCACGCATTGGCATTGACGGGATAAATTCATGCTTGCGCGGCGGGGTATTTTCCATGCTATATCGGAACGGTTGGATGATCCAGCAGAGGGGAAAGCAAGATGGCGAAGGTCAACCTGACACCCGCGCTGCGGGCCGAGTATGAAACGCTGTTCAATAGCTGCGTCATTCGCCCGGAGCGCGCGACGGCGGTGGAGAAGCTGGTCGATGCGCTGGTGAGCAACCAGGCGCGCTACCAGGCGGTGGCGGCGGCGATGGGGGTTCCGTGGCATTTCATCGCGGTGACCCACAACATGGAGTCGAGCCAGAGCTTCAAGGGCCATCTGCACAACGGCGATCCGCTGACGGCGCGCACGGTCCAGGTGCCGGCGGGGCGGCCGAAGACCGGGTCGCCGCCGTTCACCTGGGAGGAGAGCGCGCAGGACGCGCTGGCGCTGAAGGGGTTGGGCGCGGGGACGGATTGGTCGCTGGCCGGCACGCTGTATGAGGCCGAGCGCTACAACGGCTTTGGCTACCGGCTGTTCCACCCGCATGTGAAGTCGCCGTACCTCTGGAGCTTCAGCGAACATTACACCAGCGGGAAATACGTCGCCGACGGCACCTGGTCCGATACGGCGAAATCCGCCCAGTGCGGGGCGGCGGTGCTGTTGCGCCGGATGGCCGAGCGCAAGCTGGTGGGGTTTGCCGACCAGCCGGTGCCGGCGGCGAACGCCAAGCCGCTGGTGGTGCCGTATTCGACCAA
Organism: Asaia bogorensis; assembly: GCA_945869965.1. Taxonomy (GTDB): domain Bacteria; phylum Pseudomonadota; class Alphaproteobacteria; order Acetobacterales; family Acetobacteraceae; genus CAMDGX01. The sequence goes on from CAMBRC010000038.1 coordinate 23,305, forward strand.
GAAGCCGGCCAATCCCGCCTTGGCCGCTGCCATGGCGCTGCAGAACTGGCTGACCACGCATACCGGGATCTTCGTCAAGCCGGACGGGATTGCGGGCGAGAAGACGTCGGATGCCTACAAGATGGTGACGGGCAGCTTCCTGCCGGGGGATCCGCGGGCCAAGTAGGGCCCTATTCGTCGGCCAGCCTGGCCCAGCGTTCGTGGTCGCGCCAGGCGCCGTCGATGAACAGGTAGCGCGGGGAGAAGCCTTCCAGGCGGAAGCCAGCGCGCCGGGCCAGGGCGGTGGAGCGGTGGTTGTCCGGTTGGATATTGGCTTCGACGCGGTGCAGGCCGGCGGGGCCGAAGGCGTGGGCGAGGACCAGGGCGAGTGCCTCGGTCATCGTGCCGCGGCCGGCTTGGGCGGGATAGGCGTAATAGCCTAGATAGGCGCTTTGGAAGCCACCGCGGACGATCTCGCTCAGGTTGAACAGGCCGGCGGGGGCGCCGTCCGATACCGCCAGCAGGGCGACGCGGCGGCCTTCGGCGACCGGCGCGAACCAGGCGTCGAAACCGGCCTGGTCGGTGAAGGGCTGGACCCAGGGGGCGTGAAAAGCCCGGGCGGCGAGGTTGGCGCGGGCGAGGTGCGGGCCGTCGGCGCGGGTCACGGGGCGGATCGTGGTTGGCATGGGGTTCGTTCCTCGGCGGTAGGATGCGGGTAATCAATCCCGGCCAGACTGCGCAAGCCATGCAGCCACACCTCACGACCACGATTGCCGAGCGTCTTGCGCGGGCCAGCCATGCCATCGGACGGCTGTCAGCGGAACACATCGAGGCGCGGATCACCGCGGCGACCGGGGTGCGGGCGATACTGCCGCCGTTGCCGGGGATGTTGTCGGTGGGGGATCGGCTGGAGGTGATCGGGCGCGATGGGGTCGCGGTTCCCGCGCAGGTGACCAGCAGCACGGCGCAGGACACCACCATCACGCTGTTCCGCGATGCGACGGGGCTGGGGGCCGGGGCCCCTGCCCGGCTGCCACTGTGCCCGGGGGCGGCCAGCCTGCCGATTGGATCCGGCTGGATCGGGCGGGTGGTCGATCCGCTCGGGCAGCCGCTGGACGGGCGCGGGGCGTTGCCGTTGGGAGAGCCGCAGCCAATCCGGCGTGCGGCACCGCCGGCGGCCACGCGGGCGCGGGTGGGGCCGGCGGTGACGCTGGGAGTGCGGGCGATGGATCTGTTCACCACCTGCCGGCTGGGGCAGCGGATGGGGTTGTTTGCCGGACCGGGGGTGGGGAAATCGACCTTGCTGGGGATGCTGGCGCGCTGGTCGGCGTTCGATGTCGTCGTGGTGGCGCTGGTGGGAGAGCGCGGGCGCGAGGTGCGCGAGTTCCTGGAGGATGATTTGGGGGCAGAGGGGCGAGAGCGTTCGCTGATGTTTGTCGCCACCGCGGACGCGACCGCGTTGATGCGGGCCGAGGCGGTGCAGGCGGCAATGGCGGCGGCAGAGTTCTTCCGCGATCGCGGGCAGCGCGTGCTGCTGCTGGTCGACAGCCTGACGCGGTATTGCCATGCAGTGCGCGAGGTGGCGCTGTCGTCCGGGGAGTTGCCGGTGGCGCGCGGCTATCCGCCGAGCGTGTTTGCCGAATTGGCCGGGCTGCTGGAACGGGCGGGGCCGGGAGTGGAAGTGCCGGGGGAGGTGGCCGGCAGCATCACCGGGTTCTTTACCGTGCTGGTCGATGGCGACGACATGACCGAGCCGGTGGCCGACGCGGTGCGCGGCATCCTGGACGGGCACATCATCCTCAGCCGGCAGATCGCCGAGCGCGGGCGGTATCCCGCCATCGACATTCCGCGCTCGCTGTCGCGGGTGGCGACCGGCTGGCACTCGGCGGAGCGGAATGAGGCGCTGCGGCTGGGGCGGCAGGCGATGGCGGAGTCCGAGGAATTGGAGCAATTGGCACGGATGGGGCTGTATCGGGCGGGGGCTGATGACGAGTCCGACCGGATGCTGGCACTCAACCGGCGGCTGGGGGAGTTCCTTCGCCAGGATACGCTTACGCCGGCCGATCCCGAGGACGGGTTCGCGGCGCTCGCGGCGCTGTTGACCGCGCCGTAGCGCCAATTGCGACATCGCGGGCATGATGGCGCCCCGAGCAACGCGGAGTGATGCCATGCCCCCGATCGATCCAGCCGCGCCGAGCCACCGGATTGGCGGCGACCGGCTGCGCGCAACGATTGCGCGCAAGGGCGCGGAGCTGGTGCAACTCGGCGGAGTCGCGGGCGTGGAGGTGCTGTGGCAGGGGGTGGAGCCTTGGCCGCGCCATGCGCCGAACCTGTTCCCGATTGTTGGGATGCTGGCCGGGGACACGCTGCGGCATGGCGGGAAGGACTATACCGTGACCCAGCACGGGTTTGCCCGCGACCATGATTTCACCTGGATGGAAGCGACGCCGAGCAGTGCGCGGCTGGAATTGCGCGACAATGCCGCGACGCGGACGCGGTTCCCCTTCGCGTTCCGGCTGGAAATTTCCTATGCCGTTCTGGGCAATGTGCTGGAGATCGGCTTCACGCTAGACAATCCCGGCGAGGCCACCCTGCCCGCCAGTTTCGGCGCCCATCCGGCGTTTCGCTGGCCGTTGCTGCCGGGGATTGCCAAGGAGGATCATGTCCTCACCTTTTCCAATGACGAGACGGCACCGATCCGGCGGGCGCGCGGCGGGTTCCTGGCGCCGGAGCGGCATGACAATCCCGTCCGGGATCGGCGGCTGGCGTTGTCGGACGAATTGTTCGCCATCAGCGCGGTGGTGATGGATGCGCCGGCGAGCTCCTGGGTGCGCTATTCGGCGCCCGATCACATCAAGCGGGGCGCGCCGGCGGTGACCGTGTCGTGGGATTCTGGTTTTCCGAATCTCGGCATCTGGTCGCGGCCCGACGCGGCACTGCTGTGCATCGAGCCATGGCATGGCATGGCGAGCCCGCAGGGGTTCGATGGCGCGTTCATCGCCAAGCCGGGGCTGATGCACATCCCGCCGGGCGAGCGGCGGCGGGCGGTGCATCGGATTGCGGTGGACTGACGCCTGCTACTCTTCGTCGCGGATAGTGACGCGGGCGGCCCAGGCGGCCTGTTTGTCGTCGCGGTGCGGCCAGGCTTCGATCTCGATGATCGCCCATGGCTCGATCAAATCGGGGTTGAAGCCTAGCTCGGCCAGCCTGGCGCGGGAGGGGAGGAAGATGCAGTTCTCCTCGTCGAACATGCGGATCACCACCTTGGTGTGATCGGGGCCGAAATCGACGCGACGGATCTGACCGCCGATCGAGAGATTGTCGCGTTCCTCGAAGGCGTCCATGCCCTTCCAGGCGGTGGTGCAGGGCTTCACCTTCGAGGGGTCCATGCCCCAGGCTTGATTGTCGAACTTCCAGGCACCGCGCTCGTGCAGGAAGTCGAGTGCCAGTTCGGCTTGGAGCTTGGTGCCGGGCGGGGGGACGCCAGCACGGCGCGGCGCGTTGGCGGGGACGATCATGGTGACGAGGGTGTTCAGGGTGATCTTCGCGCCGTCCTTGGACTGGACGGCGCGCTGGACCTCGATCGCGTCGGGGATCATCGATTTCAGCAGGTCGAGCACGCTTTTGCGCTGGGCGGCGGTTTTGGCGTCGGCCTGGATGCGGGCGCGGCGATCGGCCGAACGCAGGGCAAGGGCGTCATCGAGCTTGCCGGCGGCGATGGCCTTGTTGAACGCGGTATAGACCGCGAGCATGGCGTCACGCTGGGCCGGCTCGACCGGGGCGGCGATGGCGGCCGCGGTCCACAGTGACAACGCCATCACACCTGCCAGCAAAGCGCGCATCCGCCCGTCCTCCCGCCATATTCACGTCACCATAGCCAAGGCGGAACGAGGAAGGCGAGCCCGCTATCGGTCGAGCCGGGTCACATCCACGGTATTGGCGTGGTCGAGCGGGCCGTGGCCGGCGCCATAGCCGGGGGCCGAGGCGATGGCGCGATGGACGTAGCGCCGGGCGCGGTCGACGGCGGCGGGCAGCGTCATGCCCTGGGCCAACCCGGCGGCGATGGCGCTGGCCAGGGTGCAGCCGGTGCCGTGGGTGTGGCGGGTGTGCAGGCGTTCGGAGCGGAATTCCTGGACGCCCTCGGCAGTGGCGAGCAGGTCGACGACGTCCGGGCTGTCGAGATGGCCGCCCTTGAGCAGCACGGCCGGCGTGCCGAAGGAGAGCAGCATCCGGGCCGCGCGGTGCATGTCGGCCTCCGTGGCGATGGTCATGCCGGTCAGCAATTCGGCTTCCGGCAGGTTCGGGGTCAGCACAGTGGCGCGCGGCAGCAGGGTGCGGCGGAGATGGTCGACCGCCGCGTCTGCGAGCAGCTTGTGGCCGCCCTTGGCGACCATGACCGGGTCGACGACGACGGGCACGTTGGGGAGGCGGGTGAGTTCATCGACCACGGCGTCGATGGTGGCGGCATCGCCGAGCATACCGGTCTTGACGGCGTCTACGCCGAGGTCATCGGCGACGCTGCGGATTTGCAGGCGCAGGAAATCGACCGGCACGGGGTGCACGCCCTGGACGCCGAGGGTGTTCTGCGCCGTCAGCGCGGTGATCGCGGTCATGGCGAAGGCGTCGAGCGCCGTCACCGCCTTGATATCGGCCTGGATGCCGGCGCCGCCGCCGGAATCGGAGCCGGCGATGATGAGGACGCGCCCGTGCATGCTGCGCCCTACAGCCCACCCTGCGAGGCCAGGGCGGCGGCCTGGGCGATCAGAGCGCAAAGCTCGTCGACGATCTTCTCGACCAGGACCTCGTCCTCGGCTTCGGCCATCACGCGGATCACCGGCTCGGTGCCGGACTTGCGGATCAGCAGGCGGCCGGTGCCGGACAGGCGGGCCTCGGCGGCGACGATGGCCGCCTGGACCTTTGGCGCCTCGAGCGGTGAGTCGCCGGTGAAACGGACGCTGCGCAGTTTCTGCGGCAGGCGGTGGAAGACGCTGCAGACCTCGCTGACCGGGCGGGCTTGTTCGACCAGCACCGCCAGCACCTGCAGTGCTGCCAGCAGGCCGTCGCCGGTGGTGGCGTAGTCGGACAGGATCATGTGGCCGGATTGCTCGCCGCCGATGTTGAGGCCACCGGCGCGCATTTTCTCCATCACGTAGCGGTCGCCGACCTGGGTGCGGTGCAGGGTCAAGCCCTCGCCCTGAAGATAGCGCTCCAGGCCGAGATTGGACATCACGGTGGCGACGATGCCATCGCCAGTCAGCCGCCCGGCAGCGCGCCAGGAGCGGGCCATCAGGGCGAGCACCTGGTCGCCGTCGATGATACTGCCGCGCTCGTCGGACAGGATGAGGCGATCGGCGTCGCCGTCCAGCGCCAGGCCGAGATCGGCGCCGTGGCGGCGGACCTCGCCGCGCAGGAAGTTCGGCACGGTCGAGCCACAATCCTGGTTGATGTTGAAGCCATCGGGCGAAACGCCGACGCTGATCACCTCGGCGCCGAGTTCCCACAGCACAGTGGGGGCGACCTTGTAGGCGGCGCCGTTGGCGCAATCGACGACGATCTTGAGCCCGTCGAGCCTGAGTCCGCGGGGAAAGGTGTTCTTGGCGAACTCGATGTAGCGTCCGCCGGCGTCTTCCATGCGCTTGGCACGGCCCAACTTGCGCGGGCTGGCCATGCGGGGAGCCAGGTTGGCGTCCATCAGGCGTTCGATCTCGGCCTCGGTGGCGTCCGACAGCTTGAACCCGTCGGGGCCGAACAGCTTGATGCCGTTATCCTCGAAGGTGTTGTGGCTGGCCGAGATCATCACGCCAAGATCGGCCCGCAGGCTGCGGGTCAGCATGGCGATGGCCGGCGTGGGTAGCGGGCCCACCAGCACCACATCCATGCCGGCGCCGATGAAGCCGGCGACGAGGGCGGGTTCCAGCATGTAGCCGGACAGGCGGGTGTCCTTGCCGATCACCACGCGGTGGCGGTGGTTGCCGCGGGTGAACAGCAGGCCGGCGGCCTGGCCGAGGCGCAGGACGGTCTCGGCGTTCATCGGCTCGGTGTTCGCGGTGCCGCGGATACCGTCGGTGCCGAACAAGTGGCGTGTCATGTCCATGCCGGCATGGTCTCCCCGGAAGCGTGCGGTGCCAGCATGTACCGCAATGGCCTACAAATTGGTATCCGGTGTGTCAGCTTATGTTCATGCCGCGCCAGACGCGCAGGGCCTGGACGGTTTCGCCGACGTCGTGCACGCGCAGGATGGTGGCGCCGCGATCCAGGGCTGTCAGGGCGGCGGCGAGCGAGCCCGGCATGCGGCGGGCGGCGATGGGTTCACCCGTGAGGGCGCCGATGAAGCGCTTCCGCGACACGCCGGCCAGGATGCGGCAGCCGAGGTTGTGCAGCACCGGCAGGCGATCGAGCAGTTCGATGCTGGCCGGGTTTTCCTTGGCGAAGCCGATGCCGGGGTCGATGGCGATATCGGCGCGGGCGATGCCGGCGGCCTCGGCGGCGGCGACGCGGTCGGCGAGTTCGCGCACGACCTCGGCGGCGACGTCGGCATAGCTTGTGTGTTCGCTCATGGTCTGGGGCGTGCCGCGCATGTGCATCAGGATCACCGGGGCGCGGGCAGCGGCGACCACGGCGGCGGCTTCGGGGTCGCCGGTCAGGGCGGAGATGTCATTGATGATGCGGGCGCCGGCGGCCAGGGCGGCGCGCATGGTGGATGCATGGCGAGTGTCGACCGAGACGGTCAGGCCGGACGCGGACAAGACACGGATGACCGGGAGGATGCGCGCCTGTTCCTCGTCCGGGGTGACCGGGGTGGCGCCGGGGCGGGTGCTTTCGCCGCCGATGTCGATCAGGTCGGCGCCGGCTTCATGCATGGCGTGGGCAGCGGCGATGGCGGCTTCGGTGGTGGCGTGTTGGCCGCCATCGCTGAAGCTGTCAGGGGTGACGTTGAGGATGGCCATGACCCAGGGGCCGGTGCCTGGCAGGCCGGCGAAGGTGGGGCGGGCGGCGGTGATGCGGGCCAAGGCCGGGCGGTGTTCGGCGGGGATCAGGGCGACGGGGACGATGCCGCGGGGGTCGCCGGGCAGGCGCACCAGCGAAAACGCCGCCGGGCCGCCTGCAAGCGGCAGGGCCAGGCGGCGTTCGATCGCGTCTCGGGCCGCCTGGCCGTGCAGCAGGCCGAGCGGCTCGATTGACAGCAAAGGCTCAGCCGGGCTGGGGCGCAGTTCCCAAGCCGCCGGGTGCGGGCGGCATCGGGCGGCCGGAGGACGGGACGGAGGCGCGGCGCGAGTCCGGCGCCGGATCGTCGACGATGATCTTGATCACTTTCTCGCCGCGCAAGACGGTGCGGATCTCGTCACCCGACAGCGACTCGTGCTCCAGCAGTGCCTTGGCCACGGCGTGCAGGTTGTCGATGTTCTCGGTCAGCAGGCGCTTGGCGGTGGCATAGGCATTGTCGATGATCGCCTTGATCTCGCTGTCGATCTCGCGCGCGGTCGCCTCGGAGACATTCTTGCTCTGTGTGACGGAGTGGCCGAGGAACACCTCCTGGCTGTTGTCGCCGTAGGCGATCATGCCGAGCTTCTCGCTCATGCCCCATTCCGCGATCATGCGGCGGGTCTGGTCGGTGGCCATCTTGATGTCGCCCGAGGCCCCGTTGGAGACCTTGTCCGCACCGAAGATGATCTCCTCCGCCGCCCGGCCGCCCATCGCCATGGTCAGCTCGTCCAGGCACTTGGCCTTGCTCTTCGAGTAGCGATCGCCTTCCGGCAGGCTCATCACCATGCCGAGCGCGCGGCCGCGCGGAATGATCGTGGCTTTATGGACCGGGTCGCATTCCGGCAGGTTCATGGCGCAGAGCGCGTGGCCGGCCTCGTGATAGGCGGTCATCTGCTTCTCGGCGTCCGACATGACCAGCGAGCGGCGCTCGGCGCCCATCATCACCTTGTCCTTGGCGTGCTCGAACTCGAACATCGCAACCACGCGTTTGCCGGTCCGGGCGGCCAGCAGGGCGGCCTCGTTCACGAGGTTGGCGAGGTCCGCGCCCGAAAAGCCGGGCGTGCCGCGCGCGATCACCTTCGGGTCGACGTCCGACGCCAGGGGCACCTTGCGCATATGGACGCGCAGGATCTTCTCGCGGCCGTTCACGTCGGGGTTCGGCACCACGACCTGGCGGTCGAAGCGGCCGGGGCGCAGCAGGGCGGGGTCGAGCACGTCCGGCCGGTTGGTCGCGGCGATGAGGATGACGCCCTCGTTGCTCTCGAAGCCGTCCATCTCAACGAGCATTTGATTCAGCGTCTGCTCGCGCTCGTCGTTGCCGCCGCCGAGGCCGGCGCCGCGATGGCGGCCGACCGCGTCGATCTCGTCGATGAAGATGATGCAAGGGGCGTTCTTCTTGCCCTGCTCGAACATGTCGCGCACGCGGCTGGCGCCGACGCCCACGAACATCTCGACGAAATCGGAGCCCGAGATGGTGAAGAACGGCACGTTGGCCTCGCCGGCGATGGCGCGGGCGAGCAGCGTCTTGCCGGTGCCGGGCGGGCCGACCAGCAGCACGCCCTTGGGGATCTTGCCACCGAGGCGCTGGAACTTCTGCGGGTCCTTGAGGAACTCGACGATTTCCTGAAGTTCGGACTTGGCCTCGTCAATGCCGGCCACATCATCAAAGGTGATGCGGCCCTGCTTCTCGGTCAGCAGCCGGGCGCGCGACTTGCCAAAACCCATGGCACGGCCGCCGCCGCCCTGCATCTGACGCATGAAGAACACCCAGACGCCGATCAGCAGCAGCATCGGGAACCAGCTGAGCACATAATGCAGCAGCGGGTTGACGTCGCTCTCCTCCGGCTTGGCGATAACGCGCACGCCTTTTTCGGTCAGCCGTGAGACCAGCGTAGGGTCTTCCGGCGTGTAGGTCTGGAACTGGCGGCCATCGGCCATCAGGCCGCTGACGATGCGGCCCTGGATGGTGACGTCACGCACCCGGCCGCCATTCACGTCGGCGAGGAAATCCGAATAGGCGAGCTGTGCCGCGGGCGAGCGGCTGGAGCCCGGCTGGAACAGGTTGAAGAGCACCACCAGCAACAATGCGATGATGACCCAGAGTGCCAGATTGCGGCCGAAATTGCTCATTCCATTCCCTGGCCATGATGGCCCCATAGTCGCCGCCGTCGCACGGCGGGTCCTCGATAACATAGGATGCTTTCACACTCCTTGCACCCCCGCCGACAGCACAGCGTCGCTTTTGCCGCAATCGGGCGGTCAATTCGGCAGGAAGGGCGCCGCCGCCAGCACCATGGCGGGGCGGAAAACCGCATCCAGCCGGTCAAGCGTGGCGACATCTGCGCCGCCGAGCGCCGGCACAGCCACGACCTGTCCGTCGCGCCGCAGCGCGGGCAATGTCCGAAGCACGGCAGATGGCCAACCGGCCGCCCGGCGCCATCGGGCGGCATCGTCGCCGAGCGAGCCCAGCGTCGTGCCCGGTTTCGGCCGCGCGTCTGGCGACAGGCGAAACCGGCCATCCCACATGGCGAGCGGGCGCGCCACCACCGGGGGCTGCATCGCCGCGACCTCGCGCACCACCAGCCAATCGCCCGCCTGCCCGGCGCGGCCGGCCGGCAACAGCCGCGCACCTGCCAGGGTTGCCGCGTGCGGCGCCGCGGCAAGGCGCGCAACGGCGTCGCTGGCGACGGGATAGCGCCGGCCGGAAATGGTGCACAGCAAGGCCGAGAGCGCCACCGCCGAGAGCGCACCGGCCGTCAGGACCGCCCAGCCGGCCGGATGCAGGCGCACCCGGCCCGCCAATTCCGCGGCAATGTCGCGGTCAACTTCCGCGCGGGCAATTCCATAGCCACGGGCGTCGTCGCACAAGCCTGTCACCACCGCACCCTCGCCGGCGGGATCGTTGATGTCATGGCGCAACCGGGCACGCAGGGTCGCGAGGTCGTGGTTCGAGGGGTCTTCCACCCAGTCCAGCCCATCGGCGCGCAACAGCGCCCGCAACCGGCCGGGCGGCTCGGCGAGCAGGGGGCGCAACAGCCGGACTGCCGGCCGCTCGACCAATGCCGCCATGCAGGCGAGCCCGCGCCCGCTGCTGCCGGCCGCCGTCCGCATGCGCAGCGTTTCCGCTTGGTCGCCGGCGTGATGACCCAGCAACAGATGCAGAATGCCGCGCGCGGCACAGGCCGCCTCCAGCGCCGCATAGCGTGCCGTCCGTGCCCGCGCCGCCAAGCCGGGACCATGCGGCAAGCCGTCCAATCTGATCTTGTTCGCCGCGATGCCACGCCCGTTCAGCCGTGCCACGGTCAGGGTCGCCTCGTCCGCCGAGCCGGGCCGCAAGCCGTGATCCACCACTATGGCAAGCAGGCTGCCGCCCTGCCCGTGTGCCCAATCGCGCGCCAGCAGGGCCAGCGCCATGCTGTCCGCACCTCCCGACACCGCCACCGCAAGCGCCGGCGCCGGTTCGAACGGCGCCAGCCGGGCCATGTTGGCGCCGAAGCGGTGGCGCAGCCCGGCTGCGTTCAGCGGCACCCGGCGTGTTGCCGCATCAGCGGCACCCGGCGCGTTGCCGCATCAGCGGCACCCGGCGCGTTGCCGCATCAACGGCACCCGGCGCGCTGCCGCATCAACGGCACCCGGCGCGCTGCCGCATCAACGGCACCCGGCGCGCTGCCGCGCCGCCACGATTGGCTCCTTGAGATCGGCGCGCGGATTCGGGAATTCGGCCTTCAGCTTGTCCAGCGTGGCACAGGCCGCCCGTTTTTCGTTGATGGCATTCAGCGAGTTGGCCAGCCCGAGCAGCGATGGCTGTGCGTTCACCCCGATCTTGTTGCGGTTATAGGTGTCGTCGTAGGCCACCGCGGCGCCCTGAAAGTCACGCTTGCCGGCCAGGGTCTGGGCCAGCAGAAACTGCGCATCGACAGCACGCGGCGAGCGCGGAAACGCCAGGACCTCGCGTGCCGCGGCCTCGGCGGCAGGGTAGTCGCGCCGCGCCAGGGCGGCATTGCCTTCCTGCATTGCCACTTCCGGCGTGCGCCGCGTGGCGGCCCCGGCTGCGGGGCCGGGAGCGGCGGCCGATGGCGGTGCGGGCGGGCGGGTCGCGGCCCCTGCCCCGCTGCCCAGCTTGAAGTTCAGGTCGTCGAGGTCCTTCTTCAACTCGTCGCCCTGGCGCTGGCGGGCGTTGTCGACCTCATCCAGGCGGCCCTGCATGCGGCGGACCTGCTCTTCCAATTGGCTGACCCGCTCCAGCAATGCGGCGGTCATGTCGCCACCGCCGGCGCCGGATGGGCTGGACGGACGCGCGAAAATGCTGCCGCCGCCGCTGCCGGAATTTCCGCCGCTGCGCATCTGCTCGCGTAGCGCCTGCACATCGCGGCGCAGTTCCAGCATCTGGTTCTGCAACTGGATCGCCTCGCGGCTGTCCAGCTGTGCCCGCGCCACGCCTGGCACAATCAGCCAGAATGACACCAAGGCGACCACCGCAAGCCTGCTCATCCACGCCTCGTTCACACAAGCTCTCCCTCAACATCGGCGGCAATACGCACGGCGCCGTGCGGCGACTATCGCGCATGGATCGCCAAAACGGAACGCCGCGCTCAACACGACCCAACAGGCCAGGGGCGCAAAACAAAACCGGCGACCCGAAGGCCGCCGGTTTCATCGTCAGGTCAACAAGCCGGGGCCAAGACGCCCCGGCGTGCCGGGCAGGATCAGCGAACCGAAGTGATCGCGTTGCGGTTCTGCGACCAGGCCTGCTCGTTCGAGCCGAGCGCGGTCGGGCGGTCCTTGCCGAAGGAGATGGTGGTGATGCGGCCGGCGGCCACGCCCTTGGCGACCAGGAAGTCGCGCGCGGCGCTGGCGCGGCGGTTGCCCAGGGCGATGTTGTAGGCCTGGGTGCCACGCTCGTCGCAGTTGCCGGCGACCTGGACGTTGTTGGCCGACCACTTGGCCAGCCACGCGGCCTGGCGCTCGAGGGTGGTGCGGGCGTCCGAGCGCAGGGTCGAGCGGTTCAGGTCATAAAACACGCGGTCGCCGACATTGGCCACCAAGTCTTCCTGGCTGCCCGGAACCGGGCCCGAGCTCACGGGAGGGGTGGAGGTCGTGGTTTGGTTGGAGCAAGCCGCCAGCAGCGCCACGGCAGCGAGCGTGCCCAGAATCTTGATGTTCATTCGAGTTGGATCCCTGGAAGGAGTGTGCAGCGTTTGGTGCCCACTGGGCAGACGTCACGGCGGGCGGGCGGAGAAGCAATTCTGGCCGAAACCGCGGCCAGCGAGCCAAGTATCACGTCACGGACCCCCTCTGGGCCCCCGCCGTGCTCTGTGTGCGGTCGATTAGCCCGTTGAAACGACTGTGGTCAAGAACTCGTCGTATGGCGGCGAAACATATCTTCCATGACGTATCGGACATGCATTGCCCCGGCTAGCTCGGCAGCGGAGACCAGGCAGGGTCGGATGCGTCGGTTGGCGTGGTCAAGACGCGCTCGTTGAAGCCGGTGATGTCGATCGAAACCAGGCGCGACGAGAAACCATTGCCGCGCGCATCGCGCGCCGCCGTCTCGCGCCAGAACATGATCACACGGCCATTGGGGGCAAAGGTCGGGCCCTCGACGTAGAAGCTTTCGGACAGGATGCGCTCGCCCGAGCCGTCCGGCCGCATCACGCCAACGGCAAACGTGCCGTCGGTCAGCCGGGTGAAGGCGATCAGGTCGCCGCGTGGCGACCACACCGGGGTGGCGTAGCGCCCACGGCCAAAGCTGATGCGTTTGCCCGCCCCGCCGCCGGCGCCCATCACATAGATTTGCTGGTCACCGCCGCGATCCGACTCGAACACGATTTGCTGGCCGTCCGGGCTGTAACAGGGCGAGACGTCGATGGCGCCGCCCGAATCGGTCAGCCGCCGCGGCGCGCCGCCGCCGACGGGGATGACCACGATGTCCGAGCCGGCGCCGCGGGTCTGCGCCATGATGATGCTGCCGCCATCCGGCGAATAGCGCGGCGACAGGGTGATGCCCTCGAAATTGCCCAGCATCGCCTGGCGCCCGCTGCTGAGGTCGAAGGTGTAAACGCGCGGCCGGTTGTTCACGTAGCTCATGAAGGCGATCTGGTCGCGCGAGGGGTGGAAGCGCGGCGACAAGGCGAGCGCGCTGCCATCGGTCAGGAAGCGGTTGTTCTCGCCGTCCTGGTCCATGATCGCCAGCCGCTTGACCCGCCGGTCGCGCGGGCCGGAGCCGGCGATATAGACCACGCGGGTGTCGAAATAGCCCTTTTCGCCCAGCAGCCGCTCATAGATCACGTCGCTGATGATGTGGGCGATGCGGCGCCAGTTGGAGAGTGTCGCGGTGTAGGCCGTTCCCTGGATCTGGGTGCCCGGCAGCACGTCCCACAGGCGGAATTCGACGCGCACGCGGTCGCCGCCCTGGCTGTCGACCTTGCCGGTGACCAGCGCCTGGGCGCCGATCACCTTCCAGTTGGCGAAATTCGGCACGTCGCCCGGGTTGGCGGCCACGAAGGCGGCGCGGTCGATGGCGCGGAACAGGCCGGAGCGGGCGAGGTTGTTGGTGATCACCGCGGCCATGTCGCGGCCGAGCTGCGCGGTTTCGCTGCCGACACCGACCAGGTTTGGGATGGCAATCGGGATCGGGTCGACCTTGGCGCGGTCGACGGTGATCTCCGCCGTTTGCGCGCGCGCGCCGTTGGGCAGGATCAGGCCGGGGCCCGCCAGCAACCCGGCGCCGGCGGCAACGAGCGCGCGGCGCCCGAAGCTGAGCGGCGGCAGCGGCGTGCGGGTGATCGCGACGTCACCAAGGGCGCGGGGCCCGGGGAAGCTGTTCATCGGCTGTTTCTCTTCTGGGCTGTAGCGAATGTTTCCCTGGCCGGCATTGGTAGCACAGATTCGGGCCGGGCAGACGGGTTGCATATGGGGGCGGTGATCACGGTTTGAAGCGGAAGGTCAGGATGCCGACCTTTCCCAGCTCGTTGCGCGGGATCGGCAGGTTGGCGCAGCGCGGCGAGAGGATGGCGCGGCGGGCACGCTCGAAGAAGACGGCGAAGCGCGGATTTCCCATCTTGCCGCGATCGGCATCGCCGACCTCGGCGAGGCGGGCCATGCCGGTCTCATCGAACGTCACGATGACCTGGACGGACATGGTTTCCAGGTCGAGCGCGCCGGCATCCTTGAACCAGCACTCGCGCACCCGATCACCGATCGCGCCCTGTTGCTGGGCCGACAGGCTGGCGGTGATGTCGCCCTGGCGGCTGCCGCCGAGTTGTGGCGCGGTTGCCGCCTGGGGGTTGGGTCGCCCGGTTGGTGGCCGGGTCTGGGGCTGATTGGCGCGCAGCCGCTCCAGCGTCGCGTTCAACTCACGCGTGTCCGGCGCGGTGTTGGGAGTCGGGTTCGGTTGGGCCGTGCGGCTGGGCGGCGCCGGCGGCGGCGGCACTGGCGGCGG
>CAMBRC010000039.1 GCA_945869965.1 Asaia bogorensis
AGCGACGATCGCCCTCGGGCGGACGCGCCATCAAGCCCAAGACGCTCCTGGCCAATCCGACGCCGTGCCATCGGTCACTCCACAATTGCCCGAGCCACAATGGAATCCCAACAGCGCGCGTCGGATCAAGCCACTCGCGCACAGGTCTCCTTATACCAATCCGTAAAATGAATGACCCATGGAGCAAGGCAAGGCCAGGGCTTTGCCCTGGACCCACCAAAGGCCGGCGGCCTTTGGAAACCCTTTTATTTTCAAATGAATAAGGTCCAGGGGCTTGGCCCCTGGCGGGTCTGGGCATAGCCCAGCCCTTCATATCCCTATGAGTTGGTCATTCCAATGGTTGGTATCAGGCCCGCTTGATGTTCCAGAACAGCGGCCCGGTGGCTTCCAGCTTGCCGGTGAGCGACTTGCGCCAGGCGGTCGGGATCTGGAACTGCCCCAGGGTGATCGTCGGCACCTGGGTATAGTTCTCCACCTGGATGGCCGCGGCGATTTTCTTGCGGCCATCCTCGTCCTTGGCATCCAGCCATTCCGCGGTGAGTTGCTCGACCTTCTCGTTGGTGTACGAGCCGAACCAGCCCTTGTCGCCGATGCCGCGAAACGGCGGCGTGATGATCGGGTTGAGGATGAAGCCGCCAGTGAACCAGGTGTGGAAGATCGACCAGCCGCCCTTTTCGACCGGCTCCTTGCTGCCGCGGCGCTGGACCACGGTGCCCCAGTCGGTGGAGGCGAGTTCGGCGTTGATGCCGATCTTCTTCAACAGGTCGAAGGTGATGTTGCCCAGCGGCCCGATGGTGTGGAAGTCGGTCGGGTTGATGATGACCGCCTTGGCGCCGCTGTAGCCGGCCTCCTGGACCATCTTGCGGGCCAGCTCGATGTTGCCGCTCTGGACGTTGGCCATGTCGACCGGGGTGCCATAGGCGGTGCCGCACGGAAACTGCGAGCGGCAAAGTTGGTAGAGCGATGTGTCGGTGCCCATGATCGACTGCATGTAGTCTTCCTGGTTCACCGCAACCTGGATCGCCCGGCGCAGACGGACGTCGTTGAACGGCGCGTGCAGGTGGTTGAAGCGCATGCCGCCGATATAGCCCTGCGGGTTGGACGGGCCGAACTGGATGTTGGTATTGCGCCGCAACAGCGGCACCAGGTCGGACTGGACCTGTTCGTACCAGTCGACCTCGCCGGATTGCAGGGCGGCCGCCGCGGTGGAGGAATCCGGGATGATCTTCCACTCGACCCGCGGGAAGTTGACGATCTTGGCGCCGGTGAACCAGTCCGGCGCCTCCTGGCGCGAGACATAGGCATCGTTGCGGGCATAGGCGGCGCTGCTGCCGGCGACGAACTCGTTTTGGACGAAGCGGAAGGGGCCGGAGCCGATGTTCTCGCTGATCGGCTTGAACGCATCGGTCTTGGCGACGCGCTCGGGCATGATGAAGGAGTTCTGCTGCGCGATCGCCTGGATCAGCAGCGGGAAGGGCTTTTTCAGGGTGATCTTGATGGTGCGGTCGTCCTGGACCCCGAAGGCGTCGACGAAGGGCAGCAGGGTGGCGCCGAAGGGATCGCGCAGGGCCCAGCGGGCCAGGCTGGGGGCGCAATCCTGGGCGCGGACCGGCTCGCCGTCATGGAATTTCAGGCCGTCGCGCAGCTTGATGAGGTAAGTGCGGCCGTCATCGGAGACGGTATAGCCCTCGGCCATCTGCGGCTTGGGCTCGAGCTTGCTGGTGACGCCGAACAGCGTGTCGTAGATCATCCAGGCGTGGTTGGCGGTGACCGCGGCGGTGGTGATGATCGGGTCCAGCAGGGTCAGGTTGGCCTGTGGCACGAAGCGCAGGACCTGGGTGCTGGCCGGCTGCGCGATCGAGACGCGCGGCAGGGCGGCGGCAGCGGCGCCGGCGGCACCGGCACGGAGAAGGCTTCTGCGCTTCATGATGAAGCTCCCTATCGTTTATTATGGCGCGAGCGTGTCACAGGACGGCGCGGGGGTGCAATCGGCAAAAGCAGCAAGGCCGGGGGACTCGGGTTCCTGATGGGGTCCCTCGCGGCGCGATGGCAGAGCCCCGGCTTGCTTTCCAGTTCCTACCGCCGTGGCAGGGCGGGCGGGAAGAACCGGCTGGTGATGGCGGTGTAGAACACCCACAGGCCGAGGCCGAAGCTGAGGCCGATGCTGAGGCCACGCAGCCAGGCCATCAGTTGCCAGCCGCCGCCGATTGGGGTGCCGCGGATGGCGGCGACGACGAACATGCCGACCAGGGTGGTTGAGGCGCCGACGATCAGGCCCCAGAGCCAGAGCGGAAACCGGACGCGGGGCGCGAGGAGGCCGAAGACCGCGCCGTAAAGCCCGCCCCAGAAGCACTGGTTGACGATGAAGGGCAGGGTGAAGGCGCGCGGGTTGGGCCGGATGTTCCACACCAGCGTGGTTGGCGAGATGCCGAACAGGCCGGTTTCACGCATGAGCAGGATCATGCCTTGGTGGAACACCAGGACACTGAGGACGGCGGCAATGAAGCCGATGGCGATGCGCTGCGGCGTGGACATGCTCTGCCTCTCGTTTTGTTGACCGAGCATGGCGTGGAATTTCGTGCCGCGCCAGCGGCTTGTGCGGCGGGTGCTCCCCAGGGCTGGGGATTTGGTCTATGGGGTGGCCTTGGTGCCGGGGCGGAGGGGCGGTTTGAGCGAGGTCGGCGGCGAGGATATCGAGCGGTTGGCCAACCGGGTGGCCATGCTGGTCTCGGATGACGGCGAGGCGGACAATGCCGGGCGGGCTGTCGGGCAGTTGGCGCGCCGGCTGGGGCTGTCGGGCGGCGACCTGAAGGCCATTGTGCTGGCGGGTGCGGGCAAGAATTACCGTCCGGGGACCTCGGTGGGGCTGCTGAAGCTGGAACATGAGGTGGATGCGCTGCGGCGTGAATTGCGCGCGGCGCAGGAGGCGGCGCGGATGGCGCAGCACGACCGGGACGCGCTGGTGAGTGAGAATGGCGCGATGCGGGTGGCGATGTATCGGCAGCGCGCGGGGGCGCGGCTTTGGCGGCTGGTGCTGGGGCTTGGGGTGATCGGGGTGTTGGCGGTGGGGGCGGGGGTGGTGCTGTTGACGCCCGAGGTCGGGCAGGAGCCGGTGCCGCGGAGTGTGCTGCCGCCGCAGACTGTCACCGTGCCGGGGATGCGCGGCGACGGCACGGCGCCGGTGGTGCGGGTGGCGATGGTGCGCGGGGCCGGGGCGGTTTTGTATCGTGACCCCGACCGGACGTCGCCGGTGGTGGCGCGGCTGGCGGCGGGCAGCCGGCTGTTGGTGCAGGGCACGCCGTGGCGCAACCTGATGCAGTGGGCGCAGGTCGAGGTTGATGGCCGGCCGGGTTACGTGGCGATGACCGAGGTTGAGGTTTTCTGACCGGTTTCGAGGCGGCCGGGCTGTTCGTCCTTGAGCCCGATGCCGGTCAGGCGCAGGCGGCGCATGGCGGCGATCAGCCATAGCAGCTTTTCCCCGCCGTCGGGGATGGCCAGGCCTTCGGAGCGGATGTTGGAGATACAGTTGCGCTCGGCGTCGGTCCGGCCGGGGCGGGGGTTCCAGGTGAGGTAGGCGCCGAGGCTGTCGGGGCTGGACAGGCCCGGGCGCTCGCCGATCAGGACGACGACGGCTTGCGCGCCCATGGCGGCGCCGATGGCGTCGCCGAGCGCGACGCGGCCCTGGCGGGCGATGACGACGGGGCCTGACTGGCCGAGGGCGGGCATGACTTCGGCGAGGAGCGGGGCGGCGTGGTGCTGGGCGGCGGTGGCGGAGAGGCCGTCGCAGATGACGAAGGCGATGTCTGTGGGAACAGAGGGGGGGCAGGGGGGGAGCGATTGATTTTCGGCGAGGCGGCGGCCGAGGTCGGGGCGCAGGAGGTAGGTGCGGCGGTCGGGGCAGGCGCTTTGGACGAGGAAGCTGGACAGGTTCGTGGCGGCGAGGTCGGCGGCGAGGGCCTCGGTGTCGAGTTCGGCGTGGACGGCGTCGCGGGCGGCGGCGTGGGCGGCCTGGAACGCCAGGTGGGCTTGGGTGGGCAGGCCGTTGCCAGCGCGGCCGAGGGCGAGGCGGGCGGGGGTGAAGCGGCGCAGGTCGCGCCACAAGACCGGGGGGCCAAGGGGAACAAGGGCCATCAGGCGAGGCCGACCAGGGCGGGGGAGAGCTGGGCGGGAATGCGCTCGGGCGTGGCGTGGGCGATGCCCATTTTCTCCAGCCAGGTTTCGAATTCCGGGGCGGGGCGGCGGCCGAGCACGCCGCGGATGTAGAGCGCGTCGTGGAAGGAGGTGCTTTGGTAGGAGAGCATGACGTCGTCGGCGCCGGGAATGCCCATGATGTAGGTGACGCCGGCGACGCCGAGCAGGGTCAGCAGGGCGTCCATGTCGTCTTGGTCGGCCTCGGCGTGGTTGGTGTAGCAGACGTCGACGCCCATCGGCAGGCCGAGGAGTTTGCCGCAGAAATGGTCCTCCAGGCCGGCCCGGATGATCTGCTTGCCGTCATATAGGTATTCCGGGCCGATGAAGCCGACGACGGTGTTTACCAGGAGGGGGGCGAAGCGGCGGGCGACGGCGTAGGCGCGGGCCTCGACGGTTTGCTGGTCGACGCCGTGATGGGCGTTGGCGGAGAGCGCGCTGCCCTGGCCGGTTTCGAAATACATGACGTTGGTGCCGACGGTGCCGCGATTGAGGCTGAGGGCGGCGGACTGGGCTTCGGCGAGGAGGGCGAGGTCGATGCCAAAGCTGCGGTTGGTGGCTTCGGTGCCGCCGATTGATTGGAAGACGAGGTCGGTGGGCGCGCCCTGTTCGATGCAGCGCAGGGCGGTGGTGACGTGGGCGAGGACGCAGGTTTGGGTGGGGATGGCGTAGCGGTCGCGGATTTCGTCGAGCATTTTCAGTAGGGTTGTGGTGGCGGCGACGCTGTCGGTGGCGGGGTTGACGCCGATCACGGCGTCGCCGGCACCGAGGAGGAGGCCATCGAGTGTCGAGGCGGCGACGCCGTTTGGGTCGTCGGTGGGGTGGTTGGGTTGCAGGCGGACGGACAGGCGGCCAGGCAGGCCGATGGTGTTGCGGAAGGCGGTGGTGACTTGGCATTTTGCCGCGATGGCGACCAGGTCTTGCAGGCGGCAGATCTTTGAGACGGCGGCGGTCATCTCGGGGGTGAGGCCGGGGCGGAGGGC
Organism: Asaia bogorensis; assembly: GCA_945869965.1. GTDB lineage: Bacteria > Pseudomonadota > Alphaproteobacteria > Acetobacterales > Acetobacteraceae > CAMDGX01. Next base: position 5,172 of record CAMBRC010000039.1, read on the forward strand.
GGCAAGGGAAGCTGAGGTGGCATCGGCCAGGAGCCAATTTCGAAGGCCGCCGATGGTGAGATGGGCGATCGGGGTGAAGGCGGCTCGGTCGTGGGTGTCGATGATGAGGCGGGTGACTTCGTCGGTCTCGTAGGGGATGACGGCTTCGTTGAGGAAGGCGCGCAGGGGGAGGTCGGCGAGCGCCAATTGGGCGGCGACGCGTTCGCTGGCCGAGGCGGCGGCGATGCCGGCGAGGGTGTCGCCGGAGCGCGGCGGGGTGGCGCGGGCGAGCAGGGTGCGCAGGTTGGGGAAGGTGTAGCGGGTGCCGTTGACGGTGGCGGCGTGGGGCATCGGGGGCTCCTGGGGGCCTAGGCAGGGCGACGGCGTACGCGGAAGACGAGGACGGCGATCAGCACGGCGGCAGCGATGGCCAGTGCGACCAGGACCTCGCCGAGGCTGTTGCGCCACCAGTAGGTTCGGGAGACGCCGGTAAGGGTGGGACTGCGCGGGGTGGCGGGGTCGAGGGTGATGGTGACGCGGCTGCCGGCGGCGAGTCCGGCGATCGAGGGGGCGTCGACGGTGTCGAAGCCTTCGACTCCGGCGGGGTGGCCGGGCGGCTGGTAGCGCAGGCGGACATGGGCGATCGGGACGGCGTAGTCATGGGCGCGGCGGGTGAGCAGGGTGCGGCCGCGCGGGTCGATGGTGATGGCGAGGATTTCGGCTGGCAGGGCGATGCTTGTGCCGCTGCCCAGGGAAGGGCGGGCGAGCCAGGGCAGCAGGGGGGCGTCTAGCGGCCAGGCCCATTCGAGCCGGCCCAGGGGCTGGAGCACGCGTAGGGTGACGGCGGTGCCGGCGCGGGTGGCGTCGTAGGTTGCCTCGTCGAGGCGGATCTCGGTTTGGCGCAGGATGTCCGGGCCGGGGGTTTGGCGGCAGGTGCGGTCGGCTTCGGAGGGGGGCTCGCCGATAGCGGCCTGGATTGCCGGGTCAAGCGGGGCGCCGGCGCCAAGGCCGGGATTGCCGGGCAAGCGGTAGCAGACGATGGCGCCGAAGCGGTGCTTGGGGTTGTAGTGGCTGCTGCGGGCGCCTGAGGCGCGGACGCTTTCGAGACGCAGGGTTTCCTGGGTGGCGGCGATGAGGCCGGGGACGGTTTGGCCCCAGAGTTCGGTGGCGGCGCGTGGGGCTTCGGCGACGATGGCGAGGAGGGCGAGGATGAAGCCCGCCAGGGCGGCGAGACGCCAGGTGCGCAGGACCCAGAGGATGAGGCAGGCCAGGGCGATGACAAGGGCAGTCGCGACGAACAGCACGGCGGTCATGGCGTGTCCATGGGGCGTGTCCTTGGGTCAGGGCCTGGGGGCAGGGCCTGGGGGCGGCGTGTCGCGGCAGTCATGCGTTGTCGGCGGGGCGGGCGCAAGAAATCGCTGGACTTGGGTGCGGGTGGGTCGTAGATGGCCGACTTCATTTGGAACGCGGGAGACATCCTGGCGCAGTTGCTTGCGCTGGGTGTCGTATGGACCGCGGTCCCCAACCTCTTCGTGGCGCAAGCCCGGAGACAGGAGACAAGGGATCATGGCGAAGAAGATCGTCGGCTATATCAAGTTGCAGATTCCGGCCGGCAAGGCCAATCCGTCGCCGCCGGTTGGCCCGGCGCTGGGTCAGCGCGGCCTGAACATCATGTCTTTCGTGAAGGAATTCAACGCGCTGACCGCGCAGATGGAGCCCGGCATGCCGGTTCCCGTGGTCATCACCGCGTTTGGCGACCGCACCTTCACCTTCATCACCAAGACGCCGCCGAACACCTACTTCCTGAAGAAGGCGGCCGGGATCACCAAGGGCACGACGACGCCGGGCAAGGGTGCGGCGAGCGGGCGGGTCACCTTCGAGCAGCTGCGCGAGATCGCGGCGGTGAAGATGAAGGACATGAACGCCAACGATGTGGACGGGGCCGTGCGCATGCTGGCGGGTTCCGCGCGTTCGATGGGCCTCACCGTGGTGGAGGGCTGATCCGATGGCACACAAGAAGCGGCTGGCAGCGGCTTATAGCGCTGTGGATCTGAACAAGTCGTACTCGCTGGCCGAGGCGATTGCGACCGTGCAGGCCAATGCCAAGGCGAAGTTTGACGAGACGATCGAGATCAGCATGAACCTGGGTATCGACCCGCGGCATGCCGACCAGATGGTGCGTGGGTTGGTCGGGTTGCCGAACGGCACCGGCAAGACCTTGCGCGTTGGCGTGTTTGCCCGCGGGGCCAAGGCGGAAGAGGCTTTGGCCGCTGGTGCGGATGTGGTCGGGTCCGATGACCTGGCCGAGCGCGTGCAGGCCGGCGACATCCAGTTTGACCGCTGCATTGCCACGCCGGACATGATGGGCCTGGTGGGGCGGTTGGGTAAGATCCTTGGGCCGCGCGGCCTGATGCCGAACCCGCGCTTGGGCACGGTGACCATGGACGTCAAGGGCGCGATCACCGCGGCCAAGGCCGGCCAGGTTGAGTTCCGCGCGGAGAAGGCGGGCATCGTTCATGCTGGGATCGGCAAGGCTTCGTTCCCGGTTGAGAAGCTGCTGGAGAATGCGAAGGCGTTCGCCGATGCGATCGTGAAGGCCAAGCCGACCGGCGCCAAGGGCACCTATGTGCGCAAGGTTGCGGTCAGCTCGACGATGGGGCCGGGCGTGCGCGTGGATGTGGGGACGCTGGCGTAAGGGAAGACGTTCTTTTTTGAAAAAAAGAACCAAAAAACTTTCATTCGTTTAGGAGTCTCGGCGTCGTTGCCGGCAAACGGATAAAAGTCTTTTTGCTTCTTTTTCTTCAGAAAAAGAAGGCCTTGCTTGTCTTAGAGAATTCGCTGCTGGCCGCAAGGCTGGTAGCGGGCAGGGGGCGGGAGCCCCCGAACCTGTCCGAGACTGTTCGTTGCTCTTCGGAGCATTAAGGGACCCCAGGGTCCGCGCGCGGGAGACGGGGATGCCAAGGACGTATGTCCCTGGTGGTTCCGACTCACTGGCGGAGGCTTCGGCCGATGTCGGGGACAGGCGAACCGGGCTGGTCCGGGCGCCTGATACTCATCGCAAGGTGGGTGGCGTGCGTGCTGGCCCATTGGGCAACCCAGCCGGTTTGTGGCATCGCCACGGCCGGCTACCGACGGAGACGAGATTTGGACCGTACGGAGAAGCACGCGTTCGTCGCCTCGCTCGCGACGGTGTTCGCCGAGACGTCCATGGTCGTGGTCACCCAGAATAACGGGTTGAACGTGGCCGATGTGACGAATTTGCGCCGCCGCATGCGTGAAGCGGGTGCTACCTACAAGGTTGCGAAGAACCGCCTGGCCCTCCTCGCCCTGGATGGGACCCGCTTTGATGGCATCGCGCCGCTGCTGAAGGGACCGACCGCGCTTGCGTGGGCCCGGGACCCGGTGGCTGTGGCGAAGGTTGCTGTCGAGTTCGCCAGAACCAACGATAAGTTCGTGGTGCTCGGTGGGGCGCTTGGAAACCAGATGCTCGATGCATCCGGGATCAAGGCGCTGTCCGAGCTGCCGTCGCTGGATGCGCTGCGTGCCAACTTCCTGGGGCTGCTTGCCGCCCCGGCGACGCGGATCGCGAGCATTCTCCAGGCGCCGGGCGGACAGATCGCGCGGGTTCTTGCGGCTTACGCCCGAAAGGACGAAGCGGCGAACGATGGGGCGGCCCAAGATGGGGCAACCGAGGACGAGGCGGCCTGACCGGCTGCATGCGCATTGTGAGTCGCAGGTCCACTGGGTGGGCTTGCTTGGAACCGACCAGAGACTAAGTTAAGGAATACAGATATGGCCGACCTCGCGAACCTTGTGGAGCAGCTGTCCAGCCTGACCGTGCTGGAGGCCGCCGAGCTGTCGAAGATGCTTGAAGAGAAGTGGGGCGTTTCCGCCGCTGCGCCGGCTGCGGCCGCTGCTCCGGTTGCCGCCGCCGCTGTTGCCGCGGTTGAAGAGCAGACCGAGTTCACCGTGATCCTTGCCACCGCCGGTGACAAGAAGATCAACGTGATCAAGGAAATCCGCACCATCACCGGCCTCGGCCTGAAGGAGGCCAAGGATCTGGTCGAGGGCGCGCCGAAGACCGTGAAGGAAAGCGTGAACAAGGAAGAAGCCGGCAAGATCAAGAAGGTGCTGGAAGAGGCTGGCGCGACCGTTGAAATCAAATAACGGCGCGACATCGAGTGAGCTGACGCGCGACCGCAAGGCCGCGCACCTGCGCTGAACGGACGGAGGTCACCCCCGGAAGGGGTGCGGCCTCCGTTCGCATCGGCGTTGCTGATGGCGATATTGACGGCTGGCCCCGCGATTTTGGGTGCCGGCTGGGACTAATGACTGACCAACTGTGCAGGACACGGGCATGAACGCGATCACTGGTTCGTTTACCGGCAAGAAGCGCATCCGCAAGAGCTTCGGGCGTATCCCCGAGCTGGCGCAGATGCCCAACCTGATTGACGTGCAGCGCTCCAGCTATGAAGCGTTCCTGCAGATGCATACGCCGCATGACAGCCGGACCAATACCGGCTTGCAGGAGGTGTTCAAGTCGGTGTTCCCGATCGACGATTTCGCGGGGCGGGGCCGGCTGGAGTTCGTCTACTACGAGCTGGAAGACCCGAAATACGACGTTGAAGAGTGCATCCAGCGCGGCATGACCTATGCCGCGCCGTTGAAGGTCATTCTTCGGCTCATCGTTTGGGATCTTGACGAGGACACCGGCGCGCGCTCGATCCGCGATATCAAGGAGCAGCCGGTCTATATGGGCGACATGCCCCTGATGACGGATAACGGCACCTTCGTCATCAATGGTACCGAGCGCGTCATTGTCAGCCAGATGCACCGTTCGCCCGGCGTGTTCTTCGACCACGACAAGGGCAAGACGCATTCCTCGGGCAAGTACCTGTTCTCCGCCCGGGTGATCCCGTATCGCGGCTCGTGGCTCGATTTCGAGTTTGATTCCAAGGACCTCGTGTACGTGCGCATCGACCGCAAGCGCAAGCTGCCGGTCACCACGCTGCTGTATGCGCTGGAATCCGCCAACACCGAGGCGCTGCGTGCGGCGCGGGCGGCGAAGGGCGAAGAGGTTGAGCCCGGCGAGGTTCGCGGCATGGATGCCGAGGAGATCCTGAACTTCTTCTACGGCCAGGTGATTTTCAGCCGCACGCCCAAGGGCTGGGCGCGGCCGTTCGATCCCGATGCGTTTCGTGGCATCAAGCTGCTGGAATCGCTGGTCGACGCCGAGACGGGCGAAGTGGTGGCCGAGGCTGAGGCGAAGCTGACCGCACGTCAGGCGCGCAAGATTGCCGAGACCACGCGGGTGGTGTTGGTGGGGCGCGCCGATCTGCTGGGTCGTTATGTTGCCGAGGACCTGGTGAACGTTGAGACCGGCGAGATCTTTGCCGAGGCCGGCGAGGAGCTGGTCGAGGCCAAGCTGGCGTCGTTGGAAGACCGCGGGATCGACACGCTGCCGACGCTGGCGGTGGATCAGTCGAACGGTGCGTGGATCCGCAACAGCTTGACGGTGGACAAGAACAACAACCGCGACGATGCGTTGATCGACATTTACCGGGTGATGCGGCCCGGTGAGCCGCCGACGCCGGACACGGCGGAAGCGCTGTTCCGTGGCTTGTTCTTCGACGGCGACCGCTATGACCTGTCCGCCGTTGGCCGGGTGAAGATGAACATGCGTCTGACCATGGACGCGGCGGACAGTGTTCGGGTCCTGCGCAAGGAAGACGTGCTGCGCACGGTGAAGATCCTTTGCGAGTTGAAGGACGGCCGCGGGCAGATCGACGACATCGACAACCTGGGCAATCGCCGGGTGCGCTCGGTGGGCGAGCTGATGGAGAATCAGTACCGCGTTGGCCTGCTGCGCATGGAGCGGGCCATTCGCGAACGCATGGGTTCGGTGGATATCGACACGGTGATGCCGCACGACCTGATTAACGCCAAGCCGGCGGCGGCCGCGGTGCGGGAGTTCTTCGGCTCGTCGCAGCTGTCGCAGTTCATGGACCAGACCAACCCGCTGTCCGAAGTGACGCATAAGCGCCGCCTGTCAGCGCTTGGGCCGGGCGGTCTGACGCGTGAGCGGGCGGGCTTTGAGGTGCGCGACGTGCACCCGACGCATTACGGCCGCATCTGCCCGATCGAGACGCCGGAGGGGCCGAATATCGGCCTGATCAACTCGCTGGCGACCTATGCCAAGGTCAACAAGTACGGCTTCATCGAGACGCCGTACATGCTGGTCAAGGACGGCGTGGTGCAGCGCGACCCGAAATATCTCTCGGCGATGGAAGAGGAAAAGCTGGTCGTCGCCCAGGCCGACGCCAAGATGGATGCCGATGGGCGCTTTACCGACGACTTGGTGTCGGTGCGGCGCCAGGGCGATTTCCGCCTGGTGAAGCCGGAGGATGTGACCGCGATCGACGTGTCGCCGAAGCAGCTGGTGTCGGTGGCCGCGGCGCTGATTCCGTTCCTGGAGAACGATGACGCGAACCGGGCGCTGATGGGCTCGAACATGCAGCGCCAGGCGGTGCCGCTGATTCGCGCCGATGCGCCGCTGGTGGGCACGGGCATGGAAGCGGCGGTGGCGCGTGACTCCGGGGCCACGATCATCGCCCGCCGTGAAGGCGTGATCGATCAGATCGACGGCGCGCGCATCGTGGTGCGGGCGACCGCCGAGGATGGCACGACCAAGGGTGTCGACATCTATCGGCTGCGGAAGTTCATGCGCTCGAACCAGTCGACCTGCATCAACCAGCGTCCGCTGGTGCGTGTGGGCGACCGGGTGTCCGAAGGCGACATCATCGCTGACGGTCCCTCGACCGAGCTCGGCGAGCTGGCGTTGGGGCGCAACGTGCTGGTCGCGTTCATGCCGTGGAATGGCTACAACTTCGAGGACTCGATCCTCATCAGCGAGCGGATCGCGCGCGACGACGTTTTCACCTCGATCCACATCGAGGAATTCGAAGTCATGGCGCGCGACACCAAGCTGGGCCAGGAGGAGATCACCCGGGACATCCCGAATGTCGGCGAGGAAGCGCTTAAGAACCTCGACGAAGCCGGGATTGTCTATATCGGCGCCGAGGTGAACCCGGGCGACATTCTCGTGGGCAAGGTGACGCCCAAGGGTGAGTCGCCGATGACGCCGGAAGAGAAGCTCTTGCGCGCCATCTTCGGCGAGAAGGCTTCTGACGTTCGTGACACCTCGCTGAAGCTGCCGCCGGGTGTCAGCGGCACGATCGTGGATGTGCGCGTGTTCAGCCGCCGTGGCGTGGACAAGGACGAGCGCGCGATGGCGATCGAGCGGTCGGAAATCGAGCGCCTGGCCAAGGATCGCGACGACGAGCGCGCGATCCAGGAGCGGTCGTTCCTGAACCGGCTGCGCGAGAAGCTGCTGGGCGGCAAGGCGAGCGGCGGCTTCAAGGGCATCAAGGCCGGTACGGTGGTGACTGAGGAGGTGCTGGCCGAGCATGTGCGTGGTAGCTGGCGCCATATTGGCGTGCAGGACGACGGCATCATGGCCGAGATCGAAATCCTCAAGCGCGAGTACGATGCGGCGGTTGCCCGTTTGCAGGCGCGCTTCGAGGGCAAGGTCGAGAAGTTGCAGCGCGGCGATGAGCTACCGCCGGGCGTGATGAAGATGGTCAAGGTGTTCGTGGCGGTGAAGCGCAAGCTGCAGCCGGGCGACAAGATGGCCGGGCGTCACGGCAACAAGGGCGTGTGCTCGCGCGTGGTGCCGGTTGAGGACATGCCGTTCCTGGAGGACGGCACCTCGGTCGATATCGTGCTGAACCCGCTGGGCGTGCCGTCGCGCATGAACGTGGGCCAGATCCTGGAGACGCATCTGGGATGGGCCTGTGCCACCTTGGGCAAGCAGGTGGGTGAGCTGGTGGAGGAATACCGCCGGACCGGCCATGCCCGCGATGCGCTGCTGGCGCGGCTGTTGGATATCTATGGCGACAAGGTCTACGCCGAGCAGATCGCTGGCATGAACGACGCCCAGCTGATGGAGTTGTCCGACAACCTGAAGAAGGGCATCCCGATCGCCACCCCGGTGTTCGATGGGGCGCGGATGGGCGATATCGAGGGCATGCTGACCAAGGCGGGCCTTGCGACCTCCGGTCAGGTGATCCTGACCGACGGGCGCACCGGCGAGCCGTTCGAGCGCAAGGTCACCGTGGGCATCATCTACATGCTCAAGCTGCACCACCTTGTCGACGACAAGATCCATGCGCGCTCGATTGGGCCGTACTCGCTGGTCACCCAGCAGCCGCTCGGCGGCAAGGCGCAGTTCGGTGGACAGCGCTTCGGCGAGATGGAGGTCTGGGCGCTGGAGGCCTATGGCGCCGCCTATACGTTGCAGGAAATGCTGACGGTGAAGTCCGACGACGTGTCGGGCCGCACCAAGGTCTACGAGGCGATCGTGCGTGAGCAGGACACCTTCGAGGCCGGCATTCCCGAGAGTTTCAACGTGCTGGTCAAGGAACTGAAGTCCCTGGGCCTGAACGTGGATCTGGATATGGCGCCGACCTGAGACGAACGAAGCACAGGGCAAGGAAGAGCGTTCTTTTTTGAAAAAAAGAACCAAAAAACTTTTATCCTAAAGCGAGTGGATGAAAGTCTTTTTGCTTCTTTTTCTACAGAAAAAGAAGAATCTTCCTTGCTTGGTCTTTGACTGCTGCCCACTGACTCCTGAAAAGGTGACGGCATGAACGAGCTGATGAAGATCCTGGGCCAGACGGGCCAGACGCAGACCTTTGACCAGATCAGGATCCAAATGGCCTCGCCGGAGCAGATTCGCTCCTGGTCGTATGGCGAGATCAAGAAGCCGGAGACCATCAACTACCGCACCTTCAAGCCGGAGCGGGATGGGCTGTTCTGTGCGCGCATCTTCGGGCCGATCAAGGACTATGAGTGCCTGTGCGGCAAGTACAAGCGCATGAAGTTCCGCGGCATCATCTGCGAGAAGTGCGGTGTCGAGGTGACGCTGGCCAAGGTGCGGCGCGAGCGGATGGGCCATATCGAGCTGGCCTCGCCGGTGGCGCATATCTGGTTCCTCAAGTCCCTGCCCAGCCGGATCGGCCTGATGGTCGACCTGACGCTGAAGGAGCTGGAGAAGATCCTGTATTTCGAGAGCTATGTGGTGCTGGAGCCCGGCACGACGGATCTCAAGATGCACCAGCTGCTGACCGAAGATCAGCTGATGGCCAAGCAGGACGAGTTCGGCGACGACGCGTTCCAGGCCGGGATCGGCGCGGAAGCGATCAAGACGATCCTGCATGCCATCGATGCCGACGCCGAGAAGGTGCAGCTGCGCGCTGAATTGAAGGAAACCACCAGCGAGGCCAAGCGCAAGAAGTTGGTCAAGCGCCTCAAGCTGATCGAGGCGTTCTCTGAGTCAGGTGCCAAGCCGGAGTGGATGATCCTGGACGTTGTGCCGGTGATCCCGCCGGAGCTGCGGCCGCTGGTGCCGCTGGATGGCGGGCGTTTTGCGACCTCGGACCTCAATGACCTGTATCGCCGCGTCATCAACCGTAACAACCGCCTGAAGCGGCTGATCGAGCTGCGCGCGCCGGACATCATCGTGCGCAACGAGAAGCGCATGTTGCAGGAATCTGTCGATGCGCTGTTTGATAATGGCCGTCGCGGGCGGGCGATCACGGGGGCCAACAAGCGGCCGCTGAAGTCCCTGTCCGACATGCTGAAAGGCAAGCAGGGACGGTTCCGCCAGAACCTCCTGGGCAAGCGCGTCGATTATTCCGGCCGTTCGGTGATCGTGGTCGGGCCCGAGTTGAAGCTGCACCAGTGCGGCCTGCCGAAGAAGATGGCGCTCGAGTTGTTCAAGCCGTTCATCTACTCGAAGCTGGAGAAGTATGGCCACGCCACCACCATCAAGGCTGCGAAGCGGATGGTGGAGAAGGAGCGGCCCGAGGTGTGGGACATCCTCGAAGAGGTGATCCGCGAGCATCCCGTCATGCTGAACCGTGCGCCGACGCTGCATCGCCTGGGCATCCAGGCGTTCGAGCCGGTGCTGATCGAAGGCAAGGCGATCCAGCTGCATCCGCTGGTCTGCACCGCCTTCAACGCCGATTTCGACGGCGACCAGATGGCGGTGCACGTGCCGCTCAGCCTTGAGGCGCAGTTGGAAGCGCGCGTGCTGATGATGTCGACCAACAACATCCTCAGCCCCGCGAACGGCAAGCCGATCATCGTGCCGAGCCAGGACATCGTGCTTGGCATCTATTACCTCAGCCTTGAGACGCCGGAGTTCCGCGCGGCGGACGACACCAAGGCGCGGGCCTTTGCCACCATCGGCGAGATCGAGCATGCGCTGCATGCCGGCGTGATCAAGTTGCACGACAAGATCCGCGCCCGCTTCGAGACTGTGGACGCCGCCGGCAACCACATTCGCCAGGCGGTCTACACGACCGCCGGGCGGATGATGATCGCCCAGGTGCTGCCGAAGAGCGTGCTGATCCCGTTCAGCCTGATCAACCGCCAGCTAACCAAGAAGAACGTGTCCGACGTGATCGACGCGGTCTATCGCCACTGTGGCCAGAAGGAATGCGTGATCTTCGCCGACCGGCTGATGGGCCTCGGCTTCGGCCAGGCCGCGAAGGCGGGCATCTCGTTCGGCAAGGACGACATGATCATCCCGGCGACCAAGCAGGCGATGATCGAGAAGACCCAGGGCGAGGTGAAGGAATTCGAACAGCAGTACCAGGACGGCCTGATCACCGCTGGCGAGCGCTACAACAAGGTGGTTGACGCCTGGTCGAAGTGCACCGACGAGGTTGCCGGCGCGATGATGAAGGAGATCAAGCGGCAGGAGATCGGCTATCCCACCAACTCGGTGTGGATGATGTCGGACTCCGGCGCGCGCGGGTCGCCGGCGCAGATGCGTCAGTTGGCCGGGATGCGCGGCCTGATGGCCAAGCCCTCGGGCGAGATCATCGAGCAGCCGATCATCGCGAACTTCAAGGAAGGCCTGTCGGTTCTGGAGTATTTCAACTCCACCCACGGTGCCCGCAAGGGCTTGGCCGACACCGCGCTGAAGACCGCCAACTCCGGCTATCTTACGCGACGCCTGGTTGATGTGGCGCAGGATTGCATCATCGTCGAGGTGGATTGCGGCACCGAGCGCGGCCTGACGGTCAAGCCGGTGATGGATGGTGGCGAAGTTGTGGCCAGCCTGTCCGAGCGCACCCTCGGCCGTACCACGGCCGAGGATGTGATTGATCCCGCGACCAACGAGATTTTGCTGCCGGCCAACATGCTGATCGAGGAAGAGGACGCCGAGCGCTTCGAGAAGGCGGGTGTTGAGCAGGTGAAGATCCGCTCGGTGCTGACCTGCGAGGCCAAGGTTGGCGTTTGCGGGCATTGCTACGGGCGCGACCTGGCCCGCGGCACGACGGTCAACATTGGCGAGGCGGTTGGCGTTATTGCCGCCCAGTCGATCGGCGAACCCGGCACGCAGCTGACGATGCGTACCTTCCACATTGGCGGTGCCGCCCAGCGCGGCGCCGAGCAGAGCAATGTGGAGGCCAGCCATGACGGCGTGGTGACCATCCGCAACCGCAGCGTGGTGATCAACAGCTCCAATGTGCCGGTGGTGATGAGCCGCAACTGCGAAATGGTGCTGAACGACGACAAGGGGCGGGAGCGCGCCCGCTTCCGCGTGCCGTATGGCTCGCGCCTGCTGGTGGATGAGGGCGCCACGGTGACCCGCACCCAGAAGCTGGCGGAGTGGGACCCGTACACCCTGCCGATCATCACCGAGCGCAATGGCAAGCTGGAATACCTCGATCTGCTAGAAGGCGTCACGCTGGTGGAGCGGATGGACGAGGTGACCGGCCTGACCTCCAAGGTTGTCGTCGACTACAAGCAGAACGCCCGCGGCGTGGATCTGCGGCCGCGGTTGCAGCTGAAGGACGACAAGGGCGAGGTCATCAAGCTGCCGAACGGCGCCGATGCGCGCTACTTCCTCAGCCCCGACTCGATCCTGTCGGTCGAAAACGGTGCCCAGGTGGCGGCCGGCGACGTGCTGGCGCGCATTCCGCGCGAAGGCAGCAAGACGCGCGACATCACCGGCGGTCTGCCGCGCGTGGCCGAACTGTTCGAGGCGCGGCGTCCGAAGGATCACGCGATCATCGCGGAGATCGATGGGCGGGTGGAGTTCGGCAAGGATTACAAGGCCAAGCGCCGCGTGATCGTGAAGAACGACGAGACGATGGAGGAGAGCGAGTACCTGATCCCCAAGGGCAAGCACGTCTCGGTGCAGGAAGGCGACTTCGTGCGCCGTGGCGATCCCTTGGTCGACGGTCCGCGCGTGCCGCACGACATCCTTAAGGTGCTGGGCGTGGAGGCGCTGTCCGACTATCTCGTCAACGAGATCCAGGACGTCTACCGGCTGCAGGGCGTGAAGATCAACGACAAGCACATCGAGGTGATCGTTCGCCAGATGCTGCAGAAGGTCGAGATCATCGAGCCCGGCGACACGACATACCTCACCGGCGAGCAGACCGATCGCATGGAGTTCGACCAGGAGAACAACAAGCGAATCGCCGAGGGCGAACGTCCTGCCACGGCCATGCCGGTCCTGCAGGGCATCACAAAGGCCTCGCTGCAGACTCACAGCTTCATCAGCGCGGCGTCCTTCCAGGAAACCACGCGCGTGCTCACCGAGGCGGCGACCGCCGGCAAGGTGGATACGCTGATGGGGCTGAAGGAGAATGTGATCGTGGGCCGACTGATCCCCGCCGGAACCGGCGCGGTGATGAACCGTATGCGCGCGATCGCTGCAGGGCGCGATCAAGCGAAGGGCTTGCGTCGCGAGACGCCGCAAATCACCAGCGGCCCGGCTGCCGAATAGCTGCCTGGACTGAGCGTTGCTTTGCCGGGGGTGGAAGAGGGAGAGCCTCTTCCGCCCCCGTTTTTTGTGCACGGTTTCAGAGTTGCCAAGGATTGCCTGGGCGCACGACGGCCACGCTTGGGATGCATGGCGCGGATGGCAAATTCCTCGCCTTGTGGCTGCGCTGCGCTTGACTTGAACGGGTATCGCCCGTAGGTATCGCCCCCTCGGCCGGTCCTGCCAAGGGTTCGGTCGGAAGGTGTTTTGTAGATACCGGATGTGTGTGGTGCCGCCCCGGCAGAGTTTGGGGCTCAGGCCTCATTCAGGTCGACCCCCGCAGAGTGGCAAGTTCGCCGGCTGTGGGGCTTGCTTATGGCGTATCGTGCCTAAACTTCGGGGCAGTGCCTTTTGCGGGCGCTCCGTTTGCGACGTTGGATTTATGAGGATCTCGGGCGCGCTGTCTGGGTTTCGCTGTCAGGATCGGAAAGAGGGTCTATGCCGACCATCAACCAGTTGATCGCCTCGGGCCGGGTTCCCGCCCGGGTCCGCAACAAGGTTCCCGCGCTGCAGGGATGCCCGCAGAAGCGTGGTGTGTGCACGCGCGTCTACACCACAACCCCGAAGAAGCCGAACTCGGCGTTGCGTAAGGTTGCAAAGGTGCGCCTTACCAATGGGTTTGAAGTGGTGAGCTATATCCCCGGTGAAGGCCACAACCTGCAGGAGCACAGCGTCGTGCTGATCCGCGGCGGGCGCGTGAAGGATCTTCCGGGTGTGCGTTACCACATTCTGCGTGGTGTGCTGGATACCCAGGGTATCGCCAAGCGTCGTAAGCGCCGGTCGCTTTACGGCGCGAAGCGGCCGAAGTAAGGAGAGGGCGAGATGAGCCGCCGCCGCCGCGCCGTTAAGCGCGAAATTCTGCCCGACGCCAAGTTCGGCGACGTTGTGATCACGCGTTTCATGAACGCGCTGATGTATGACGGCAAGAAGTCGTCCGCCGAGACCATTGTGTACGGTGCGCTGGATGTGATGAAGCGCCGTGGTGGCAACGCCGCCGACCCGGTGCGGATGTTCCACGAGGCGCTGGATAACGTGAAGCCGGCTGTTGAGGTGCGTTCCCGCCGGGTTGGCGGCGCGACCTACCAGGTTCCGGTCGAGGTTCGTGCCGAGCGCCGTCAGGCACTGGCGATTCGCTGGATCATCGACTCGGCGCGCAAGCGTGGTGAGCACACGATGGAAGAGCGGCTTTCCAACGAGCTGTTCGATGCGGTCAACAACCGCGGCTCAGCGGTGAAGAAGCGCGAAGACACGCATCGCATGGCCGAGGCAAACAAGGCGTTCAGCCATTATCGCTGGTGACAACGGGCGCTGGTAACGGCGTCGACCAGGACCAGATCCCCACACCCCGGAACAGAAATCGGGCACGGAGAATACCACGATGGGTAAGGCTAAATTCGAGCGGAACAAGCCGCACTGCAACATTGGCACCATTGGTCACGTCGACCATGGCAAGACATCGCTGACCGCCGCGATCACCAAGATCCTGGCGAGGTCCGGTGGCGCCACGTACACCGCCTACGACCAGATCGACAAGGCTCCCGAGGAGCGCGCGCGCGGCATCACCATCTCCACCGCCCATGTGGAGTATGAGACGAAGAACCGCCATTATGCGCATGTCGACTGTCCCGGCCACGCCGACTATGTGAAGAACATGATCACCGGTGCGGCGCAGATGGATGGTGCGATCCTGGTCGTGTCGGCCACCGACGGACCGATGCCGCAGACGCGCGAACACATCCTGCTTGCTCGCCAGGTTGGCGTGCCGGCGTTGGTGGTGTTCCTGAACAAGTGCGACATCGCCGACCCCGAGTTGCTCGAACTCGTCGAGATGGAGCTGCGCGAACTGCTGACCAGCTATAACTACCCGGGCGACGATATTCCGATCATCCAGGGCTCGGCCGTCTGCGCGCTGAACGATACCCAGCCGGTACTCGGCGAAGAGGCGATCATCAAGTTGATGGAGGCGGTTGACTCGTACATCCCGCAGCCGGAACGCGACATCGACAAGCCGTTCCTGATGCCGGTGGAAGACGTGTTCTCGATTTCCGGCCGCGGCACCGTGGTGACCGGGCGTGTCGAGCGCGGCATCGTGAAGGTGGGCGAGGAGGTCGAGATCGTCGGCCTGAAGAACACCGTCAAGACCATCGTCACCGGCGTTGAGATGTTCCGCAAGTTGCTGGATCAGGGCCAGGCCGGCGATAACATCGGCGCACTGCTGCGCGGCACCAAGCGTGAAGACGTCGAGCGCGGCCAGGTTCTGGCCAAGCCGGGCTCGATCACCCCGCACACCAAGTTCAAGGCCGAGAGCTACATCCTGACGAAGGAAGAGGGCGGGCGCCATACACCGTTCTTCACCAACTATCGCCCGCAGTTCTACTTCCGCACCACCGACGTGACCGGCATTGTCCAGTTGCCCGAGGGTGTTGAGATGGTGATGCCCGGCGACAACGTCTCGATGGATGTTGAGCTGATCGCGCCGATCGCCATGGATGAAGGCCTGCGCTTCGCCATTCGTGAAGGTGGCCGCACCGTCGGCGCCGGCGTGGTGGCCAAGATCGTCGCCTGATCTATGTGGTACCTCGCGTCGGGACCCGTTCCCGGCGCGGACCATGGCAGACTATCGCTGACGCCGCCTGAGACTGACGACTATCCGCTGATCGGAACTGACTGATGGACAACCAGAACATCCGCATCCGCCTTAAGGCGTACGATCATCGCGTGCTGGACAACAGCACGAAGGAGATCGTGAACACCGCAAAGCGCACGGGTGCACAGATCCGCGGGCCGATTCCTCTGCCTACGCATATCGAGCGCTTCACGGTGAACCGCTCGCCGCATGTGGACAAGAAGAGCCGCGAGCAGTTCGAGATCCGCACCCATCGTCGCCTGCTCGATATTGTGGACCCCACCCCGCAGACCGTTGATGCGCTGATGAAGCTTGATCTCGCGGCGGGCGTTGACGTCGAGATCAAGCTCTAAAAGACTCACCCTGGTCCGGGCCGTGTCCGGACTTCGTTTTGGCCTATGAGCCCCGCCCGCTGACTATCCGGGGGGCTCCTCTAGGAACGGAAGAAAATGCGTACAGGATTACTGGCGAAGAAGCTGGGCATGACCCGGATCTTCAAGGATGACGGCACGCACGTGCCGGTCACCGTTCTGCATATCGACCAGCTGCAGGTTGTCGCTGCCCGCACCGAAGAGAAGGACGGCTATACCGCCGTCCAGCTCGGATGGGGCAAGGCAAAGGTCAAGAACGTCTCGCAGCCGAACAAGGGGCATTTCGCCAAGGCGAAGGTCGAGCCCAAGGCGAAGCTCGCCGAGTTCCGGGTTGACGCCGATGCACTGCTCGAACCGGGCGCCACATTGTCTGCCGCGCATTTTGTCGTCGGCCAGATTGTGGACGTTAGCGGGACCACGAAGGGCAAGGGCTTTGCCGGTGCGATGAAGCGCTGGAACTTCTCCGGTCTCGAGGCGAGCCACGGCGTGTCCGTGAGCCATCGTTCGCATGGCTCGACCGGCAATCGTCAGGATCCCGGCAAGACCTTCAAGAACAAGAAAATGGCGGGCCATCTCGGGGCCGAGCGGATCACGACCCAGAACCTCGAGGTAGCACTTGTCGATGCCGCGAAGGGGCTGCTGATGATCAAGGGGGCCGTACCTGGCGCAAAGGGCGGCTACGTGCTGGTGCGCGACGCCGTCAAGAAGACGCGCCACGCCGAGGCGCCATTCCCGGCCGGCCTCATCGAGGTTGGGGGCTGAGACCATGCAGATCGACATCAAGACCCTCGACAATACTTCCGCCGGCTCGACCGAGTTGCCGGACGAGTATTTCGCCGCTACCCCGCGCGCCGACATCATGGCCCGCGTGGTGCATTGGCAGCAGGCCAAGCGCCGCGCCGGGACCCACAAGGTCAAGGGCATGGGCGAGGTTCGCGGTACCACGAAGAAGCCCTATAAGCAGAAGGGCACGGGCAACGCCCGCCAAGGCAGCCTGCGCGCGCCGCAGTACCGCGGCGGTGGTGCCGTGCACGGCCCGGTGGTGCGGTCGCATGGCTATGACCTGCCGAAGAAAGTACGTCGCCTCGGCCTGATCTCGGCGCTCTCACAGAAGCAGCGTGACGGCAAGCTAGTCGTGCTCGATGCGGCCGCAGGCGGTTCGGGCAAGACCCGCGACCTGAAGGCGAAGTTGATCGCGCTGGGCTGGAAGTCGGTCCTGGTGGTGGATCACACCGTCGACCAGGGGTTCCTGCAAGCCAGCCGCAACATCATCGGTATTGATGTGCTGCCGACGGTGGGCGCCAACGTCTATGACATTCTGGCGCACGACGTACTGGCGATCACCACGGCAGGGATCGAAGGGCTGAAAGCGCGCCTGGCCGGGAATGGCGGGGCAAGCGACGCTGCCAAGGGAGCCCAGTCCTCTCAGGGAGTCGTGGCATGAGCGAGACAAAGACCCAAGCCAAGCGCAAGCCGCAGCTATCGCGCGAGGCGATGTACAATATCATCCGCAACCCGGTTGTGACCGAGAAGGCGACGATCCTGAGCGAGCGCGGCCAGTTCGTGTTCCGCGTCGCGATCGACGCCAAGAAGCCTGAGATCAGGGCGGCGGTCGAGGGGCTGTTTGGCGTCAAGGTCACCGCGGTGAACACGTTGATCAGCAAGGGCAAGACCAAGCGCTTCCGTGGCCGCCCCGGTGTGCGGTCGGATGTCAAGAAGGCGTATGTCACCCTGGCGGAGGGGCAGTCGATCGACCTCTCCACCGGCCTGGCATGACGCAGGGATAGCGCAGATGGCACTCAAGAACTTCAATCCGGTCACCCCGAGCCTGCGCGGCACGGTGCTGATCAGCCGCGCCGAGCTGTGGAAGGGCAAGCCACTCAAGGGCTTGACCGAGGGGCTCTCCTCTTCCGGCGGCCGCAACAACCACGGCCGAATCACCAGTCGCTTCCGTGGCGGCGGCCACAAGCAGTCCTATCGCCTCGTCGATTTCAAGCGCCGCAAGCGCGACATGCCGGCGGTGGTGCAGCGCCTCGAATACGACCCGAACCGCACCGCCTTCATCGCATTGGTCAAGTACCAGGACGGCGAGCTAGCCTATATCCTGGCACCTCAACGCCTGAAGGCCGGCGACCAGGTGGTGGCCAGCGCCCGTGCCGATATCAAGCCGGGCAATGCGATGCCGCTCTCGGCCATCCCGGTGGGCACGATCGTGCACAACATCGAGATGAAGACCGGTGCTGGTGGAAAGATTGCCCGCGCCGCCGGGCAGTATGCCCAGCTGGTTGGCAAGGATGCTGGCTACGCGCAGATCAAGCTGATGTCCGGCGAGCTGCGCATGGTGCGCGGCGAGTGCATGGCCTCGATCGGCGCGGTGTCGAACCCCGACAACTCGAACCAAAGCCTGGGCAAGGCTGGCCGCTCGCGTTGGCTGGGCCGCAAGCCGCATCAGCGTGGTGTCGTGATGAACCCGGTTGACCATCCGCACGGCGGCGGCGAGGGCCGCACCTCGGGGGGGCGCCATCCTGTCACCCCGTGGGGCAAGCCGACCAAGGGTTACAAGACCCGGGTCAACAAGCGCACGGATCGGCTGATCATCCGCAGCCGCAACAAGGGCAAGGGCTGAGGCCATGACACGTTCCACCTGGAAAGGCCCGTTCGTCGACGGGTACCTGTTGAACAAGGCCGAAACGTCGCGCGCGACGGGCCGCAACGAGGTCATCAAGATCTGGTCGCGTCGCTCGACGATCCTGCCGCAGTTCGTCGGCTTGGTCTTCGGTGTTTACAATGGCCACAAATTCCTGCCGGTGCAGGTGACCGAGAACATGGTCGGGCATAAGTTCGGTGAGTTCTCGCCGACCCGCACCTTCACCGGTCATTCATCGGACAAGAAGGCGAAGCGAGGCTGACATGAGCAAGCCGAAAACCCCGCGCGGCCTGGCTGATACCGAGGCACAGGCCGTCCTGAGCAACGTCCGCGTCAGCCCGCGCAAGCTGAACCTGGTCGCCGCGATGATCCGCAACAAGGGCGCGGCCGACGCTGTCGCAACCCTGACCTTCAGCAAGCGCCGCATCGCCGGCACGGTGAAGAAGGCGTTGGAGAGTGCCATCGCCAATGCCGAGAACAACCATCAACTGGATGTCGACCGCTTGGTCGTCACCCGCGCCGAGGTTGGCAAGTCCGTCGTGATGCGTCGCTTTCACGCTCGCGGTCGCGGTCGCGCCTCGCGCATCGAAAAATGGTTCAGCCATCTGAAGATCGTGGTTGCCGAGCGCCAGCAGGCCGAAACCCAGAACGAGGCGGCATAACCGATGGGTCATAAAGTTAATCCGATCGGGCTCCGGCTCGGCATCAACCGCACCTGGGATAGCCGCTGGTACGCCGGCGCCGATTATGCCAAGCTGCTGCATGACGACCTGAAGCTGCGCGCCCACCTTCGCAAGAAGTTGTCCGGCGCGGGCGTCTCGCGCGTGGTGATCGAACGTCCGGCCAAGAAGCCGCGCGTGACCATCTATGCCGCCCGCCCCGGCGTGGTGATTGGCAAGAAGGGCCAGGATATCGAGAACCTGCGCAAGGATCTCAGCAAGATGGCCAAGGGTGAGGTCTCGCTGAACATTGTCGAGATCCGCAAGCCCGAGATTGACGCCACCCTGGTGGCCGAGAACATCGCCCAGCAGCTTGAGCGTCGCGTGGCGTTCCGCCGCGCCATGAAGCGTGCGGTGCAGTCGGCGATGCGCCTGGGTGCGCAGGGGATTCGGATCAATTGCGGTGGCCGCCTCGGCGGCGCCGAGATTGCTCGCGTCGAGTGGTATCGCGAAGGCCGCGTGCCGCTTCATACGCTGCGCGCTGATATCGACTTCGGCGTGGCAACGGCGAAGACCACCTATGGCACCTGTGGCGTGAAGGTCTGGATCTTCAAGGGCGAAATTCTCGTCCAGGATCCTCTCGCGCAGGACCGCCGGGCCGCCGAACAGGCGCCGCAGCGCTAAGGAATTCAGGCAATGCTTTCTCCCAAGCGGACCAAGTACCGCAAGGCCCACAAGGGCCGCATCAAGGGCGTCGCCAAGGGCGGCACCGCGTTGAACTTTGGCGCCTTCGGCTTGAAGGCGCTGGAGCCAGAGCGGGTTACCGCCCGGCAGATCGAGTCCGCGCGCCGTGCTATCACACGCGCCATGCGCCGTGCTGGGCGCGTCTGGATCCGCATCTTCCCGGATGTGCCGGTGTCGCAGAAGCCAGCCGAAGTGCGCATGGGCTCGGGCAAGGGCTCGCCCGAGTTCTGGGTGTGCCGCGTGAAGCCGGGCCGCATCATGTTCGAGATTGACGGCGTCGCGCCAGAGCTGGCCAAGGAAGCCCTCACGCTGGGTGCAGCCAAGCTGCCGATCAAGACGAAGTTCATCACCCGCATCGGAGACGCGTGAGATGGCCAAGCAGACCAAGCCCGCCGACGTTCGCGGCAAGTCGCCTGACCAGCTTGCCACTCAGCTGCTGGATCTGCGCAAGGAGCAGTTCAACCTGCGCTTCCAGAAGGCGACCGGGCAGAACGAAGGCGTGGGTCGGGTCAAGGCGGTGCGCCGTGATATCGCGCGGGTCAAGACCATCATGACAGAACAGAAGCGCGCAGCGGCCTCGGCCGCGGTGAAGTCGTAAGGGAGTAGGGGCGATGCCGAAGCGCGTCCTGATGGGTCAGGTGACCAGCGATAAGATGGACAAGACCGTAACGGTACTTGTTGCACGTCGCGTGATGCACCCGCTGTACAAGAAGTTCATCCGCCGCTCGAAGAACTATGCGGCGCATGACGAAGAGAACACCTGCAAGATCGGCGATACCGTGCGCATTGAAGAATGCCGTCCGATCAGCAAGCGCAAGACCTGGACCGTGGTCACGCGCAACGGCGAGCCGCTCGGCACGCCGGCTGACGCCGCACCGGCCCAGGCGTGAAGGGGCAGTAGATGATCTCCGTCGAATCCACACTTGAGGTCGCCGACAATTCCGGCGCTCGCCGGGTGCTGTGCATCAAGGTGCTGGGCGGCTCCAAGCGCAAGACCGCATCGGTTGGCGACGTGATTGTCGTCTCGATCAAGGACGCCATTCCTCGCGGCAAGGTGAAGAAGGGTGAGGTGCACCAGGCTGTGATCGTGCGCACCAGTTTCCCGGTTCGCCGCGCCGATGGCAGCGCCATCCGCTTCGATCGCAACGCTGCTGTGCTGATCAACAAGCAGCAGGAACCAATCGGTACCCGCATCTTCGGCCCGGTGGTTCGCGAACTGCGCGCGCGCAAGTTCATGAAGATCATCTCGCTGGCGCCGGAGGTGCTGTGATGGCCGCACGCATCAAGAAGGGCGACACTGTCCTGGTCATTAGCGGCGCTGATCGCGGCAAGCGCGGCGAAGTGCTGCGCGTGCAGCCGTCGGACAACCGCGCGGTTGTCCAGGGCGTCAATGTCGCCAAGAAGCACACCAAGCCGACTGGCATGGGAAGCCCGGGCGGTATCGTGAGCATCGAGGCGAGCGTGCATCTGTCCAACCTGAAGCTGGTCGACCCCAAGACGGACAAGCCGACCAAAGTTGGCTTCCGGGTGCTGGACGATGGCCGCAAGGTACGCGTTGCCAAGGCTACCGGCAACGTGATCGAAAGCTGAGGAGATTGCGGTGAGCGACAAGAAGAAGTCGGCCGCCAAGGGCGGCAAGCCGGGCACCAAGTCAGGTGGCAAGGCTGGCGGCGCCAAGGCTGGCGGTGGCGGTCGTGGTGCGGCTCCCCCGACCAAGGCGGAATCGCGTGCAGCCCGCGGCGAGGTCACCTATGCCGTCGCCGCCGAGGTTTCCGCCGGCACGGGCGAGATGCCGCGCATGCAGAAGCGTTACGTGGACGAAGTCCGCGCGGCAATGCTGACGGAGTTCGGCTACACGAACCCGATGCAGGTCCCCAAGCTCGACAAGATCGTGATCAACATGGGTGTCGGCGAAGCTGCCGGCGACCAGAAGAAGCTCGACGCTGCGGTATCGGAACTGGCGCTGATCAGCGGCCAGAAGCCAATCAAGACAGTGGCGAAGAAGGCGATCGCGGGCTTCAAGATCCGTGCCGGCCTGCCGATCGGCTGCAAGGTGACGCTGCGCAAGACCCGGATGTACGAGTTCCTTGATCGCCTGGTCACCATCGCGCTGCCGCGCGTGCGCGATTTTCGCGGCATCGGCGCCACCAAGGGCTTCGACGGCCGTGGCAACTTCGCCATGGGCCTGAAGGAGCAGATCGTGTTCCCCGAAATCGTCTACGACAAGGTCGACGAGATCCGCGGCATGGACATCGTGTTCGTGACGACAGCCAAGACCGATGCCGAAGCGAAGTCGCTGCTGAAGAAGTTTGATATTCCCTTCGTCGCTTGACGCGGGGCGCTTTCGCCGCGAGCGGCGGATGTGAGACTGGACTGCGAACTTAACGCCTACGAGTTGGAAAACCACTGGTCGCGGCCAGCAGGTTCCGGAGGGTAAGATAGGATGGCCAAGACGTCCCAGGTCAACCGCAACGCCAAGCGTGAGCGGATGTCCGCGCGCGACAAGGCGAAGCGTTCCACGCTGAAGGCGATCGTCATGGATCGTACTCTGCCGGTGGAAGACCGTTTCGACGCGACGATGAAGCTGGCGCAGTTGCCGCGCAACGGTGCCAAGGTGCGCGTGCGCCTGCGCTGCGAGCTGACCGGCCGCGCGCGCGCAAATTATCGCAAGTTCAAGCTGAGCCGCATCGCGCTGCGCGACCTCGCCAGTGCCGGGCAGATCCCCGGCATGGTGAAGGCGAGCTGGTAGGAGACGGCCCATGTCAATGTCAGATCCGTTGGGCGATATGCTCACACGCATCCGCAACGCCCAGCGCGCGCGTCATGCCGCCTGTGTCGCGCCCGCCTCCAAGCTGCGCGCAAATGTGCTCGATGCCCTCAAGCGCGAAGGCTTCATCCGCGGCTTCTCCGCCGAGGAACTGCGCCCCGGTGTGGCTCAGCTGCGCATCGAGTTGAAGTACAACGAGGGCGAACCGGTCATCAAGGAGATCACGCGCGTGTCCAAGCCGGGCCGTCGCGTCTACTCCAAGATCCAGGAGTTGCCCCGCGTCTATGCCGGGTTGGGAGTTTCGATTCTCTCCACCCCACGTGGCGTGTTGAGCGATGCCGAGGCCCGCGCTGCCAATGTTGGCGGCGAAGTCCTTTGCCGCGTGTTCTGAGGAGGGTGGCATGTCACGCGTAGGCAAGTACCCCGTCGAGGTTCCCGCTGGTGTCCAAGTGGCGCTCGCCGGCCGCATCCTCAGCGCCAAAGGCAAGCTTGGCGAGCTGACTCTGGCGCTCACTGACAACGTCGACGCCGAGGTTGAAGGCAACAAGGTCACCGTCAAGCCGCGCGGCAATTCGGCGCCGGCTCGGATGATGTGGGGAACCACGCGCGCCAATGTCGCTAACATGGTCAAGGGCGTGTCCGTGGGTTTCTCCAAGCAGATGGAGATCACTGGCACCGGCTATCGGGCCGCGGTTAACGGATCGAACTTGGTGATCAACCTAGGCTTCTCGCATGATGTGGTCTATGCGATCCCCCCGGGGATCAAGGTCACCTGCGAGCGTCCCACGGCAATCAAGGTCGAAGGCGTGGACAAGCGTCTGGTCGGCCAGGTCTGCGCCGAGATCCGCGCCTGGCGTCCGCCCGAGCCCTACAAGGGCAAGGGCGTGAAGTTCGAGGGTGAGGCGATCCTCCGCAAGGAAGGTAAGAAGAAGTGAGCGTCAACAAGGATCTGCAGCAGCGCCGGCGTATTCGCCTGCGCTTCCAGCTACGCCGCAAGGCAATTGGCCGTCCGCGTTTGTCGGTATTCCGCTCGGGCAAGCACATCTACGCGCAGGTCATCGACGATACCGCCGGGCGCACCCTGGCGGCCGCGTCCAGCCTGGACGGAACGCTGCGCACGGCACTCAAGACCGGCGCGGACAAGGATGCGGCGACCGCCGTGGGCAAGCTGGTGGCCGAGCGTGCGCTCGCCGCTGGCGTGTCCAACGTGGTGTTCGACCGCGGGTCCTACTTGTATCACGGCCGCGTCAAGGCGCTGGCCGAAGCCGCCCGTGAGGGCGGATTGTCCTTCTAGGAAGCGAAGCAATGGCACGTGAACCCAGGGATGGCGGCGGTGGCCGCGGCGGCCGGGATCGCGACCGCGATCGCGGCGGCGAGGGCGGCGACGACCTGATTGACAAGCTGGTCACCATTAACCGCGTGGCCAAGGTGGTGAAGGGTGGCCGTCGCTTCGCCTTTGCCGCACTGGTGGTGGTAGGCGATCAGAAGGGCCGCGTCGGCTACGGCGCCGGCAAGGCGCGCGAAGTTCCGGAAGCGATCCGCAAGGCAACCGAGCGGGCCAAGCGCGGCCTGATCCGCGTCCCGCTCAAGGAAGGCCGCACCTTGCATCATGATGTGCTGGGCCGTTACGGCGCCGGCGAAGTGATTCTGCGCAGCGCCGCGGCCGGCACCGGCATCATCGCCGGCGGCCCGATGCGCGCCGTGTTCGAGACGCTGGGGATCGGCGACGTCGTGGCCAAGAGCCTCGGCAGCCGCAACCCGCACAACATGGTCAAGGCGACCTTCGCCGCGCTGCAGCGTTGCGCCAGCCCGCGTTCGGTGGCGCAGCGTCGTGGCAAGAAGGTGTCGGACCTGATGGGCAAGCGCGACGCTCCGGCGCAGGAGGGGGCTGATGCCTGATCCCAAGAAGACCGTGAAGGTCACCCAGATCGCCTCCGTGGCCGGGCGCAAGCCTGGCCAGAAGGAGACCCTGATGGGGCTCGGCCTGAACAAGATCCGCCGTTCGCGCGAATTGGAGGATACCCCCTCCGTGCGCGGCATGATTCGCAAGGTTGCCCACCTTGTGAAGGTCGACGAGTCCTGAGCCGGCGACGGTTCTGAGGAGACTGCAATGAATCTCAACGAACTGCGCGACAACGCAGGCTCGCGCCTGAAGTCCAAGCGCCTCGGCCGCGGCATCGGTTCCGGTAAGGGCAAGACCTCCGGCAAGGGCGTCAAAGGGCAGAAGGCACGCGAAGGCGTTGCCCTGAACGGCTTCGAAGGCGGCCAGCTGCCGATCTACCGCCGTCTGCCGAAGCGTGGCTTCAAGAACATCTTCCGCAAGGAATATGCCCCCGTGAACCTCGGTGCGCTGGCGAAGGCGATCGAGGCCGGCCGTATCGATGCTGGACAGCCGATCACCGAGGCCACGCTGGCGGCGGCCGGCCTGGTGCGCGGCAGCAAGGTTACCGGCGTTCGCCTGCTGGCAAATGGTGAGATCGGCCGCGCGGTGACGATCACCGTGTCGGGCGCCTCAGCGACTGCCATTGCTGCTGTTGAGGCTGCTGGCGGTACCGTGACCACCACCGTCGCCAAGAAGGCTTCGGCTGCTGCCTAAGGAAGGCCAGGGGCTTTGCCCCTGGACCCCAGCAGGGGGCCGAGCCCCCTGCACCCTCATCACTTAAGGGTCCAGGAGGGCTTGGCTGCTTGGTAGGGTGTGGGGGACGAAGTCCCTGACCTTTCACCGCACCGCCCGGCACGCTATGTAGTGCAGGACGGCGCCTCGGGACGACCCGCTGGCGCCGTTGGCATGATGGGGATTTTGATCGATGGCGTCGGCGGCCGAACAGCTCGCGGCAAACCTGAATTTCTCGACCTTTTCCAAGGCGACCGAGCTAAAGAAGCGAATCTGGTTCACTCTCGGCGCCCTGATTGTCTATCGCATCGGGACATACATCCCGGTGCCGGGCGTCGACGCCTCGGTGATGGGCGAGATGCTCGCCCAGCACGGCGGCGGCATCCTGGGCATGTTCGACATGTTCTCGGGCGGCGCGCTCGGCCGCATGACCGTTTTCGCGCTCAATATAATGCCGTACATCAGTGCGAGCATCATCCTGCAGCTGATGACCGCGGCGGTCCCCGCGTTGGAAACCCTCAAGAAAGAGGGTGAGCAAGGCCGCAAGAAGATCAACCAGTACACCCGCTACCTGACGGTGGTCATCGCCATCGTTCAGTCCTATGGCATCGCCGTCGGGCTCGAAGGCATGCGCGGCAGCTTCGGCGCCGCGGTGATCGACCCCGGCATGTTCTTCCGCCTGTCCTGCGTCGTCTCCCTGGTCGGCGGCACCATGTTCCTGATGTGGCTGGGCGAGCAGATCACCGCGCGCGGCATCGGCAACGGCATTAGCCTGATCATCATGGCTGGCATCGTCGCCAACCTGCCCAGTGCGCTGGCATCGCTGTTCGAGCTTGGCCGGACCGGTGCGCTCAGCCCGTTCTTCATCGTCGCCTTCCTGTTCATCGCCGCCGGCGTGGTGATGTTCATCGTCTTCATCGAGCGCGCCCAGCGCCGCATCGTGATTCAGTATCCCAAGCGCCAGGTCGGCAACCGCATGTTCGGCGGCGACTCCACCCACATGCCGCTGAAGATCAACACCTCTGGCGTCATCCCACCGATCTTCGCCAGCTCGATTCTGTTGATCCCCGCCACCATTTCCGGCTTCTCCAACGTCACCGCCGAACCTGGCATCCTGTCCAGCATCGGCGCCGCCCTGGCGCATGGCACGCCGCTGTACATGCTCACCTACGCCGGCATGATCATCTTCTTCAGCTACTTCTACACCGCAGTCGTCTTCAATCCCGAGGAGACGGCCGACAATCTGAAGAAGCACGGCGGCTTCATCCCCGGCATCCGCCCGGGTACCGCGACGGCAAGCTACTTCGACACAATCCTGACCCGGCTTACGACCATCGGCGCGATCTACCTCTGCATCGTCTGCCTGCTGCCGGAGGTGCTGATCAGCCAGTACGGCGTGCCGTTCTACTTCGGCGGCACCAGCGTGATGATCATCGTCTCCGTCACCATGGACACGGTGACCCAGGTCCAGTCGCATCTCCTCGCCCATCAATACGAGGGGCTGATCAAGAAGGCGCGCGTGAAAGGAAGAGGCCGGTGAATCTGATCCTGCTCGGGCCCCCGGGGGCCGGTAAGGGCACCCAGGCGAAGCGGCTGCAAGACCGCTACGGTATCGTGCAGATCTCCACTGGCGACATGCTGCGCGCCGAGGTAGCCGCCGGTAGCGAAGTCGGGCTCCAGGCCAAAGCGGTCATGGCCGCCGGACAGCTCGTATCCGACGACATCCTGATCCGCATGCTGGCCGGCCGCATTGCCCGCCCCGACTGCGCCCGTGGCTTCATCCTCGACGGCTTCCCCCGCACCGTGCCGCAAGCCCAGGCGCTGGACGGCATGCTGGCCGCCCAGAGCCGTCCGCTTGATGCTGTGATCGAACTTAAGGTCGACGACGCCGCCCTGGTCGAACGCATTGCCGGCCGCTACACCTGCGCGAAGTGCGGCGAGGGCTACAATGACGAATTGCAGCCCCCAAAAATTTCTGGCGTCTGCGACCGTTGCGGCGGCACCGAGTTCACCCGCCGCGCCGATGACAACCGTGAAACCGTCGGCGCGCGCTTGATTGCCTACCACAACCAAACCGCGCCGATCCTGCCGCACTACGCCGCCCACGGCCGGTTGCATGCGGTAGACGGCATGGCCGATCCCGACTCGGTAACCCAGCAACTCCTTGCACTGCTCGATCCGCTGGCCCGGGCGGCGCACCCCTAAGCAATGGCATCGCAGCCCCGCGTTTGCCGAGGGGCTGGATTTGCCCCGCCTCACGCGGATTTGATGTCACCGCGTTGACTCACAGAGGGCCGCCGCTATAGTGCGCGCCCTTGGAGACCCGATCCTCGTGGCGGTCGCCGCCTGTTTTGTTTGCGGTCGACGTAAGTCGGCAATTCGGATTTCGCGTAGATCGGGTTTGAGCCCGATGTTGAAGGACCGATCGGGCGAGAGCTCGATCCGACAGGAGTATACGGCGTGGCGCGTATTGCCGGCGTTAACATCCCGACCAACAAACGGGTGACCATCAGCCTTCGCTACATCTACGGTATCGGCCCGGCCAAGGCGCAGGAGATCTGCACCCATCTTGGCATCCCCGATGACCGCCGGGTGAACCAGCTCTCCGACGAGGAGGTGCTGCGCATCCGCGAGATCGTCGATCGCGACTACCGCGTCGAAGGTGATCTGCGCCGCGAAGTGTCGATGAACATCAAGCGCCTGATGGACCTGGGCTGCTACCGCGGCCTGCGCCATCGTCGCGGCCTGCCGGTTCGCGGCCAGCGCACCCACACCAACGCCCGCACCCGCAAGGGCAAGGCCGTGGCCATCGCCGGCAAGAAGAAGGTCACGAAGTAGCCTTCCAGCGCTTTGCTCGGCGGCCCTTCGCCCACCTTTGCTTATGCAGCGGCGAGTCCCGGGTTCGGGATGCGCCCGCTGTCATTGTTTGAACAGGATCACCTCTGATGGCCAAGCCAGCCGCCGCGCGGACCCGTAAGAAGGAACGCAAGAACATCACGTCGGGCGTCGCCCATGTGGCCGCGACCTTCAACAACACGATGATCACCATCACCGATGCCCAGGGCAACACCATCGCTTGGTCGTCCGCCGGCAGTCAGGGCTTCAAGGGCAGCCGCAAGTCGACCCCGTACGCTGCCCAGGTCGCCGCCGAGGACGCTGGCAAGAAGGCCCGCGAGCACGGCATGGAGACGCTGGAGATCGAGGTGTCCGGCCCCGGCTCGGGCCGCGAGAGCGCCCTGCGCGCCCTTCAGGCGGTCGGCTTCTCGATCTCGGCCATCCGCGACATGACCCCGATCCCGCACAACGGTTGCCGTCCGCGCAAGCGCCGCCGCGTCTGATCCGGCGTCGCCGCCGCACCTGAGTCTGGCAGCACTCCCGCCGTCCGGGAGGTGCTGCTCCCTTCCATTGCGGACCAAGCCGCTTAGGGCCGCGTCCCAACAGGGCATCCATCCATGAGACTGAGCGTCGTCTTGCAGAAGAACTGGGATTCGCTGATCAAGCCGGAAAAACTCGGCGTCGAGTTCGGCTCCGATCCCACCAAGACCGCCACCATCGTCGCCGAGCCGCTGGAGCGTGGCTTCGGCATGACGCTGGGCAACGCGCTGCGTCGCATCCTCCTGTCGTCCTTGCAGGGCGCCGCGGTGACTGCCGTGCAGATCGACGGTGTGCTGCATGAGTTCAGCAGCATTGCCGGCGTCCGCGAAGACGTCACCGACATCGTGCTGAACATCAAGCAGCTCGCCCTGCGCATGCACGGCGAGGGCCCGAAGCGCATGATGCTGAACGCCACCGGCCCCGGCGAGGTCAAGGCCAGCCAGATCCAGACCGGCCACGACATCGAGGTGATGAACCCCGACCTGGTCATCTGCACGCTCGATGACGGCGTCAAGCTCGGCATGGAGTTCACTGTCCAGATGGGCAAGGGCTACGTCCCCGCCTCGGCCAACCGCCCTGAAGACGCCCCGATCGGCCTGATCCCGGTCGATGCCATCTATTCCCCGGTGCGCCGCGTCTCGTACCGCGTCGAGCCGACTCGCGTCGGCCAGGTCACCGACTACGACAAGCTGCTGCTCCAGGTCGAAACCAACGGTGCCGTCGGCCCCGAGGACGCAGTCGCCGTCGCCGCGCGCATCCTGCAAGACCAGCTCAAGCTGTTCATCAACTTCGACGAGCCGCAGGCCGCCCGCTTGGAAGAGC
Organism: Asaia bogorensis; assembly: GCA_945869965.1. GTDB lineage: Bacteria > Pseudomonadota > Alphaproteobacteria > Acetobacterales > Acetobacteraceae > CAMDGX01. The sequence goes on from CAMBRC010000039.1 coordinate 34,680, forward strand.
CGCAGGATGACCTGCCGTTCAACCGCAACCTGCTGCGCAAGGTCGACGAGCTCGAACTGTCGGTCCGCAGCGCCAACTGCCTGAAGAACGACAACATCGTCTACATCGGCGATCTCGTGCAGAAATCCGAACAGGAAATGCTGCGCACGCCGAACTTCGGCCGCAAGTCCCTCAACGAGATCAAGGAGGTCCTGTCGTCGATGGGCCTCGCGCTGGGCATGAGCGTCACCGGCTGGCCGCCCGAGAACATCGAAGACCTCGCCAAAAGGCTCGAAGAGCCGTTCTGACCTGATAGCGGCTCGAAGAGCCGTTCTGAAGCTGAGATAGGAATCATCCCATGCGCCATGGCGTTGCCGGACGTAAGTTAAACGTCACCTCCACCCATCGCTTCGCCATGTTCCGCAACATGGCCAATGCGCTGATCAAGCACGAGCAGATCACCACCACCCTGCCCAAGGCCAAGGAGCTGCGGCCAGTCGCCGAGAAGCTCATCACCCTGGGAAAGCGCGGCGGCCTGCACGCCCGCCGTCAGGCCTACGCCCAGCTGCGCGACGACGTCATGGTGTCCAAGCTCTTCAGCACCCTGGCCGAACGCTACAAGGGTCGCGCCGGCGGCTATTGCCGCGTGCTCAAGGCCGGCATCCGCTACGGCGACGCCGCCGACATGGCGGTGATCGAACTGATCGACCGCGACCCCTCGGCGAAGGGGCAAGATAGCGGCCCGGTCGCCGAACGCGCCGACGACTCCGAGAGCGAGTGATATTCGCCCCGCCGAGCTGATCCAAGGAAAACCGGCCGCAAGGTCGGTTTTCTGCATTCTGGGGAAGAAGCAGCCAACCACCATGGCGCAGCACCAAGCCCCCCCCACTCGCTTCGCCGCAATCGCCCTGTTCGCCTCCATCGTGATCGCCTGGGGCATCACCTGGACGGCGGCCAAACTGATCGTCCAGGAGGTCCCGCCCTTTTGGATCTCCGCCATCCGCAGCCTCGTCGCCACCATCGGCCTCGGCGCCCTGCTGCTGCTCCGCGGCCAGATGATCTTCCCCCGCCGCGGCGATTGGGCAGTGATCGTGATGATCGCTGTCCCGCACATGATCGTCTTCTCGATCCTGATGGCGTACGGCCTGCAACACGTCACCGTCGGCCGCTCGGTCGTACTGGCCTACACCACGCCCCTTTGGGTGGCGCTCGGCGCCTGGCCGTTCCTGCGCGAACGCATCCCCCCCGCCCGCGCCGCCGGCATCGGCTTGGGTCTGGCGGGACTGGCGTTCCTGTTCAACCCGCTGGCCTTCGACTGGTCCGACTCCAACGCCCTGTTCGGCAACGCCATGCTGCTGCTCTCGGCGCTCTCCTGGTCGGTCTCGATCCTGTACACCCGCGCCCACACCTGGGTATCGAGCCCGTTCCAGCTGGTCTTCTGGCAGGCCCTGCTGGCCACCATTGTGCTGTTCATCCTGGCACCCATCGTCGAGGGCGCCCCCAGCTTCGCCTTCTCCCCCCGCCTCGCCCTGCTCTTCGCCTATACCGGCCTGGTCGGCACCGCTTATGCCTTCTGGGCGCTCGCCATCGTCAATCGCGCCCTGCCGGCCTCCACCACGGCACTCGGCATCCTCGCCACCCCCATCGTCGGCATTGCCGGCTCGGCCATCTTTCTCGGCGAAGGCATCGACCTGCCCCTGATCATCGCCGCCGCCATGATCCTGTCCGGCATCGCCATCGGCACGCTGCGCCGTAGTTAGGCATCGATCCAAGCCGAGCGCGTGCTGTGCCACACATACCCGGCGACGGCGGCAATCACGATCGCCCCGCCGATCAGCGAGGCCGTCGCCGGCTGCTCGCCAAAAGCCAGCCATACCAGTACCACCGCGAGCGGCGTCTCCGCCGTGTTGATCAGCGCCGTCTGTCCGGCCGAGATCAAGGTAAGCGAAAGCCCACCCCCACATTCCGGCGCGGTCGTGGCTTGAGCAGACTGCGTGCCGTTGTGGGTTAGGCGGTGCGTGATGGACGAGATCGAGATCTCTTATGAGCAGTCATACGACGGTCGTAGGGGTGCTCTTACGGAGCG
>CAMBRC010000040.1 GCA_945869965.1 Asaia bogorensis
CGGCCATCCTTGACCGCGGCTGTGCGCGACGCCCCAAAAACGTCAGGCCGGGACGAGGAAACGGCCTCCAACCGAACAAGGAAACCCCACCAAAACTGGCAGACTTTTGCGCCGCCATTTGGCTGGTTTTTCCGCCGCCGTTGACAGCCTTGATCTGGTAGGCGATCGAGCGAACCTCGCGCTCGGCCATCTCTGCCTTGAGCAACAGTGAGAGGATCGGGACGGCCGCGTCGAAGGCCGGTGCACCCTGTTCGGCGGGATCATCGACAAACTGGGCCATGCCGTACATCTCGAGGGAGCGCAGCATGACCACGACAGCAGCGCTGGCAGGATCATGACGCACGAGCGATCTCCTTGCTGCACCGAGCCTGACGTGCTCCCCTGAATTGGCGCGATTTTTTGGTAGAGTCCGTTTCTCGAGGGGATGGACGAATGAAACGCAGCAGGTTCAGCGATGAGCAGATCATCGGGGTTTTGAAGGAACACGAGGCGGGTGCTGCGACGGCGGAAGTTTGCCGCCCTTTAGCGGCTTCGGCTTGGGGGCCATCGAGGCCGTCATCAAGGCCCCGATGGCCCCCAAGCCGCTCAAAGAATGGGGGTCTGGGGCCTCAGGCCCCAGCAGGTCCAGGGCAGAGCCCTGGCCTTGCTTCCCCTCTGCCAGCCCTACCGCACCACGCCGCGCAGGCGCGGGTCGAGGATATCGCGCAAGGCGTCGCCGAGCAGGTTGAACGCCAGCACCAGCTGGAAGATGGCCACCCCTGGCGCCACCGAAAGAGCGGGTTGTTTTTCCAGGAACGGCAAGGCGGCTTGCAGCATATTGCCCCGGGTTGGCATCGGCGGCGTCACGCCCACGCCGATGAAGCCCAGTGCTGCTTCCGCCAGCACCGCGTATCCCAAGCCCAGCGTCGCCTGCCCGATCACCGGGGCGACAGCATTGGGCAGAATATGGCCGACCTTGTTCTTGATCGTCGAGGTCCCGGATGCCTGCGCCGCCGCCACGCGGTCCAGTTCCCGCAGCGCCAGCGCCTGGCTGCGGGTGATCCGCGCCAGCCAGGGCACGTTGAAGGCAATGCCGCCGCCCTCGTATTTGCGCATGTTGAAGTTCGGGTTGGTCTCGAAGTTGCTCACCTCGCGCAACGGCAGATAGGCCAGATCTATCTCGCCGGCCCTCAGCGCCGAAACCTGCACCGTCGGGTCGGGAACGATGTTCATCACTACTTCGTCCAGATACGGCAGCGGGTTGCCGGCAGCGTCGCGACCCCAGTACTTGTCGTTGCGCACGTAGCGGACATGGCTGCCGGAGACGTATTCGGCGATCTTGAATGGGCCGGTGGAGAAGGGCTTGAAGATGTAGTCAGGCCCCTCGCCTTCACCGCCGTGGGCGAGTTCATCGCGCCGCCGCGATCAGCCAGCGTGCTGAGGACAGAGCCCCACGGGCGCGTCAGGTCGAAACGGACGATGTGCCCGTCGACGACGTCGACCTTGTCAATTGCGGTGAAAGCGGCGCGCGGCGTGGCCTTGGTGGCTGGATCGAGCAGGCGTTCGATGTTGAACTTCACCGCCTCGGCATTGAACGGCGTGCCATCGTGGAACTGCACGCCCTTGCACAGGTTGAGCATGACCTTCTTCGGGTCAGACACACCCCATGACGTCGCAAGCAAGGTTTCGGGCCGCGGATTGAGCGACGGGTCGGCGTCCACCAGTTGGTCAACGATCGGCCGCCAATAGTAGTGGTCGCCTCCGGAGCGCCCGACCACCGGGTCCAGCGCCCCCGGCGCGATCTGGAAGGCCACCCGCAGCTTGCCACCAAACCGCGGCTACTCCGCCTGCGCCCGCCCGCGGCGGGCGAGCAACACGGTCGAACCCGCACCCAGCAACGATGCCTTCAGCATGGTGCGGCGCTTCAGCGACTTTGCCATAACCGATCCCACCGGTTTTTTTGGGCCGTCGCCAAACGGCAGCGTGCGAGTCCTGGTCGGGCAACCTCAAGGGGATTTTGTCGACAATCGTACGTCAAAAAGAAAGCGTGTTCTTTTTTGAAAAAAAGAACCAAAAAACTTTTCCCCGCTTGCTCGGATGTTCGTTACCGACGCTCGGCGCAAATGAAAAAAGTCTTTTTGCTTCTTTTTCTTCAAAAAAAGAAGACCTTTCTAGTCGCATGTGCCCTCCGGCGATACTGACGGGTCAGCATAGCCACTTTTGCGACGATGGCACCCAACTCAGCGCCGTTGCACCGCGATAGCCAGTTAGGGGCGCTTCGGTCAGCGCCCCAAATTTCAGGGAATGCTTTGTAGAAACGGTCCTTCGTAACAGCGTTTCACTCTTACGCATGCGGGGATGGTGTTGTGGCACTGTTGGGCGCACGCTAAAGCCCGCTCAGATTCCGCAATTTTTCGGTCAAAGAAGTCTTGCAGCGCTCTCCGATCATTCGTCTGTGGCGGCTGCACATCTGAACCAGGAATCCGCTCAGTAGGCATACCTCGGCCGATGTAATCTTCGGCTACTCCGTGCCGCAAATCATCGCATTGCACGCAAACCTATATTAGACCTGTTGCGGAAGTCGGCCATCCTGGGCCAATCCGGCCGCGGGAACACCGGCTGTTTGCAGCCTACCCGACGGTGAAACCGAAACTTTGGCTGCCCTGGCGGCCCATTGAATCGGTGATCGCCAGCGTCACCTCGTGGCTGCCGGTTGGAATATCCAGACCCTCGGCGATCAAGCCCTGGGCGCTGAGCTTGGCGCGGGTCAGCAGGCGGTCGGTGATGTTGACGCCGAGGAACCCGTAGGTTGCGCGAAAGCTGGCGGTATCGATGGTGGCGCCGGGTTGGGCCATGAAACGCAGCCGGAAGCTGAGCGGCGGCTGCAATGATCCGCTCGCCGTCGGAGCATCGACGAGGATTCGCGGCCCATCGGATTCGCCCATCGAGCGGGTGTGCGGCGCCGCTTGCGTCCCGACGCCGCCAGCCGGCGGGGCCAACAAAGCGCTGGTGGCCATCGGCGGGACGTGAGCGCGCTCGCGCGCAATCTCGTCCGGCGTGACCAGCAGGACCAGTGTGCCCGCGAATGTCGGCGATCCCATCAGTATAAGCGGGGAGGCCAGGATCAATCTGCGCTGCATCTCACACTCCGCCTTGTCGGTCGGCCCACGTGACGTCCGGCACGTCCTTGCCGCGGCAGTTCGGACCTTGGCTCGCTCTCACGCTAAGCCACCTGCAAGCCGCGATCTACGGCCATGATCCTGCCGTGATCGCCCCAATGCCTTTATCCGGGATTCCCCCGATGAACGGCCATCTACGCCGCCACCGAGGAACGATAAGCTCCAAAGCAGGCGTGTAGCAACAGCAATCCGCCGGGTGGACTGCTGGAGCCCTACCGACTGGCCGACGGATCGCTGTGTCGGCAGAAATCTGAGCACGCTCGCCTTCGTCAGGACGCACGTCTCCAGCAGCCAGCCAGATCGACGAGTGGAACGCGGTGATGGAGAAATGGACTATCAGTACCGCAAAGGTGGTCCTGGACGAGGTGGAGAGGCGCCTTCGCATCATCGAAGAGCTTAGCCGGGATTCCCCAGATAAACGGCCATCTTGGCCGTCACGAAGAGACGATAGCGACCAAACTGCCCGTTCGGCAACAGCGATACGTCGGGGAGACTGCTGGGGCCTTACCGACTGGCCGACGATCAACGTGTCGGCAAAAATCCGGGCTCGCGCGCCTACTTCGGGACGCACGTCTCCAGCCGCCAGCCAGATCGGCCCACTTCGACGCTGATCCTTTAACATCGGGCGGGCGGCAACGGCCGGAGCGCCGTGATGGCGTCGAGTATCTGCTTGAACAACCCGCGCGGCACCATCACCTCGGCCATCTGGAAGGTGATCGAGCGCCCGTGGCGAACGATCTTCGCGCCGATCTTCACCAACCGGTCTCGCAACGTCGTCATCGACCATTGGCTGACCGCCTCCGGCAGCGCCAGGGTGCGCAGGAAGTTGGCCAGGTTGTAGGCCAGCGCGTGCAATTGCAGCCGCACAGCATTGGCGGCGAACCGCGTGCAGGACAGCCGCGTCCAGGTTATCGCGTTCTTGCCTTCCTTGATGTGCTGCTCCGCCGTGCCTCGCTGGTTGTAGAAGGCGATGGCCCGATCGGCCGGGCGGGTCATGTTGGTCACGATGAACCCGACGCGCGGGTACAACTCACCGGGGTGCCACTCGACCTTGGCCACCACCCGACGGGGCTTGGTCCATGACCCGGCCTGGTAGCTGAAGCTGGCGTAGCAGCGCCGCACCTGATTGGGTGGGCGCCCGACAGAACGCTTCAACAGCCAGCCGATGCGTTGCTGAAGGACTGCGTTGGTGGGCTGGCGAATCGAGAATTTGTAGCCTTCGGCCTCAAGAAACTCATAGATGCCGGGGTTTGCGTAGGCCGCGTCGCCACGGAAATAGCGGCGCTTCATCCGGTGTCGGTAACGCGCCACCACCGGCTCCAGCACGTCACGCCAGTCGGCGGCGCTGTGGACGTTGCCCGGCCGCAGGCTGCACCGCTCCAGATCGCCGAACTGATTGAACACGAACAGCGGGTGATAGCAGGTGCACGCGAAGTGCCCATTGTACGCAGAACCCTCCTGTGCGCCGTGCGTCTCGCTGACGCTGCTGTCCATGTCGAGCACGATAGTCGTGTGCGGCTTGCGCGCGTGTACTTGGTCGATCCAGGCGCCGGACAGATCGGCCAGGGTGGCGCGGTTGGCCCCGCTGGTCAGCCAGTCGGTCTCAAAGCGGCCCATCTGGCTGGTTGACGCGGCCCGGCGATCCAGGCCGGTGCGATCCACCACGGCGCGCATCGCCGGGTCGTGCGCCAGGCGGTAGGCGTCGTTCACATCCTCATAACCGGCGAGGCGGCCGAACACCGACTGGCGCAGCAGCCCGCTCAGCAGATGCCGGGTGTTCTTGCCGCGACGGCACTCCGATAACACCGCGCCCGCCAGATCGGTCAACTGGAGTGCGTCGTCCAGTTCCCGATAGGCCAACAGCCCGGCGTCGGAGGTGATGCGGCTGCCGTGGAATTCCAGCCTCAGGCGGCGGTCGAAATCGACCCGCAAGGAGCCATCATCCGCTTCACCCGCTGGGTGTTCCATCTGCGTGCGCCTAATCCGACCATAACACGCTGATACTAATGACAAATTCGGCTGGAAGGTACAAGGAAATCCATGGTCATCTGGGAAATGCGGGTTCTACCCCTGTTCGATCGTCATCCCCGCCCCGGCAAGCCGCGTCTGGCGGATATCGCGCGGCTCCGCCGGATCAAACCGTGTGCCACGATGCATGGTCGACTGGTTGTCCCACATCACCAGGTCATGCAGCCGCCAGGGATGCGAATAGACAAACCGCGGCTGGGTGGCGAACTCCGCCAGCTCGGCCAGCAGCAGCCGCGCCTCGGGGACCGACATACCCTCGACCGCCCCGGCATGCGACGACAGGAACAGCGACGTGCGGCCACTGGTCGGATGCACCCGCACCAGACGATGGCGCACCGGGGCAAAGGCGATGCGCTCTTCGGCACTCAGCTCGTCGAAACCGATCCTCCCGCGCGAGTACATCTGCGAGTGATGACAGACCAGGTTCCCGATCTCGGCCAGCCAGCGCGGGTCCAGCGCATCATGCGCCGCACGCATGTCGGCGAACTCGGTGTTGCCGCCCCAGGACGGAATGGCATGCCCGGTCAGGATCGACCAACTCGCCGAAACCGCGCGAAACGAGCTGTCGGAATGCCAAAGCCGATCCGCCAGCTTGAACATAAAGGCCCGGCTGTCGCGAGACAGCGGCGCTCCCGCCCGATCCACGTTGGAGAAATCCGCAAGCCCCGGCCCCAGGGTACGGGCCTCCTGGGCGGTGCGAAAGTGAATCGGCCCCGGCGCCGTGCCCTGGATCGAATTGCTGCCGATCTTGCGTTCGAGGTCGCCGAACTGCAGCGAGAAACGCAACTGCTCCTCGTCGCTCAGCACCTGGTCGCGGAACACCAGCACAGCATGATCATCCATGCCCTGCCGGATTGCCGCCACCATTTCGGGCGCAAGCGGCTGCCGGCAATCCACGCCAGACACTTCCCCGGCAAAGACCGGCGTCAGCGGCCGGATCACAACGGCCATGGCAGCCCCCTTACTTGCGCTTCGGCGCGTGGAACTCGTACGGCGGATAATCCTTGGTGATGTCGGAGACCACCTCGATCAACGCCGGCGCATTGGATGCCAAGGCCTCGCCCAACGCCCGCCGCAACCCGGCCGCATCCTCCACCCGCCACGTCCCCACACCGAACGCCTTGCCATAGGCGACAAAATCCGGATTGGTCAGCACCGAGCCGGAATGCCGCCCGTCGAACAACCGCTGCTGGTCGCGCAGCACATTGCCATAGCTGGCATTGTTCACCACCACGGTGACCAGGTTGATGCCGAACTGCACCGCGGTGGCCAAATCCGATCCCGCGAACAAAAACCCGCCATCGCCACAAATCGACACCACGGGCTTGTCAGGATGCGCCACCTTCACCCCCAGCGCCGTCGGGAACCCATACCCCAACGTGCCGTTGAAACCCGAGGTAATCATCGTCCGCGGCTTGTAAACATCCAGCCCATACCACGCGATGTACGCAACCTGCGTCACCTCGTCGACAATCAGCCCATCCTCGCCCACCGCCTCGCGGATCGCCTGCACCAACGAATACTGCGGCTGCGCGCGGGAAATCTGCGCCAGCGCCGAAGCCTTCGCCGCCGCAATCGCCGCCCGCCGCTCGGTACCCGCCTGCTTGGCCACCGCCGCCGTCAACGCCCGCGCCCCATCGGCCGCATCCGCCACGATCGGCACATCCACCGTCAGCCGCCGATGCTCGGCCGCATCAATATCGATCCGCCCGATCTTCAATCCCGCCGGCGACGGCGCCCACCGCGCCATCGGCACATCCAGCCGCGTGCCAATGCCGATCAACAAATCGCACTTGTCCCACAGCTCAAACCCCGCAACCGTCCCCAGCGACAGCGGATGCCGGCTATCCACCACCCCCTTGCCGGTCCGAAACGAAACCACCGGTGCGCCGATCTTCTCGGCCAGCGCCAACACCTCCGGCCCCGCCGAATACGCGCCACCGCCAACCCAGATGATCGGAAACTTCGCCGCATCCACCAGCTTGGCCAACGCAGAAATCTTCTCCGGGTCCGGCACCGGATTGGCATGCAGCGGCAGCGGGTCCATCAGCGTCACATCCGCCGTCGCCGGGAACATGTCCCACGGCATCTCGACGGCCACCGGCCCCGGCCGCCCGGACATCATCGCCTGGAACGCCCGCGCCATCACCTGCGGCGCATCGGTCGGATGCTCGATCCGCTCGGCAAACTTCAGCATCGACTTCAGCGTCGCCAACTGGTCCGGCATCTCATGCAGCTGCCCGCGCCCGCGCCCGATCATCGCACTCGGCACCTGCCCGGTGATGCACATGACCGGCGCATTCACCCCCCAGGAGGTCAACAGCGCGCCCATCGTGTTCATCACCCCAGGCCCCGGCACCACGCTGAACGCCGACGGCTTGCCGGTCGACTGCGCATAGCCCAGCGCCATGTAGGCGGTGGTCTGCTCATGCCGCGCATTGACGATCCGCAGCTGGTTGGCATTGCGCGCAAAGGCGTCGAACAGCCCATACATCTGCACGCCCGGCAACCCGAACAGCGTGTCCACGCCATGGCGCAGCAGCGAATCAACAATGGCGTCACCGCCGGTCATGCGAGGCATGAAGTGCTCCCTGGTTTCCAGTCCCTGCCCGATCGTGGCACGCCCCGGCGGCCGCGTGAATGCCGGCGGCCGCAAGGCTTGGCCTGTTCCCGCCGCAATGCAACACTCCGCCGGTCAACAACACGCGCACGGGGATCAACGGAACACCATGGATTTCGAAACACTGGCCCAAACACGCCGCAGCATCCGCGGCTACAAGCCCGACCCGGTGCCGCGCGCGGTCATCGAAGACATCATCGCCACCGCCAAGGCCGCGCCCTCCTCGATGAACACCCAGCCCTGGCACGTCCACGTCCTGACCGGCGCCCCGCTCGAACGCGTCCGCCAACGCAATACCGACACCATGCTCGGCGGCGGCAAGGCGAACCGCGAAATCATGAGCCACGGCGAATACGAAGGCGTGCACCGCCAGCGCCAGGTCGCCATCGCCGTCAAGCTGTTCGGCGCCATGGGCATCGAGCGCACCGACAAGGTGATGCGCCAGGATTGGGTGATGCGCGGCTTCCGCCAGTTCGACGCCCCAGTCTCCATCGTCCTGACCTATGACCGAAATCTCGATCCCGGCGCGGTCGTGCACTTCGACCTCGGCGCGTTGTCATACGGCATCTGCCTGGCCGCCTGGAACCGCGGCCTCGGCACCGTGATCAACGGCCAAGGCATCATGCGCTCGGAAATCATGCGCGAAGAAGCCGCCATCCCCGATGACGAAGTCATCATGACCTGCATCGCCCTGGGCTACCCAAACAAAGAATTCGCCGCCAACACGGTCAAGGCCGACCGCGAGCCGAATGAGCATTTCGTGCGCTATGTCGGGTTTGCCGACTGACGAAGCCCCAAGCGTAAGGCAAGGCCAGGGCTTGGCCCTGGACCCACCAGGGGGCCAAGCCCCCTGGACCCTTAAAATTTAAGGTCCAGGGGCTTGGCCCCTGGCGGGTCTGGGCAGAGCCCAGCCTTCCCTTCGCCTTGCCTTGCTTTGCTTTGCTCACGCACATTGCGAACCGCGACACTTGGTGGGAATATCGACAATCCGGTGAGCCAACACCGGCAACGGCCCGCGGGAAGGAAACACCGATGTCCTGGCAGGAAGAAATCGACGAGCTCAAGCAGCGCCAAACCATGGCCCATGCGATGGGCGGCCCCGAGGGCATCGCCCGCCAGCGCTTGAACGGCAAGCTCCTCGTCCGCGAACGACTCGCCGCCCTTGCCGACCCCGGCAGCTTCAACGAGTTCATGGGCCTGACCGGCCACGGCACCTACGAGAACGGCAAGCTCAAGCACTTCCTGCCCAAGGGCTTCGTCACCGGCACGATGAAGCTCGACGGCCGCAAGGTCATCGTCACCGCCGGCGACTTCACCGTGCGCGGCGGCTCCGGCGGCACCCGCGGCGGCATGGGCCAGGAACTCTCTGCCGCCGAGCGCTCGATCGAATGGCGCCTGCCGCATATCCGCCTGCTCGACGCCGCCGGCGGCTCCGTCCGCACCTTCGAGGATTACGGCCGCACTTATCTGCCGGACGGCAACACCTGGACCCATCTCGAGGTCAAGCTGCTGAACCTCGTCCCCACCGTCTCCGCCGTCCTCGGCTCGGTCGCCGGCCTGCCGGCCATCCAGGCCTGCCTCGCCCACTTTAACGTCATGGTGAAGGGCTTCACCCAGATCTTCCCCGGCGGCCCACCCGTCGTGAAGGCCGCGCTAGACCTCGACATCACCAAGGAAGAACTCGGCGGCGACCACATCCACACCCGCATCTCCGGCTGCATCGACAACCTGGCCGACACCGAACAGGACGCCTTCGACCAGATCCGCCGCTTCCTCTCCTACCTGCCCTCCAGCGTCCACGAAATGGCCCCGCGCGGCCCGATCACCGACGACCCCGAGCGCACCGAGGAAACCCTCCTCAGCGCCATGCCGAAGAACAAACGCGCCACCTACGACGCCCGAAAAGTCCTGAACGCCGTCATCGACAAAGACAGCTTCTTCGAGATCGCCCCGCTCTACGGCCGCGCCCGTATCACCGGCCTGGCCCGCGTCGACGGCTTCCCCGTCGCCATCATGATCAACAACCCGCGCTACAACGGCGGCTCCACCGACGTCGCGGCCGGCTCCAAGGCCATGCGCCTGATGCAACTCGCCGACCTCTTCCATCTCCCCCTGATCTCACTCGCCGACGAACCCGGCTTCATGGTCGGCCCCGACGCCGAACGCCAAGGCATCGAACGCGCCGGTGCGCGCATGGTGTCCATCGTCTGCTCCACCCGCATGCCATGGCTGACCATCGTCCTCGGCAAACTCTACGGCGTCGCCGGCCAATGCCACCACCGCCCCTCCGGCATGTTCCGCCGCTACGCGTGGCCCAGCGCCAACTGGGGCAGCATGCACATCACCGGCGGTGTCGCCGCCGCCTACCGCCGCGAAATCGCCGACGCCCCAGACCCCGCCGCCAAGAAAGCCGAAATCGAAGCCCGCCTCCAGGCCATGGCCTCGCCCTTCCTGACCGCCGAAACCACCGGCCAGGACATCATCGACCCCCGCACAACCCGACAGAAAATGGTCGAGTTCGTGCACGACGCCCAACGCATCCTGCAAAGCCAGGTCGGCATACCGGGCCTGCCCTACCTGCCGTAGCCCGCGCGTAGCGGCGTGACCAGCATCCACTGGGCACGCCGCGGCAGGGCGCCTACTCCGCCATCGCCACCTCTGTCCGCGGACCGATCTGCGCCGCGTACCGCGCCAAGGTCGCGCGCGCCGCCTGGAACCCCGCCAGCTCCCGCCCGGCCAACGCCACTGACCGCATCGCGTGCTTCGCCGGATCAACGGCCCGTCCGGCCATCACCACCTCATAGTGCAGATGTGGCCCGGTCGACATCCCGGTCGAGCCCACGAACCCGATCACGTCCCCCTGCCGCACCGCCCGGCGCGGCAGCGTCCCGCGCGCGAAACGCGACAAATGCGCGTATCGCGTCTCCGTGCCATCCCGGTGCTTCAGCCGCACGATCCGGCCATAGCCGCCCTCGGACTGCGCCGAGATGACGACGCCATTGGCCGACGCAAACACCGGCGTGCCCGTCGGTGCGGCAAAATCGGTGCCCCGATGCATCTGCGTGAACCCCAGTATCGGATGATTGCGCGCGCCAAACCCCGACGACACGCGGGCCCCGTCCAGCGGTGTCCGCAAAAAAGCCCGCCGCATGCGGTGGCCGCGGTCATCGAACCAGTCCGCACCGTCCGCGCGCGTCTCGAAGCGCCAGAACGCCAACCGCTTGCCCGACAGTTCGAGATCGACATGCAGCACCCGCCCGTGGCTCAGCACGTCGCCATCATCGCCGCGAAACCGCTCGAACAGGATGGAGAACCGGTCACCCGGCTGGATATCGCGCTGGAAATCGACCTGGTGGCCCAGCATCCGCACCACGGACAGTGTCAGCCCCGGCGGAAGCCCGGCCGCCACGGCCGCGGGAAACAGCCCGCCATCGATCGTACCGGTCGCCATCGCCAACATGCGCTGCTGCGGTTCCGCAATCTCCTCCGCCCGCCATTGATCGGCTTCCAGGCGCACGCGAACCGTCCGTCCCGGCGCCGACTCCACCTCCATGGCAACCAGCGCGTCATCGCGTGCGGGATCGAGCTGGATCGCCACTTCCTGGCCAACGCGCAGCGATCGCGGGGGGAATACCGGCCGGATGGCGCTCACCGCGCCCTCCACCTCATCACGGTCCACGCCCGCACCCAGCAGCAATCCAATCAGCGTATCCCCGGGCCGCACCACCATGGTCCGTTCCGCCAGCACCGTCCCGGCACTTCGGGCGGGCAAGGTCGAAAACGCGACAGTCGCCACCAAGGCAATCCGCGAAATTTTAGTAATATTCCAGCGCTGCATCCTGCTACCCCGCCTGTCGAACGGGATCAACGCGATTGGCTACGAATCTGTCAACCCAGTTTATCCTGCCGCATGACAATTTCACTACCCACATACTGCAACGATTATCATCCGGGTTGAGATATCCTTGCCCAGCCAGCGCCCAGGCTACATTTCCACCACGACGTATTTCCGCTCCACGCTCACCGTCACCGTCTCCGCCATGAACGGTCCCTTGGCCAGAGTCTCCCCAGCCTCCACCGAAACATTGAAGCTGCGCGCCTTCACATCATCCGGCTCGCACCAACTCTGCCCGGTCCGGATATCGAACTCCCAGCAATGCCACGGACACCGGATCATCTCGCCCTGCCGCGCCAGCCCGTACTCGCCGGGCAAAGGCGACACCAACTGGCTCAAGATCGCCCCCTCGCACAACGAAGCCCCCTGGTGCGGACAAGTGTTGATCAGCGCGAAGAACGCGCCCCCCAGGTTGAACACCCCGATCTGCCGCCCGCGCACGGTAACGATCTTCCGCCCGCCCGGCGGAATCTCATCCGCCGTGGCCACCACATGCCGGCTCGCCATCAGTCGAGGCGGTACAATGCGAGCGCATTCTCGCGATAGATCATCCGCGCCCAATCCGCCGGCAGCTTCACCTTGAACGCGTAACGCGGATCATCCTGGTCCCAATGCGGATAATCGGTCGAGAACATCACCCGGTCCGGCCCGATCCACTCGATCGTCTGCAGCATGTCGTCCGCCCGTTCCGGCTCCTCCATCGGCTGCGTCGTCACCCAGAAATGCTTCTTCATGTACTCGCTCGGCGCCATCTTGAGCGGCGCCTCCGCCGACAGCCGCCGCCAGGTCTTGTCCATCCGCCAGCCCAACGCCGGCAGCCAGCCAAACCCGCCCTCCACCATCACCACCTTCAAATCGGGGATCTCCTCAAACACCCCCTCGCAAATCAACGACGTCACCAGCGTCTGCATCGACTGCACGTAAGACGGGTGCTCCTCATGATAGAAACTCGCCCACCCCCCGCCGGTCGAGGCATGCCCGCTCGTCCCCCCGAGATGCAGCGAAATCGGAAACCCGTTCGCCGCACACGCCGCCAGGATCTTCCGATACCGCCGCCGCCCCAACGGCTCCAACCCGCGCGGCGGAATATTCACCTGGGCAAACCGCGGATCGCCCGCCCGCCGCTCGATCTCGGCAATCGCCGCGTCCTCATGCTCCAGCGTGATCTGCACGCTCGCCTTCAACCGCGGCTCCGGATCGCAGAACACCGCGCACTGCCACTCATTCACCGCGACTGCCATCGCCGCGCCAAAATCCACATTCCGCTCCGCCGCCGCCCCGCCCACCAGCGGCGCCAACAGCCCATACCGCACGTCGAACAAATCCAACAACTGCTCGCGCATCATGGAGAGATCGCTACCCGGCGGCCCGCCATCCTTCGGCCAGGCATCCATCCGCATCCCGTTCCCCGGCGACATCCGCGGATACAGCGACCCCTTGTGCAACGGCTGCCGCGACCGGTTGCCGATCGTCACCCGATGCTCCCGCCACCGCGCCGACAAAAACGGATCGAAATCCGCCGGCGTGCGAAAAAACGGATGCACATCGCAATCCACAAACCCCAGATGCTGCTGACCGGGGGACTCAATACGCGTTTCGCGGAGCGTCACGTTCATGGCGTCGTCTCCATTCTCTTTCTATGCGGCCCTGAGCCGAGGATAAGTCGCAAGCGCGTTATCAATCATCATCTTTCGCAGCATCCCCTCAGGAATGCCCGCCGGCACCACGTCATCGCCATCGTACTGCCAATGCGGATAATCACTGGCAAACAATAGCATATCCTCACTGCCCAGCTGCTCCAGCACCGCCGTCAACCCAGCCGCATCCGGCGGCTCATCCAACGGCTGCATCGTCAGCCGCACCCGCGCCCGAATGATATCCGCCGGCAGCTTGTTCAACCACGGCACCTCACTGCGCACCCCGCGCCAGGTCTTGTTGATCCGCCACATGCTCGCCGGCAGCCACGTCACCCCGGACTCCAACAAAACCACCATCAAATCCGGAAACTTCTGAAACACCCCCTCCGCCAGCAACGAATTCAACGCCCCGGCAAACCCCTCCGCATACGAGATATAATCCTCCAGCAGCGTCGACCCCCACCCCCCCGCACTCGGCGGATGCCGAAACGTCGACCCCGCATGAATCCCGATCGGCAACCCATGCTTCTCCGCCGCCCGATAAATCGGCCAGGTCTGCCGCCGCCCCAACGGCAACTCCGCCATCGACAGCATCAGCACCTGCACAAACCGCCGATCCCCCGCCAGCCGCTCGATCTCCTCCGCCGCCAACTCCCCACTATGCTGCGGCACCAAGATCGACGCCCTAAGCCGCGGATCCCGATCCAGCCACTCCGCCGCCACCCAATTATTCACCCCCCGGCAAAAAGCCGCCGACAAATCCTCCGACATCAACGCCTGCGCGCCATGCAACACATTGCAGATCGCAATCCCCGTCCCCATCGGGTCCAGCACATGCGCCTGCATATCCGAAAGCGAACTCCCCGCCGGCCCTTTCTCCAATTTCCAATCCGGCCGCACATTAATCGGTGCCGCCGGCGGATACGCCATCAGGTCGAAATTCTCCCGCTCCAGCCCCCGCCGCAGCATATGCTCGCGCCAATACTCGTCCATATACGGCAGCAACACCCGCGCATTCGGCACCGCCGGATGGATGTCGCAATCAATCGCGCCCTTGGTCGCAGCCATGCCTTCCCCTCGCGGGACGTTCCCCCAGTGATTCCGCAGCCCCCGCCGCCGATTGTCAACATCTCAAGCCAGCCGGCAGCAAGCGTCTTCTTTTTGCTACAAAAAAGAAGCAAAAAAACCTTGTCCTGAGCGAAGCGAAGGATCCACGCTTCCTTCCTTCTCTCCCCTCGCGCTTGGCGGCGGGAGCCGGAGGGGGCTCTCCGTCCTCCCTCCCCACCCTTATCCAGAAAAGTTTTTTGCTTCTTTTTTTCAAAAAAGAAGATCCTTCCTTCCTGCCCCTTGCCTCCCCTGTCTCCCCCCCGATTGACACATCCCCGCCCCGCGTCACGATACCCCCAAGGAAACACCCAAGGAGCCGCCGCATGCCCGGTGAAACGCCCCTCTTCGCCGGTCTCAAAGTCATAGACTGCGCCAGCTACATCGCCGCCCCCACCGCCGCCACCGTCCTCGGCGATTACGGCGCCGAGGTCATCAAGATCGAAGCCCCCGCCGAAGGCGAACCCTGGCGCCTCGCCCACACCCGCCCCGGCCTCCCCCAATCCCCCATCAACTACCCCTACCTCGTCGACAACCGAAACAAAAAAGGCCTCGCCATCGACCTCAAAGCCCCCGCCGGCCGCGAAGTCCTCGAACGCCTCATGGCCACCACCGACATCTTCATCACGAATTTGCCCCTCCCCGTCCGCGAACGCCTAAAAGTCCGATACAGCGACTTCGCCGAAAAATACCCCCGCCTCATCTACGGCTCCTTCACCGCCTACGGCGAAGAAGGCGAAGAAGCCGCCAAAACCGGCTTCGACCTCACCGCCTACTGGGCCCGCTCCGGCCTCATGGACCAGGTCCGCTCCGGCGCCCATGTCCTCCCCGCCGGCTCCGTCGCCGGCATGGGCGACCACCCCACCGGCATGGCCTTCTACGGCGGCATCCTCACCGCCCTCTACCGCCGCGAAAAAACCGGCCTCGGCGGCGAAGTCCGAGCCTCCCTCCTCGCCTCCGGCCTCTGGGCCAACGCTTTTTTAGTCCAGGCCGCCCTCGTCGGCGCCCCAACCCCGCTCCGCCCCCCCCGCGAAGAAACCACCCGCCCCCTCGGCGGCCTCTACACCGCCGGCGACGGCCGGCACTTCCTCCTCGCCCTGACCAGCGAACACCGCCAATGGCCCGCCCTAGCCCGCGCCATCGGCCACCCCGAGCTCACCGCCGACCCCCGCTTCCTCGACATGGACACCCGCCGCGCCAACGCCCGAGCCCTCCAACTCATCTTCGACACCGCCTTCGCCCAACACCCCCTCGCCCACTGGCGCAAAACCCTCGACGAAGCCGGCCTGACCTTCGGCATCGTCGGAACCGTCGAAGAAGCAGCCGCCGACCCCCAAGCCCGCGCCGCCGGCATCCTAAAACCCATGGGCGACAGCACCCTCCTCACCGTCGACTCCCCCTTCACCATCACCGGCGAAAACAAAGTCCCCGCCAACCGCCACCCCGAACACGGCGAACACAGCCGCGAAATCCTCCGCGGCGCCGGATATTCGGACTCCGAAGTCGACGCCCTCCACAAAGCCGGCACCATCGGCGGCCCCTGAAGGCAGACAAGCGGCAGAAAGGCGAGGGCTCTGCCCTCGACCCGCTGGGGCCGGCGGCCCCAGACCCCGTGAATTTAGCAGATTGTCGCCCCGGGGCCGTTCTATGATCGGCGTCTGAACGTAATCAAATCATACAGATAGACAGGCTCACCGAAAATAGCGTCGCGAAAGCCGTTCCTGCACCACGCAGGCAGTCATGTTCAAACTTGCCCAATTCGCGTAAGATCGTCACCGCCATTTGACCATGACCCGAACAGGAGTCGAGACTTTCAATAGTATGTGATGTCGAATCTAATTCGTAACATATAGGCAAGAGTTAGGAACAATATACGATGTCCAGAGTCGCCGGTCCAGTTTCCGTGTGCATCATTAACCTAAAGGGGGGTGTCGGGAAATCGACAATTTCCGCATTACTAGCGCGTAGGGCATTTACACGACGCAATCTCGACGTCCTCGCCGTTGATCTTGACCCACAGGCTAATCTGAGCCAAGCGCTGATGCACAGTGACTACTCTAATTTTCTTAAGAAACGTAGATCTTCAATTGTGGAAATCTTTAACGGCTACCGCCCTCCAAGAGGGAAGGCCGTCAGCCCCAGTGCCCTTGGTGCTTTGGATGGCGTTGAAACGATAGGGCAAGCCTCGGGCAGATCGTTACAGTTGATTCCTTCTCGCTTTGATTTTTCTGACAATCTCCTCGGTGCCGTGCGGCCCGACCCGCGTGTTTTAGCACGCTTCCTCGTAGCAAATTTTAGCCACAAAGATTTGATAATTATCGATTGTGCTCCGACAGAATCCATACTTACAACGTCTGCATATCACGCCTCAGGAACCGTGCTCGTCCCTGTAAAGCCTGAATATTTTGCAACGATAGGATTCCCTTTGCTCCAAGAATCTCTCGTTAATTTCAGGAATCAAAATCGTAGCCATCAAATTGATGTCTGCGGCGTGGTCATCAACAATGCCTTTTATCATGGTGGCAACGATGGTGGACCCGAAAAGGCTAGGGCGCTCTCCGAAATCGAATCCGAGTCGGCCAAAAATAACTGGCCTATCTACGAGAATCAAATTCCCCACTCTCGCGGGTTTCCGAAACTCATGCGCGGAGACAACAGTTACTCCGGAAATGCCGCTATATTTTATCTTTTTGCCGATGAGTTTTTTAAATCCGTTGGCCTTTAGTTTGGAAATCCCGGAGGGTTGATATGACACAGCATCGAAAGCTCCTATCCAACATGATGGAACTTCTCGTGGATGAGTGGGGATATGAAGAGGTCCGACGCACCCTTGCCCAGCTTGCCGATAGGCCTCGCCACGTATCCCGAGATCGTGCCTTCCTACCGCCATTGCACTCCAGAAAGCCGACAGCCATCGAACAGGTCAATAAGCTGAGAGCAACAGGGACTGCACACGCGAATTTACTCATCCTCGCGGAAAAATTCGACCGGAGAGAATTTCTCCCGAGTACGGGAGATGTTCGCGAGTTTCTCGCCATGATGGGCGAGAACGTAGAAGTTGTGAAGGATCGGTCGGGTGCTTTTCGACGACTCCTCCATTCTTTGTCTAGTCTCCCATCAGACCGCCTCGAACATTTGGCGCATAGTTCGAGCCACTCGGGCCCAGCTCAACTTGGACCACTTTCCGACGCAATAAAATCGACAGGGGAATCCATAAGGAGGAGTGGCAAGCCTCCGGAATTGACCGAGAACTCTTAATTTCCACACCAAGCGGCGGGCTGATCAGCGTCTTGAACGCCTTCGGCCCCAGCACCGAAGGCACCACCAACACCGCCGACCGAGCCGGGAAAATCTGCCGCTAGCTAGACCCGATCCCGCCCAACTCAAATCAGCATCAACTCCAGCGAAATTGCCTGAAACGGCACCTCAGGCCGTATCCGCCCCCGCGCCCCCTTGTGCAGGCTGACAAACCCATACCGCTCCATCGTCCGCAACGTCCGCGACAGGTTCGAAACCTTCCGCCCCGTCCGCTCCGCCAGCTCCTGCAACGACCCCGGATGCGTCTCCACAATCGTCGCCAGCAACGCCCGGTTCCGTTGCGACAGAACCCGCGCAAAACTCTCCGTCGACGGAAACCAGACCTTCGGCTCATCCGCCCTCGGCACCACTTCGCCGCGCGCTATCGCCATCGTCCGCGCCTTGAATTCCTCATGCGAGGCAATGCCGATCTTCATCGTCTTCATCGAATCACGCCCTTCTCCCGCATCGAGCGATGGGCCGCGCTCACTACTCATTCACTTATCAGATAATGATATATCTCTCGCGACCACACTCACGCGTAAGCGCCACTCCTGATCTGTGTCAGCGTTTGCGACACCAGACTCCGGCCCTCCACCGTCCCCATCAAATCAACCGGCCTGACATTGCCCAAAGCCGGCACGGGGGTCGTCATCCACCGCACCAACCACCCTCGCGCATCAAACCCCGGCGCTCGCCCGCCGTCCTCGACCATCGCCTCAACCTGCCGAACCAGCCCCTCGAACTCAACCATGCCCGCCCCCTGCACCGCCAGCGCAGCTCAACTACGGCGCCTGAACCAGCTCCAGCCGCCGGTCGATGCGATCAATCCGCCCCTCAACCCGGTCAATGCGCCCATGCAGTTCAGCCACGCTGACCTGAACATGCCCGATCGCCGCTTCCAGCCCGGCCAGCCGCGACTTCACGCTGGCCATGTCGGCGGTCAGGCCGTCAAGCCGCTCATGCACGCGGGCGAAATTGGCGCGCAGGAAGTCCAAAACCTCGGAATTGGTGCCGCTCATGCCCCGAGTATACGCGCAGCCCCACCAGCATTGCTAGCCAATAGCGTGCAACGCCCTGCGCATTGGCCCCCTCACCCCGCCACCGCCACCCCCCGATATTCCCCCTCCTCCACCGCCTCCAACCACGTCGTATTATCCGCCCCATCGCTCTCAATGAACGAGATATGCGCAAACAGGTGCCCGGCAATCGACCCATGCCAATGCACCACCTCCGCCGGCACCTCCGCCACATCCCCCGCCCGCAGCACCTGCCCGGGCTTGCCCCGCACCTGAACCATCCCCGTCCCCTGCGTCGCCACCAAAATCTGCCGCGTCTTATGCGTATGCCAATTCGTCCGCGCCCCCGGCGTGAATGTCACCAGCGTCGCACTCGTCCGTGACGGCGCCACCGGCACCGCCAGCGAATCCTGCAACACCACCCCGGTAAAGCTCCTCCCCGGCGCCACCTTCGTCGCCCGGCTCTCAGCCCGTCGGATCACCACATCGCTCATCGCCCGTCTCCCTGCCGAATGTCGCCTCCCACCACCATACACCACCGCCCCCGGCAAACCCTCCGGAAGCTCACCGACAGCCGTATCAAAAAAATTTCCCTAAAAATTAAATTTTTCCTTCCATCGAACGCCATAACGGTATATTATCCATGAATGCCTATTCCGTCCTCCACCCAGCCCGCCGCGATCGCCTGCCTCCACGCCGCCCTCCGGGGCGACGCCGGGGAGTCGCGCGTGCGCGCTGCCGGCATGGCGGCCCTGATCCTCGCCCTGCTCCTCCGCCTCTTCGGCCGGACCGAAGCCGCCTGGTTCCTCTCCCCCAACACCCCGGCCAACCGCGCCCCCGCCCCCCACGCCACCACCATGCCCACCATCGGCCGCGCCCCGCACGCCGAGTTCATCGAAACTGGCCGCTTCCCCGACTGGATTCTCCCCGGCATCCGCAATCGCGGCATGCGCCCGTCCCCCCGCCCCACGCCACCGCGCCGCAACACCCGCCCCGCCCGAGCCCCGCCCCCCGCCTGCCCCGCACCACGCTGAAATCACCCCCCACCAGGGGCCGCCGACTCACGCCCCTATTCATTCCGTTATAAAAATTACTTCTCCACCTTCCCATCCGAAAACCGCGCATCCCGCCACGCCAGCGCCGCCTTCAGCCCCACCTCCCGCCGCAACCTTCCGAACTCCGTCTTCTCCGCACTCGGCGTAGAATTCAAAATGATATCAATATCCAAGCTCGCCAAAAGCGCCTGTCGCATCCCCATGATCTCATAGGTCCGGTTCATCGCCCGCTTGGTGAAGAACACGCTCGGCCCCGCCGCCGCCGCGATATCCATCGCCATCCCCCGCCCAAACCCCAACAGCGCCTCCCCCGGCACCACATGGTTGACAATCCCGATCGCATGCGCCCGCGCCGCATCCATCTTGTCGTTCCCCGTCAACAGCATCTCCTTGGCATGCTTCGGCAAAACCGCCCACGGCAACAGCATCGCCACGATCCCCGTCCCGAACCGCACCTCCGGCTCGCCAAACCGCGTCCCCTCCGCCGCAATCGTGATGTCACACGCCAGCGCCACCTCGAACGCGCCCGCCATGCAGAACCCATGCACCAGCGCGATCGTCGGCTTCGGACAATCCCAGAACGCCATGATGAAATCGAACTGCCGCTCCATCTGCCGCCGCACCAGCTCCACCGTCGACTGGTCCCGCTCGGCGGAGGCCTTCATGTCGAACCCCGCCGAAAACGCCCGCCCCTCCCCGCGCACCAGGATCGCCCGCACCCGCTCATCCTCGGCCAACTCGATCAGCGCCGCCCGGCACTCATCCATCGCCTCATTGTGAAACGCGTTCAGCACCTGCGGCCGGTTGAACACCAGCGTCCCCACCGGCCCCTCAACCTCCACCCGGACAAACTCATACCCCATCGCCGCCACTCCCCGCTCAACCCAAGCTTCGCAATCCGTCACCCCAATGGCAGATTGCACGTATGAAGATCACCGACATACGCTGCGCCATCATCGGCGAAAACCCGATCATCCGCATCCTCACCGATGCCGGCCTCAGTGGCTACGGCCCGGTCGAACACACCAAGCCCTACATCAAGCCCCACCTCGCCATGCTGCGCGAAGCCGTGATCGGCGAAGACCCCACTTTGGTCGAACGCATCATGATCAAGCTCCGCCCCCGCGGCGCCTTCAAACCCTGGGGTGCCGCCGTCAGCGCCATCGAAATCGCCTTGTGGGACCTCGCCGGCAAAGCCGCCGGCCTGCCCATCCACAAACTCCTCGGCGGCAAAATCCGCGACCGCGTCCGCGTCTACAACGGCGGCGTCCGCTCCCCCATGACCAGCTTCAACCCCGAAGACTACGCCGCCTCCGTCGCCGCCATGAAAGCCGCCCCCCACGGATTCACCATCGTCAAGCAAGGCATCGGCTTCCACTCCGGCATGCGCCGCGCCATCCCCAACTTCCACCTCGGCGAGCACCGCCCGACCCCGTTCCACTCCTGGATCGACCGCGGCATGCTGACCGAGCGCGCCCTGTCCCACATCGTCGAATGCGTCGCCGCCATGAAGCACGTCCTCGGCGAAGACATCGGCCTTGCCCTCGATTGCGGCCCCGGCATGACCGTCCCCGACGCCATCCGCCTCGCCCGCGCCCTGGAACCCTTCAACCTGCTTTGGATGGAGGACATGATCACCGGCGACTACTCCCCCCACGTCTCCGCCGACCTGTATCGGGAAATCACCCGCGCCACCTCAACCCCCACCCACACCGGCGAACAGATCTACCTGCGCCAGAATTTTCGCGACCTGATCGAAATCAAAGCCGTCCGCGTCATCGGCCCCGACCCCTGTGACATCGGCGGCCTCGCCGAACTGAAATGGGTCGCCGAATACGCCGACCTCCACGGCGTCATGATCGCCCCGCACGGCATCGCCAACGGCCTCCTCGGCACCGCCGCCCTCGTCCAGGTCTGCGCTGCCCTGCCGGACAACTACATCGCCTTCGAACTCCCCGCGACCCGCCCCGCTTGGTGGACCGACATCCTCACCGGCCTGCCGCCCGTCCAGAACGGCTTCATCACCGTGCCCGACGCGCCAGGCCTCGGGGTGGAATTCGACATCGGCCGCGCCCAAATCCACCTCGCCGAAGCCGACAAAGCCTTCTTTGACGAAAGCCTCCCATGAAACAACCCGCCATCTTCCTCAGCCACGGCGCCCCCACCCTACCGCTCGACGACGTCGCCGCCCGCGATTTCCTGGCCGCCCTCGGCGCCCGGATCGACGCCTCCTATGGCCGGCCCAGCGCCATCCTGATTGCCTCCGCCCATTGGGAGACCGAGTCCCCCGAGGTAAGCGCGCCGGCCGCCAATGCCACCATCCACGACTTCCGCGGCTTCCCCTCCGCCCTCTACGACATCCGTTACCCGGCCCCGCCGGCCCCGGACATCGCCACGGCTACCACCTCGCTGCTGCGCTCGGCCGGCATCCGCGCCACCATCGACCTGGAACGCGGTCTGGACCACGGCGCCTGGGTCCCGCTCATGCTGATGTATCCCCAAGCCGACATTCCGGTGGCGCAACTCTCCATCCAGACCCATCTCGGCCCCGAGCATCACCTGCGACTGGGCCAGGCGTTGGAATCGCTGCGCGACGAGGGCGTGCTGGTACTCGGCTCCGGCGCCTTCACCCACAACCTGATGGAATTGCGCGGCTTCCACGGCAGGCCGCCGGGTTTCGAGCCCGACTGGGTCAGCAACTTCGCCACCTGGACCGACGCGGCCCTGCGGGCAGGACGGATCGATGACCTGCTGGCCTATCGCACGCTGAACCCGAATGGCGCACGCAATCACCCGACCGAGGAGCATCTCCTGCCGCTGTTCGTCGCGATGGGCGCCGGCGGTGGCGGCGCAGCCGAGCATCTGCATGCCAGCGTGACCCACGCGGTGCTGCGCATGGATGTCTATGGGTATGGCACCCAGGCGCTTCGACTAGCGGCAGTAGCAGCGTAGAAAGAAGGTGTTCTTTTTTGAAAAAAAGAACCAAAAAACTTTCGTCCATTTAGACCGGATCTACATGTCGGCAAATGGATGAAAGTCTTTTTGCTTCTTTTTCTACAGAAAAAGAAGGCCTTCCTTACCTCGGCAGCAACGTCCGCCCCATCAGCGCCTCATCCACCGCCCGCGCACATTGCCGCCCCTCGCGAATGGCCCAGACCACCAGCGACTGCCCGCGTCGCATATCGCCGGCGGTAAAGATTTTCGCCTGGCTGGTGCGATAGTCGAGATCATTGGCCTGCACATTGCCACGCGGATCCAGGGCTGCACCCGACTGTTCGACCAATCCAGGCACGCGCGGCCCGGTGAAACCCATAGCGAGCAGCACAAGGTCGGCTTGCAGTCGAATGCCGCTGCCGGCGACTTCCTGCATCGTCATGCGCCCGCCTTGACCGCGGGCCCACTCGACGCGGACGCATTCCAGCGCCTCGACCCGGCCATGCACACCGACCGCCCGTTTGGTCAGAACCGCAAAGTCGCGGGCCGCACCCTCCTCGTGGGCATGGCTGGAGCGCAGCTTGAGCGGCCAGTTCGGCCAAGTCAGCGCCTTGTCCTCCATCTCCGGCGGTTGCGGCATGATCTCCAGCTGCACCACCGAAGCCGCACCCTGGCGGATCGACGTCCCGATGCAGTCGCTGCCGGTGTCGCCGCCGCCGATGACCACGACGTGCTTGCCCTTCGCGGTCAAAGTACCGCCTGGGGCTGCCACCGCCTCGCTGTCGCCGGCATTGCGCTTGTTCTGTTGGGTGAGGAAATCCATGGCGAAATGGATGCCGTCCAGCGTGCGGCCGGCGACGTCGAGGTCACGCGGCTGTTCTGCCCCGCCGGCCAGGATCACTGCGTCGAAGCGTTCCGGCAACGAGGCCAAGGTGACATCGCGTCCGACTTCCACGCGGGTGCGGAACTCCACCCCCTCGGCGGTCATTTGTTCCATGCGGCGATCGACCAGCGGCTTGGCCATCTTGAAGTCGGGAATGCCGTAGCGCAACAAACCACCGATCCGGTCGGACTTCTCAAAGACCGTGACCGCGTGGCCAACACGGGCCAATTGCTGGGCGGCGGCGAGGCCGGCCGGACCGGAACCGACCACGGCCACGCGCTTACCGGTTCGCGTGCTCGGCGGCAGCGGCAGGATCCAGCCTTCCTCCCAGCCCTTGTCGACAATGGCGCATTCCACCGACTTGATGGTCACCGAGTTGTTGTCGATGTTTAACGTACATGCCGCTTCGCACGGCGCCGGGCAGACGCGACCCGTAAACTCCGGAAAATTATTGGTAGAATGCAACATTGACAGCGCGGACTGCCACTGGCCACGCTGCACCAGGTTGTTCCAGTCAGGAATCAAATTATTGACTGGGCAGCCGTTGTGACAGAACGGGATCCCGCAATCCATGCAGCGGGTGGCCTGCGCGGCGGTACCCTCATCGCCGAGTGGCACGATGAATTCGTCGTAGCTGGCGACACGCTCGGCGACGCGGCGGTAACCGCGCTCGCGGCGCTCGATCTCCAGGAAACCGGTGGGCTTGGTCATGGTCCCCTCCCCCTTACTGCGCCGCGACCGCAAGAGCCGCGCGCTCGGCGCGCAGCTCCAGCATCGCACGGCGATAGTCGCGCGGCATCACTTTGACAAACTGACCCAGCGCCGTCTCCCAGTCGGCCAGCAATGCCTTTGCCTTCCCCGAACCGGTCAACCTGGCATGGCGCTCAACCAGGATGCGCAAGCGCTGCGCGTCAAAGCGCAGGGGGTCACCCATGCCATTGTCGGTGACCGATCGCGGCTCGGCCACCGGGGCTTGCGGATCGTCGGCCGTATCGTCCTTGCCGGGCTTTTCGAGGTCGACCATCGCCTTGTTGGCCATGTCGGAAAAACGGCTGTTTGGGTCATGCACATAGGCGATGCCGCCCGACATGCCGGCGGCAAAGTTGCGCCCGGTTTCGCCGAGCACCAGCACAACGCCGCCGGTCATGTATTCGCAACCATGGTCCCCGGTGCCCTCGACAACAGCCACGGCCCCCGAGTTGCGCACCGCGAAGCGTTCCCCGGCGACACCCTGGAAATAGGCGTCACCAGCAATAGCGCCGTACAAGACCGTGTTGCCAACGATGATGTTCTCCGCCGGGTCGCGCGTGGTGGCCGCCGGCTGGCGCACGATGACGCGCCCGCCGGAGAGACCCTTGCCGACATAGTCGTTAGCATCGCCTTGCAGATCCAGCGTGATGCCGTGGGCGAGAAAAGCACCCAGGCTCTGCCCGGCGGTGCCGCGCAGCGCGATCTCGATCGTGCCGGCAGGCAGGCCGGCATGGCCGCGGCGCAGGGCCACTTCATTGGACAACATGGTCCCCACAGTACGATGCACGTTGCGGATATCGCGGCTGATGCGGACGCGCTCGCCCTTCTCGAGAGCCGGCCGGGCGGCGGCGATCAGCTCGATATCCATCGCGCGCTCGAGGTTGTGCACCTGGCGCTCGCTGTTCCAGATCGCCACGTCGGCGCGCGCCGGTACCTGGTGCAGAATGCGCGCGAGATCGACGCCGGCGGCCTTCCAGTGGTCCAGCGCCCGGCGCATGTCGAGCCGGTCGACGCGACCGATCATCTCGTTAATGTTCCGAAACCCGAGTTTCGCCATCAGCTCACGCACTTCCTCGGCGACGAAGAAGAAGTAGTTGATGACGTGCTCCGGCGTGCCAGTGAAGCGTGCGCGCAGCACGGGGTCCTGCGTCGCAATGCCGACTGGGCAGGTGTTGAGATGGCACTTGCGCATCATGATGCAGCCGGCGGCGATAAGCGGCGCCGTTGCGAAACCAAATTCATCCGCTCCCAGCAACGCCCCGATCACCACGTCGCGCCCGGTGCGCAGGCCGCCATCGACCTGCACCGCGATGCGTCCGCGCAGGCCGTTCAGCACCAAAGTCTGTTGCGTTTCGGCCAGGCCGATTTCCCACGGCGAGCCGGCATGGGTCAGCGAGGTCAGCGGCGAAGCACCGGTGCCGCCCTCGTAACCCGAGATGGTTACGTGGTCCGCGCGCGCCTTGGAGACACCGGCGGCAACCGTGCCAACGCCGACTTCCGAGACCAGCTTTACCGAGATGCGGGCGCGCGGGTTGGCGTTCTTCAGGTCGTGGATCAGCTGCGCCAGATCTTCGATCGAATAGATGTCATGATGCGGCGGCGGTGAAATCAACCCAACGCCGGGCGTGGCATAGCGCACCCGGGCGATGTTCTTGTCCACCTTGTGGCCGGGCAACTGGCCGCCCTCGCCGGGCTTGGCGCCTTGGGCCATCTTGATCTGGATATCGTCGGCATTGACCAGGTATTCGATGGTGACACCGAACCGGCCTGATGCCACCTGCTTGATTGCCGAGCGCATGGAATCGCCGTTGGCCATGCGGACATAGCGGTCGGCTTCCTCGCCGCCCTCGCCGGTGTTTGACTTGGCGCCGATGCGGTTCATCGCGATCGCCAGCGTGGTGTGCGCCTCGCGCGAGATCGAGCCGAAGCTCATGGCGCCGGTGGCGAAACGCTTGACGATCTCGCTGGCTGGCTCCACCTCATCCAGCGGCACCGCCTCGGCCTTGCGGAACTCCATCAGGCCGCGGATGGTCAACAGACGGCCGGTGGGGTCACGCGCGCCCTGGTCGTTGATGCGGGCGGCGAAGCGGCGGTAGGCATCCTGTGAGTTGCCCCGCACCGCGTGCTGCAAATCGCTCACCGTATCCGGCGCCCAGACGTGGTCTTCGCCGCGCAGGCGGAACGAATAATCGCCGCCGGGGTCAAGCTGATCACGATAGACCAGTTCGTCACCGAACGCCTGCCGGTGGCGCAGCACCGTTTCGGCAGCGATCTCGGCCATCCCAGCACCTTCGATGGTGGTGGCAGTGCCGGTGAAGCATTTCTCGACAAACGCGCTGGACAGGCCGACGGCGTCGAAGATCTGAGCGCCGCAATAGGACTGGTAGGTCGAGATGCCCATCTTGGACATCACCTTGAGGATTCCCTTGCCGATCGCCTTGATGAAGTTCTTTTGTACTTCGTAAGCTGTCAGCTTCATGTTTTCGGAAACCCGCAACTCCTCCAGCGTATCGAACGCCAGGTACGGGTTGATCGCCTCGGCGCCGTAGCCGGCCAGGGCACAGAAATGATGCACCTCGCGCGCTTCGCCGGTTTCCACCACCAGGCCGGTGCCGGTGCGCAGGCCTTGGCGGATCAGATGATGATGCACCGCGGCGGTGGTCAGAAGCGCCGGCACCGCGATGCGTTCGGACGAGACGGCGCGGTCCGACAGAATGAGGATA
This sequence comes from Asaia bogorensis, assembly GCA_945869965.1. Classification (GTDB taxonomy): domain Bacteria; phylum Pseudomonadota; class Alphaproteobacteria; order Acetobacterales; family Acetobacteraceae; genus CAMDGX01. The sequence goes on from CAMBRC010000040.1 coordinate 27,104, forward strand.
TTGCGCCCGGCCAGCACGGCATCGGTGGCTTCGCGGCAGATGCGCTCGACGGCCTTTTCAAGTCCGGCGGCGCCCTCGCTCGCCGGCCAGGTGGCATCGACGGTGGCGGCCCGGAACGCGCCGCCTATCTGCGACGAGATATGGCGGATCTTGGCCAGTTCGGCATTGGTCAAAACCGGCTGACTCACCTCCAGCCGGTAATGCGTGCCGGCGTGATGACCGAGCAGGTTCGGCCGCGGCCCGATCATGCTGACGAGCGACATCACCAGCTCTTCGCGCGTCGAATCGATCGGCGGGTTGGTGACCTGGGCGAAGTTCTGCTTGAAGTAATTGTAGAGCAGCTTTGGCTTCTTTGAAAACACCGCGATCGGCGTGTCGGTGCCCATCGAGCCCAGGGGGTCATCACCCTCGCGCGCCATCGGCTCCAGGAAGAACTGCATGTCCTCCTGGGTATAGCCGAACGCCTGCAACCGGTTCAGCCGGCTGGCATTGTCGTGCGACGCCCCATTCGGCTCCTCCGCCTCCGGCAGGTCTTCCAGTTTCACCTGCGTCGCCTTCAGCCAATCCTCATACGGATGCTCGCTGGCCAGCTTCTGCTTGATCTCGGCATCATCAATGATCCGGCCTTGCTCCAGGTCGATCAACAGCATCTTGCCCGGCTGCAGCCGCCACTTGCGCAGGATGCGCTCCTCCGGCACCGGCAGCACGCCGGTTTCGCTGCCCATGATGACCAGGTCGTCATCGGTGATCAGATACCGCGCCGGCCGCAACCCGTTACGGTCCAGCGTCGCGCCGATCTGCCGTCCATCGGTGAAGGCGATCGCCGCCGGCCCGTCCCACGGCTCCATCAACGCCGCGTAGTATTCGTAGAAAGCCCGCCGCTCCGGATCCATCAGCGGATTGCCCGCCCATGCCTCCGGGATCAGCATCATCATCGCATGCGCCAGCGAATACCCGCCGGCGATCAGGATCTCCAGCGCATTGTCCAGGCATGCCGTGTCACTCTGCCCGTGCGGGATCAGCGGCCACATCTTATCCAGATCGGCCCCCAGCAGCGGCGAAGACATCGAGTGCCGGCGGGCAAACATCCAGTTGACGTTGCCGCGCACTGTATTGATCTCGCCGTTATGCGCGATGAAGCGATAGGGATGCGCCAGCCGCCAGGACGGAAACGTATTGGTCGAAAACCGCTGATGCACCAGCGCCAGCGCACTCTCGCACATCGGGTTGCGCAGATCAGCATAAAAACTCTGCACTTGCGGCGCCAGCAACAGCCCCTTGTAGACCACGGTGCGGGTGCTGAACGACGGCATGTACAGCTCGGCGATCCCCGGCTGCTGGCTCTGCGTGGCGAGCTCGCGGACGTTGTTCAGCACCTGCTTGCGGATCGCCAGGATCTTGCGCTCGAAGGCGTCCTGATCACGCATCGCGGCACTACAGGCAACGATCGCCTGGCGGATCACCGGCATCGTCGCGATCACCCGCGCGCCCAGGCCCGAAGTGTCTGTCGGCACATCGCGCCAACCCAGCAGCGACTGCCCCTCGGCCTTGGTCATCTTCTCAACCAACGCCTCGGCCACCGTCCGGCTGGCCTTGTCACGCGGCAGAAAACACATCGCCACCGCATAGCGCCCCGGCGGCGGCAGCACGATATCCGCCCCCTTCGCCCAGTGCCGCAGCAATGCGTCCGGAATCTGGATCAGGCAGCCAGCCCCGTCGCCCACCAGGGGATCGGCCCCGACCGCACCGCGATGGTCAAGGTTCACCAGGATCTGCAAACCCCGCCGAATGATGTCGTGCGATTTGACGCCCTTGATATTCGCGATAAAGCCAACGCCGCACGCGTCGTGCTCGTTGGCCGGATCATAAAGCCCCTGCCGCGCAGGCAAGTCGGCCCTCTCGGTCATGTCCATCGCCAATGCCTCCCCTTCCCGCCATGCGCCGCGGCAGGAAATCACCCAATCTCCGGCAATAGCACCCCCAAGGCGGTTCAGATCACCGTCGGCAGGGGCGCATACAACCGGCTTGCTGCACCGCACCCTAGGGCCATGCCACGACTGTTGCAATTTCAGCCGCCGCAAGGCCTCCTGGCACGAGCCTGCAAAAGGATTTCCCGATGAACCGCGACGAACTCACCGCCTGGGCGCTGGCCAATGGCTGGCAGATCATCGCCGGACAACCCAGCCTGACCAAGCCATCGTCGCCCAAGGAAGCAATCGTGCGCATGGCGCTGAAAGCCACCGTGGTGAACATCGAAGTCAAGAAACCTGCCGGCAAGTGGGAGAAATTCTCCGGCGTGGCCTACGCCAAGGTCGTCGCCGACGAGGAGACCGGCATGCCGCTCGGACTCGGCCTGGAGACCATCCCTGGCTTCACCATGCTGATGCGCGACAACAAGGACCGGCAGGTGTTTGCCAGGCTCAAGGGGTGACGCAGGCAAGCGCTTCTTTTTGAAAAAAGAAGCAAAAACTTTTATCCATTTGGCTGGCCGCGCGATGCTTCGGTGAGAAAGGCGCGGGCGTAGCCGAGCAGCGATCGGCCCAGCTCGACCCGCCATTCCTCCGCTCCCCGGCGCCATAGCGTGACGCCAATCCGGCCCAACACGGTGCGGGTGGCCATGCCCGGCGGAAACGCCGAAAGATGCAGGTCCAGCGGACACCCGGCCGACAATATCCGCGCCGCGCCCGGCCCGCGCAGGACCAGCGCCACATAGCCATCCGAAACCTCAACCAGGCTATGCGGCAAACCCGCCATCCCCACCGCGAAATCCACAAGATCGCCATCGACCGCCAGCAACAGCCACTCGTCCGGTCCCAGCCACAACGCCGCCCGCCCACCGGCCTCAGCGACACCATGCGGCGCCAACGGCAGACCAACGCCCAACACCTCGCCGGCTTTGGCCGCAACCGCCGCATCGCCGCGCAAGACAAAACGCCGCGCCGCCGCCGCCTCGACGATCTCAACCATCCAAACGCTCACCCGCCGGATCGAGAAACACCGGCGCCACCACCTGCACCGCCACCCCGCCCCCCGGCATCGGCACGAACAGCCGCTCCCCCATGCGCGCCCGCCCTCCTGCCACCAGCGCCAACGCGATCGACCGCCCCAGCGCCGGACTGGCATAGGCCGACGTCACATGCCCCAGCGCTTTCGCCCCCACCGCCTTCGCCCCCTCCGCCGGAGCAGCTTCCGCCAGAACCTGCGCCCCCTCCTCCAGCACCACGGCGAGGTCCTCGGTCAACAACCCAACCAACTGCCGCCGATCCGCCGCCACCATGTCCGGCCGCGCCAGCGACCGCTTGCCAACAAAATCCGCCTTCCCCCGCCCCTCCGGCAGCCCGAGATCGCCGGGAATCACCGTACCGTCCGTCTCCTGGCCGACGATGACAAACCCCTTCTCCGCCCGCATCACATGCATCGCCTCGGTGCCATACACCGTGCCCCCCACCGCCGCCACGCGCGGCCGCAACGCATCCCACAATGCCGCACCATGCCGCGCCGGCACGTTGACCTCAAATCCCAACTCCCCGGCAAAGCTCACCCGCATCACCCGCGCCGCAACACCGGCCACATGCGCATCGCGAACCGCCATGTGCGGAAACGCACCGACGGAAAGATCGACATCGGCAAGCGGCCCCAGCACATCCCGCGCCCGCTTCCCTTGCAACGCCACCACCGCCCACTGCTCCGTCGTCGAGGTCAGCCAGACCCGCAACGCCGGCCACTCCGTCTGCCGGTAATCCTCCATATGCGCCAACACCCGCGCCGCGCCGCCAGTGGTCGTCGTCACATGAAACCGATCCACCGCCAGCCGCGCCACCACCCCGTCATCCATCACAAACCCAGCCTCGGACAGCATCACCGCATACCGGCACCGCCCCACCGCCAACCCCGCCAACGCATTCACATACATCCGATCCAGGAACACCCCGGCATCCGGCCCCACCACCTCGATCTTCCCCAGCGTCGACGCATCGAACATCCCCGCCGCCTCCCGCGTGGCCGCCACTTCGCGCCGCACCGCCGCATCCATGCCCTCCCCACCAAGCGGAAAATACCGGGCCCGCTTCCACGCCCCGACATCCTCGAACACCGCCCCCTCCGCCACTGCCCGGTCATGCATCGGCGTCGTCCGCACGGGATCAAACAAATCCCCCCGCGCCGGCCCCGCAAAACTGCCGAAACTCACCGGCGTATAAGGCTGACGAAATGTCGTGGTCCCAACAGCCGGAATCGCCTCCCCCAACGCTGCCGCCGCCAGCGCCATGACATTCATATTGCCGGTCTTGCCCTGGTCCGTCCCCAGCCCTGCCGTCGTATAGCGCTTGACGTGCTCGATCGACCGGAACCCCTCCCCCACCGCCTGCGCCACATCTGCGGCCCGCACATCGTTCTGGAAATCGACAAACCCCGCCGCCCCAACAACCGGCGCCCCCAGCACCGCCAATACCTCACCCTCCACCCAAGGCGCCTCTCCCCCGCCGCTCGCCGCCCCCTCCGCCAACGCCGCCGTCAACCCCGAGGTCCCGTTGCACCCGCCAACGCAAATCACCCCCGCCGCCCCATCCCCCGGCAAAAACACCCCCCGCCCCTCATCCCACCGCAGCGCCCCGCGCGCCTGCGCAAACAGATGCACGCTCGGCACCCAGCCATTGCCCATCAGCAACGCATCGCAATCGAACCACCGCGTCCGCCCATCATCCCCGCGCCCCAGCAGCACGGAATCGATCCGCTTGCGCTTCATATGTGTCCCCAGCACCCGCCCCCCCACCAGCACCGCAATCCCCGCCGCCCGCGCCGCATCCGGCAACGCCCCCTCCGCCGAATCCCGCAAATCCACAATCACCTTCACCACCACCCCCGCCGCCGCCAAATCCAGCGCCGCCCGATACGCGGTGTCGCAAGCCGTCGCCACCACAACCTGCGACCCGACCTTCACCCCCCACCGCAACAAATAATCCCGCGCCGCCCCCGCCAGCATCACCCCCGGCCGGTCATTCCCCGCAAACACCAATGGCCGCTCGATCGCCCCGGCCGCCAGCACCACCCGCCGCGCCCGCACCCGCCACAAAATCTCCCGCGGCAACTCAGAATCCGGCGCCACCAAATGCTCCGTCACCCGCTCCACCAGCCCAACCAGATTGTGCGGATAAACCCCAAACGCCGTCGTCCGCGCCATCACCCGCACATTCGCCAGCCCCGCCAACTCCTCCAAACTCCGCGCCAACCAATCCCGCGCCGGAATTCCATCCACCATCGCCGCAATCTCGGTCAGCAGCGACCCGCCAGGTTCGGCCTGCTCGTCGCACAGCACCACCCGCTCCCCCGTCCGCCCCGCCGCCAGCGCCGCCGCAATCCCCGCCGGCCCCGCCCCCACCACCAGCACATCGCAATGCTCGTAGTACCGCGCATACCGATCGGGATCGTCCCCCCCCGGCGCCCGCCCCAACCCCGCCCCGCGCCGGATCAACGGCTCAAACACCCGATGCCAAAGCCCCATCCCACGCAAAGCCAGCCAGCGGGGCCCCATAAATGTCTTATAGTAAAACCCCGCCGACAAAGCCGGCCCCGCCAGCCCTGCCAGCGCCCCAAAATCCGTCTCCAGCGACGGCCACCGGTTCTGGCTATGCGCCTCCAACCCCTCGTAAAGCTCCACCTGCGTCGCCCGCAAATTCGGCGTCGCCCGCCCCGCCCCCCGCACCACCGTCACCAGCGCATTCGGCTCCTCCACCCCTGACGCCAAAATCCCCCGCGGCCGGTGATACTTGAACGACCGTCCCACCAGGTGAACCCCATTTGCCAACAGCCCCGATGCCAGCGTGTCCCCCGCACACCCCAGATAATCCACGCCATCGAAACTGAACCGGATATCCGTCCGCCGCTCCACCCGCCCGCCCGCCTCGGTCCGCATGCTCTCCGGCAGCAACCGCCCCTGGAACATCCGCCCCACCAGCAGCCGCTGCATCATCCCCTCATGCCGCGAAGATCCAATCACGGCCCTGCCTCGCCCGATCGATAACTCTCCAAAATCCGATCGCTCACCGTATCCCGCCGCACATTGAAAAACCGGCCGCAGCCATGCACATGCCGCCACCGCTCCGCGATCACCCCGCGCGGATTGCCCCGGTAGTACAGAAACGCCGCCCACCCCGCGTCATCGGCCGCCGAGGGCTCCTCCGGCCGCGCGATATGCGCCTCGCCGGCATGGCGAAACTCCGCCTCCGGGCGATCCATCGCACAGAAGGGGCAAGGGATCAGCAGCAAAGGAAGTCTTCTTTTTCTGTAGAAAAAGAAGCAAAAAGACTTTCATTTATTGGCACCCGAGCCAAACGGATAAAAGTTTTTTGGTTCTTTTTTTCAAAAAAGAACATTCTTGCCTCCCTCAATGCGCCACCGCCGCCGCGGCGGCCTCATCAATCAACCGCCCTGTCCGAAACCGGTCCAACGAAAACGGCGCCGCGATCGGATGCGGCTCCCCGCGCGCCAGCGTATGCGCGAACACATGCCCCGACCCCGGCGTCGCCTTGAACCCGCCCGTCCCCCAGCCGCAATTCACGAACAGCCCCGGCACCGGCGTCTTCCCAATGATCGGCGACCGGTCTGGCGTCACATCCACAATCCCGCCCCAACTCCGCAGCATCCTGAGCCGGCGCACCGTCGGAAACAGCTCGCACACCGCCTCCAGCGTATCGCTGGCCACATGCAACCCGCCGGTCTGCGAATACGATGTGTAAGCATCCATCCCCGCCCCGATCACCAACTCCCCTTTATCCGACTGCGACATATACGCATGCACTGTATTGGACATCACCACGCACGGCATCACCGGCTTGACCGGCTCGCTCACCAATGCCTGCAACGGAAAACTCTCCAGCGGCATCCTGACCCCCGCCATCGCCATCAGCACCGAAGTATGCCCCGCCGCCACCACGCCCACCTTCCCCGCCCCAATAAACCCCCGCCCCGTCTCCACCCCCAAAACCGCCCCGTCCGCCCCCCGCCGTATCCCCACAACCGGGCAGTTCTGGATGATATCCACCCCCAGCGCCGAGGCCGCCCGCGCATACCCCCACGCCACCGCATCATGCCGCGCCGTCCCCCCGCGCCGCTGCAACGCCGCCCCCAGCACCGGATACCGCAAATCCCGCGATATATTCAGGATCGGACAGAACGCCCGCGCCTCCTCCGGCGACAACCACTCATTGTCGATCCCCACCAGCCGATTCGCATGCACATGCCGCTTGATCACCTGCACATCGTGCACATTATGCGCCAGCATCATCACCCCGCGCGGCGAATACATCACGTTGTAGTTCAATGCATGCGACAACCCCTCCCACAGCTTCATGCTATGCTCATAAATCGCCGCCGATTCCTCCCACAAATAGTTGCTGCGGATCACCGTGGTATTGCGCGCCGTATTCCCCCCGCCCAGCCACCCCTTCTCCACCACCGCGACATTCCGCACCCCGCACTCCGCCGCCAAGTAATACGCCGTCGCCAGCCCATGCCCGCCGGCGCCCACGATCACCACGTCATAGGCCGGCTTCGGCTGCGCATCACGCCAATGGGGCGCGAAACCCGCCTTGCCGCGCAACAGGGTCAGAAGGGAAAAGCGCATCAAGACTCCCAGCAAGAAAGCAGTTCTTTTTTTAAAAAAAAACCAAAAAACTTTTCAACACAAGAATCTCGTCATCCCGAGCGAATCGAAGGATCCGCCCCTCCTTCCTAAACGGATAAAAGTCTTTTTGCTTCTTTTTCTACAGAAAAAGAAGACCTTCCTTCCTCCCTAAAGCGTAAACCCCGCCACCGCCACCTCAAACGCCCGCTGCGCCGCCTCAACCGCCGCCCGCGCCCCCTCCTGGCTCCGCCGCAGTCCCTCCATCCGCGTCTCCTGCGCCTCCAGCTGCTGCAACAGCCGCCCATGCAGCGCATTGTTCGACGGCACCGCCCCCAGGTTGCGCCGGATGCGCTCCTGGTCGCGCTCGATCTCGTCGCCTTGCGCCTTCAGCCGCTCCACCTCCGCCGCCCGCGCCGCCCGCGCCGCCCGCAACTCCACCAGGCGGTTCAGCGCCGCCCGTGCGGCGGGGTCCAGCCCCTGCAAGCCCATCACCCGCGCCACCGCCGCCTCGCCCTCCAACAGCGAGACACTTTGCCGCGTGATCCGGTCCTGCCGCACCGTGATCCCGCGCGCCTCCCCCGCCTTGAGCGACACCGCGAACCGCCACGCCGCCGCCGTCTCCTCCGCCGGCACCAGCGTGGGGTCCGGCACCAGAGTCGCAGCCGCCCGCTTGGCAATCTCGATCAACAACTCGCGCCCCTCCGCCGCCGGCGCCGTGACCATCACCGTCGTCGTCGTCCGCTGCCGCTCATCGATCCGCAACACCCCCTGCGCCGCTGTGACCGCGGCGAGGCTCGCCGCATCGTCCTGCTTCCACACCACCGCTGTGCGCATATCCTCGGCAAACGACAACAGCCGCTGCTCCCCCGCCGGCAATCCACCCAGCCGCGCATCCCCCGCAAACATCGCGGGCGAGGCGGGATCATACAGCGTCAACACCCCCGCCGGCAGGCTCGTCGCGGTATCATTGGTAATCCTGATCGAAGCCAGCGGGTGCGGCCGCCCCTGCTGCACCAGCCCAACCCGCCGCGCCGTCGCCTCGCGATCCAGGATCGGCAGCGTCGCCGTATGCCCCGCCGCCAACGTCACCGTGCCCGGCAAGACAAACACCGTCTCCTGCGCCCCCTCGCTCGCAGCCGCCGCCGCGGCCGGGGCCGCCATCACCGGCGCCGGCGCG
>CAMBRC010000041.1 GCA_945869965.1 Asaia bogorensis
CACCCCCCTTTGCCGACGGCGCTTAAAGAATGGGGGTCTGGGGCCTCAGGCCCCAGCGGGTCCAGGGCAGCGCCCTGGCCTTGCTTCCTTACCGCTTCGCCCCCGGCAGCCCGCCGGGCCGGCCGAACAGCCAGCCTTGGCCGTGGTCCACGCCGAGTTCGCGCATCAGGGCGGCTTGTTCGTCGGTCTCGACCATTTCGGCCACGGTTTGCGCCCCGACATTGGTGGCCAGTTCCACCATTGCCTGCACCATGCCGCGTCCGCGCGGGCTATGCTCGGCCGCTTGTACGAAAGCGCCATCGATCTTCACGAAATCGACCGGGAATTGCTGCAAGTAGCGGAATCCCGCCGCCCCGGCGCCGAAATCGTCCAGGCACATCTTCACCCCGCGCTCGCGCAGTCGTGCCAGGGTGGCCGCGGCGGCGGCCATGTCGTCGATTTCCGAGGTCTCGGTCAGTTCAACCAGCAGCCGGCTCGCTTCCGGCGGCCCGATCACCGCGCGCATTTCGTCCAGCAGGTTGAACAGCCGGTCGCGGTAGTTGGCATTCTGCGCCGACAATCCGGACATGTTCACCGCCACCGACGCCCCGGGCGCCGCGCGCAGCGCCATCAGCGCCTGTTCCATCACTGCGAGATCGAGCACTTCGGCCAGCCCCACCGCCTCGGCGAAGGTGATGAATTCCTGAATGCTGCCCATCGGCATCCCCGGCGTGGCGGTCGGCCGCAACAACGCCTCGTAGTGATGCACCGCGCGCGTGGTCAGCGAGACCACCGGCTGGAACGCCAGGCGAAACCGGTGCCCGGTCAGCGCCGCGCGCACCGCCTCGGTGCGCATTTCCGCCTGCGCCAGGATGCCGGACAGCCCGCCGGCGCCGCCCACCGCCGAAACCCCGGCCGTGCCCTCGCTGGTGAAGCGCGACACCGCATAGCGCAGCACCCGGTGCGCGGTTGCCGCCGCCATCGCGGCACCATCCAGCGTCACCTCGGTGCCATTGACCCGGGCGATGTTGCGCGCCGCCGAACGCGACAGGAACTGGTCCAACTTGCGCAGCAACCCGTCCATGCCGTTATGCGGCATCCCGAGCACGCCAAACCGGCCCTCCGCCAGTTCGCTGCCGCGTGCGCCGGGCGCGCTTTCCCCCATTAGCGCCGCGATCCCCTGGCGCAGCCGGGCCTGTTCGGCCCCGGTCAGCCGCCCCTTAACCTCCGGCCAGCCCTGCAATTCCACCAACTCCAGCGGCCCCGTGCTGCCCGCCCGCATCAGCTCCTCGGCCTCGCGGGCGAAATCGCCAGGCGCCTGGGTTTGCGCCTCCTCGGCGTCGGATGGCGGCACTGGCACCGGGCCGATGGCGAAGCACAGCCGGGGATCGCTGCCCGGCACCAGCCTTGCCGCCACCATCACCGGGCTGCGCGGCGCATCGGCCAGGCGTAGCACCATCGGCGCCAGCCGCCCGCGCACCGGCACCAGCGCCTGCGCCATCGCCAGCGCCGCCCGGTCCGCCGGCGACAACAGCGATGCAATCCGCCGCCCCACCATGGCTGCCGCCGGGGCGCCGAAATGCGGCTCGAACGCCCCGCTGGCAAAGGTGATGATGCCGTCCGGCGTGGTCTCCACCAGCATGTCCGCGGCTGCAAATGCAAAGGCCCGCAATCGGTCGCGCGCCATCGCCTCGGCTGCTATTTCCGGCCCCAGCGCCTGGATCGGCGCCAACGCCGCGGCAGGCACCGCCGCGACAACCGCCACGGCCTCGTTCCTGGATGCGGCGCGTCGCACCAATCTGCCGAACATCGAAAGCCCCTTGAACATCACGTTGCCACTTGTCGGCGCGGGGGGTTAAAGCCGGGTGAAAGTGGCGCATCGGCCACCGCATCCGGCGCGCCGCTTGACGGCATTACGGCGCGTGGATTAACTACGACTCACCTAATCGTAGTTAAAAAATCCCATGCCCCTCTACGGTGCCGCCGCCGAATACGCCATGCACACCGTGCTCAACCTCGCCCTGGTCGCCGAGGGTTCGGCCCCAAGCGCGCGCGACCTCGCCGAATTCCAGCGCCTGCCGGTTGCCTTCATGCGCAAGCTGCTCACCCGCCTGGAAAAATCCGGCATCGTGGCAGCCTCTGAGGGCATCCGCGGCGGCTGGCGCCTCACCCGCGCGCCCGTGGCGATCTCCCTGCTCGACCTCGCCGACGCCGCCCAGGGCCGCGAAAAACTCTTCGTCTGCCGCGAAATCCGTGCCCACTGCGCGCTCTGGCCCGAAGGCACCGTCCGGCCCAGCGCCACGCGCGGCATCTGCGCCATCCACGCCGCGATGCTGGCCGCTGAGGCCGCCATGCGCCGCGAACTCGCCGGCCAATCCCTTGGCGGCATCATCGACGAACTGCGCGCCCAAAACCCCGCCTTCACCGGCCAGGCGCTGCCCGCCTGGTTCGCCTGCCGCATCGCCACCCGTCGCCCCACCGACCCCCCGGAGCCCGAAGCTGATGAACGCTGACCCCATTGTCGTCGCCGGCGGCGGATATGCCGGCTTCTGGGCCGCCATGGCCGCGCGCCGCATCGCCGGCCCGGAACAGCCGATCCGCATGGTCTCCCGTGACCCCATCCTGCAAATGCGCCCGCGCCTTTACGAAGCCGCCCCGGAAACCCTCGGCATCGACCTCCGCCCGCTGCTCGACCGCACCGGCATCGACTTCCAGGCCGGCGAGGCCACCGCCATCGCCGACAACACCCTGGTCCTCTCTACTGGCGAGCGCATCCCCTACGCCCGCCTGGTCGTCGCCACCGGTAGCCAACTGCGCCGCCCCCCAATCCCCGGCGCCGACCGAGCCTACTCGATCGACACCCAATCAGACGCCATCGCCTTCGACCGCCGCCTAGCCGAGATCGCCCGCACCACCGCCGCCCCCCGCCTCGCGGTGATCGGCGCTGGTTTCACCGGCATCGAGCTGGCCCTCGAACTACGCGACCGCCTCGCCCTGTACAGCGATGCCGTCCTCGGCGAACGCCTGGAGATCCTCCTTGTCGACGCCGCCCCCGAACTCGGCCCCGAACTCGGCCCAGGCCCGCGACCGGTGATAGCCGACGCTATGGCACAGGCCCGCGTCATCCTGCGCCTCGGTGCCCGCCTCGCCCGCATCGACCCCGCCGGCCTCGCCTTCACCGACGGCACAACCTGGCCCGCCGACGCCGTCGTTCTGACCACCGGCATGGTCGCCGCCCCCTTCACCGCCCAAATCCCCGGCCACCGCGACACCCTCGGCCGCATCACCGTCGACACCTTCCTGCGCGCCCCCGCCGCCCCCACCGTGTTCGTGACCGGCGACGCCGCCGCCGCCGACACCGGCACCGGTCAGATCGCCGTGCAATCCTGCCAACACGCCCTGACGATGGGCCGCTTCGCCGGCGCCAACGCCGCCCGCGACCTACTGGGCCAACCCCTCGTCCCCTACAGCCAACCCCGCTACGGCAACTGCCTCGACCTCGGCCGCTTCGGCGCCGTGCGGACCCAAGGCTGGGACCGAACCGTCATTGCCGCCGGCCTCGAGGCAAAAACCGTCAAACGCCACATCAACACCGTGGTGATCTATCCGCCGGCCGAGGCGACCGGCCAGGAGCTGCTGGTGCTGGCCGAGGTCTGAAGCCCGCTCAGCCGCGTACCATCTCCGCGATCTGCACCGCGTTCAGCGCTGCCCCCTTCAACAGCTGGTCCCCCGCCACGAACAATGCCAGCGACCGGCCGGACCCGTCGGAAAAATCCTCGCGGATGCGCCCCACCAGGACATCATCGGCCCCGCTGGCCTCGTTCGGCATCGGGAAATGGTTGCGCGCGACATCATCCACCAGCCGTAATCCCGGCGCGGCCGCCAGGATCTCGCGCGCCGCATCCGGCGTCATCGGCCGGTCGAAGGTCACGTTCAGCGCAATTGCGTGCGCCCGCAGCACCGGCACGCGGACACAGGTCGCGGTCACCCGCAGTTCCGGCTCGGCGAAGATCTTGCGCAGCTCGCGGATGACCTTGGTCTCCTCGTCGTTATAGCCGCTCTGTGGGTCGATCTCGGTGTTGTGGCTGAACAGGTTGAAGGCGTAGGGATGCGGCATCACGCTCGGCGTGAAAGCCTCCCCGGCCAGGTACGCCTTGGTCGAATCGATCAGCTCCTGCATCGCCGCCGCCCCGGCGCCGCTCGCCGCCTGGTACGTCGTGATCACCACTCGGCGGATCGGGTTGACCTGGTGCAGCGCCCATAGGGGCAGGCCTGCGATGATCGCCGCACAGTTCGGATTGGCGATGATCCCCGAATGTCCGGCCAGTGCGCCGCCGTTGATCTCCGGCACCACCAAGGGGACATCCGGCGCCATGCGAAACGCGGATGAATTGTCGATCACCACCGCCCCCGCCCGCACCGCCGCCGGCGCGAACAGCCGCGACCGCTCGCCGCCGGCCGAGAACAGCGCGATGTCCACGCCCTCGAACGCGGCCTCGCCCAGTTCCGCCACCGCCACCGCCTCGCCGCGGAACGCCATCGTCGTCCCGGCCGACCGGCGCGACGCCAACAGCCGCAGCTCGCGCACTGGAAACCCGCGCGTCTCCAGAACGCGCAGCATCTCGGTGCCAACCGCGCCGGTGGCACCGACGACGGCCACTGTGGCGGGGCGCGTGCCAGCATAGCGCGGGGATTGAGGCAGGGCGTCTTGGGGGCTCATGGTCGGTCTCCTCGTGGGATGATGGGGGAGGGGGCCAGACATAAAAAAAGCCCCGTCCTGTTCGGCGGGGCCTGTGGAACGTCGCGGTTGGTAAGTTCAGCGCGCGCGCACCAAGGACACCCTGTCGGGGGTCGTTTTAATGGTTCGGCGGGTCATCACGATGAACATGACAATCGCTTAACCCAACACGCCGCCCGCTGCAACCCGACCCCCTGCATTCCGAGTCGCCCGATGCCCCGCCAGCACCGCCGCCGCCCCGAACGCCGCCGCCACGATCGTCACCACCACCAACAACGCGCGCAGCCGCGCCGCGGTCGCTTCCGCCTCCGCCACCCGCCGCGCCCGCATCGCCACCCGCTCGGCCGCCACCGCCGCGGCGATATCCGCCCCGGCCGTCAAAACCACCGCACTATCACCAAGTCGCACCCGCAGCGCGGCCAACCCCGCCGCATCGCCGGCCCGCGCCAGCCCCAACGCCTGGTCCAGCACCACCTCGCGCGCCATCACCCGCTCCAGCGGCAGCCCCGACACATGCGCCGCCATCAGCCCGGTCATCCCCACCACGGCAAACGCCATCGCCACGAACCCGGCCATGGCATATCCCGTGCCCCGCCCGCCATCCCGCGCTATCTGCTGCATCATCCCGCCCTTCCCGCATCTGCCACCGCAGCGACATCGGCCCGTCCCGCGCGCCAGTCAACGCTTCGTTCACCCGCGCATGGCAGGCTGCCCTCCTTCTGCAGGGACCCCGCATGACCTTCGCTGCGCTGCGCAACTGGCTGACGCGCGGTCACCACCCCCCGCAAGGCACAACCGCGCCCGCCGACCTGCTGCCGGCCAACGCTCCAGCCAGCGTCCTGTCCGCGAGCGACCCCCTGACCATACCGACCTCCGCCTGGCCCCCCGCCCGCCTGGCGATCGAGGAGGAGCTGTGGGGCCACGGCTTCCTCACCCCCGGCGGCGGCGCCGAAATCCTCCGTTTCGCCAACCCGATCGGCCTCTCGGCGTCCTCCACCCTCCTCCTCCTCGGCGCCGGCGCCGGCGGCCCCGCCCAGATCCTCGCCACCGACCTCGGCACCTGGGTCACCGCCTTCGAATCCGACCCCGACCTCGCCGAAATCGCCGCCCGCCGCATCCAGCGCGCCGGCGCCGCCCTGGCCAAACGCGCCACTGTCGCCCGCTGGGACCGCCACGACCCGCATTTCCGCCCCCGCATGGCCCACCACGCCCTGCTGCTCGACGCCATCCGCGCCGCCGAACCCGCCCCGATCCTGTCCGCCATCGCCAGCGCCCTCAAACCGCACGGTCAGATTGTCATCGTCGAAACCGTCGCCCCCGCGCCCCTCGACCCCGACGACCCCGCCATCGCCACCTGGTTCGCGCTGGAAGGCCGCACCACCGCCCTGCCAGACCCCGACACCGTCACCCGCGCGCTGAAGCGCCTCGGCTTCGACGTCCGCATCGTCGAAGACATCTCCGCCCGCCAGATGCGCCTGGCCGTCATGGGTTGGCGCCATTTCGTCCGCATGCTGGCCCGCGACCGCCCAACCCCCGAACGCGCCGGCGCCGTCGTCGCCCAGGCGGAACTCTGGACCCGCCGCATCCGCCTGATGCACGCCGGCCGCATCCGCATGATGCGCTGGCACGTGATCGGACCCGGTAGCTCCCCCCCGGCTTGACATATCCCCCCCGCCCATCTACTTCGCCGCCTCCCATTCCTGCCCCGCTCGGGCGCTGAAGGCCGCTCCCCATGAAAGTCCGCAACAGCCTCAAATCCGCCAAAGTGCGCGACAAGAACTGCCGCGTCGTGCGCCGCCACGGCCGCGTCTACGTGATCAACAAGAAGAACCCCCGCATGAAGGCCCGCCAAGGGTAGCATGGTCGGCTGACATTGCCGGTTCGTCCGACCTGAACGCACTCCGGGGCCTCCCCGGGGCGCGTTTCGTGTTACAGTGCCGCCGCCAAGGAGGCCCGACATGCTCCCCCAACCCGCCCCGAGGATGGAAAACATCGCCCGCCGCGACGAAATCGTCGCCGCCCTGCGCGACCTCCTCCCGCCCGAATCCGTCATCGGCGACGCCCTACGCCTCAAACCCTACGAAACCGACGGCCTCAGCGCCTACCGCGAAGTCCCCCTCGCCGTCGCCCTCCCCAGCAGCACCGAGGAAGTCGCCGCCATCCTCGCTTACTGCCACCGCGAAGGCATCCGCGTCGTCCCCCGCGGCGCCGGCACCTCGCTCTCCGGCGGCGCGCTCCCCATGGCCGACTCCGTCGTCCTCGGCCTCATGCGCATGAACCGGATCCTGGACATCTCCTACCCCGACCGCTGCGCCACCGTCCAAGCCGGCGTCACCAACATCGGCATCACCCAGGCAGTGGCGGGGCAGGGCTTCTTCTACGCCCCGGACCCCTCCAGCCAGCTCGCCTGCATGATCGGCGGCAACGTCAACATGAACTCCGGCGGCGCCCACTGCCTGCGCTACGGCGTCACCGCCAACAACCTCCTCGGCCTGAAAATCGTCACCATCGAAGGCGAAATCCTCGACATCGGCGGCGCCCACCTGGACTCCGCCGGCTATGACTGGCTCGGCCTCCTCACCGGTAGCGAAGGCCAACTCGCCATCGTCACCGAAGTCACCGTCCGCATCCTCCGCTCCCCCGAAGGTGCGCGCGCCATGCTCGCCGCCTTCCGCTCCAACGAAGTCGCCGGCGCCTGCGTCGACTCCATCATCGCCAGCGGCATCATCCCCGTCGCCCTCGAATTCATGGACCGCCCGGCCATCCACGCCTGCGAAGCCTACGCCCACGCCGGCTACCCGCTAGACGCCGAAGCCATGCTCATCATCGAAGTCGAAGGCAGCACCGCCGAACAGGATTTCCTGCTCGACGCCCTGAAAACCATCTGCGCCCAACACGACCCAATCAGCCTCAAAGTCAGCCAATCCCCCGAGGAATCCCTCGCCATCTGGAAAGGCCGCAAAGGCGCCTTCGGTGCCGTCGGCCGCATCTCGCCAGACTACATGTGCATGGACGGCACCATCCCCACCTCCCAGCTCCCCCACGTCCTGCGCCGCATCGGCGAAATGAGCGCCCAGTACAACCTCCAGGTCGCCAACATCTTCCACGCCGGCGACGGCAACCTCCACCCGCTCATCATGTTCGACGCCAACGACCCCGCCAGCTTCGCCAAAGCGGAAAAATTCGGCGCCGACATCCTCACCCTCTGCGTCGAAGTCGGCGGCTGCCTCACCGGCGAACACGGCGTCGGCGTCGAGAAACGCGACCTGATGCACGTCCAGTTCACCGAAACCGAACTCGACCAGCAACGCCGCATCAAATCCGCATTCGACCCCGCCTGGCTCCTCAACGCCAACAAGGTTTTCCCGCTGAAAGGCCTCGCGGCAGAATGACCCCCACGACAGAACAGGGCGTCATCGAAGCCATCCAGCAGGCCCACGCCGCCAACGAACCCCTCGCCATCGCCGGCCGCAACTCCAAACAGGGCCTCCTCCGCCCCGTCCAAGCCGCCCGCACTCTCTCAACGGCGGCCCTAACCGGCATCACCCTTTACTCCCCCTCCGAGCTCATCATCGCCGCCCGCGCCGGCACCCTGCTCACCGAAATCGAAGCCGCCCTCGCCGAAAAAGGCCAGCACCTCATCGCCGAACCCCCAGACTTCACCGCCCTGTTCGGCCACGCCCAACCCCAAACAATCGGCGGCATCGTCGCGGCCAACCTCTCCGGCCCCCGCCGCATCGCCTGGGGCGCCACCCGCGACCACGTCATGGGCGTCCGCGCCATCAACGGCACCGGCGAGACCATCCGCTCCGGCGGCCGCGTCCTCAAAAACGTCACCGGCCTCGACCTCTGCAAACTCCTCACCGGCAGCCACGGCACCCTCGCCGTCCTAACCGAAATCACCCTCAAAGTCCTCCCCGCCCCCGAACAAAGCGCCACCCTGATCCTGCGAAACCTCCCCCCCGCCCAAGCCGTCGCCGCCCTCTCCGCCGCCCTCGGCTCGCCCTACGCCGTCTCCGCCGCCGCCCACCTCCCCGCCGCCCAAGCCGCCCTCATCCCCGGCATCGGCCCCGGCCCCACCACCCTCGCCCGCATCGAAGACTTCGCCCCCTCGGTCACCTACCGCTCAGACCGCCTCCGCACCGACCTCGCCCCCTACGGCAGCGCCGACATCCTCGACCACGAGACCTCCCGCCGCGCCTGGGCCGCCATCCGCGACGCCGCCCCCCTCGCCGGCCTCCAAGGTGCCATCTGGCGCCTCTCCGTCCGCCCCTCCCAAGCCCCCGCCATCGTCCAAACCCTCGAACGCAGCTTCGGCGCCGCCTGGTTCCTCGACTGGGGCGGCGGCCTCATCTGGATCGCCGGCCCCGCCACCACCGAAACCCACGCCGAAATCACCGCCGCCGCCCAAGCCGCCAACGGCACCCACACCCTCTTCCGAGCCCCCGAAACCCTCCGCGCCGCCGTCCCCGTCGTCCCGCCGGAAGCCCCCGCCCTGGCCCGCATCACCCGCAACGTCAAAGCCGCCTTCGACCCGGCGGGCATCCTCAACCCCGGACGCATCCATGCCGGGCTCTAGGCAAGACAAGCGGCAGCAAAAATCTTCTTTTTGTGAACAAAAAGAAGCAAAAAAACTTCATTCATTAGCTAACGGCGTCATCCTGAGCGCAGCGAAGGACCCACGCTTCTTCTTGCCTTCGTCCCACCCACGAAGTCCAACCGCCTCGCCCAGCCCCAACGAATAAAGTTTTTTTGCTTCTTTTTGTTCACAAAAAGAAGACCTCGCTTCCTTCCTTCCTCCCCCGAGGCGCCGCCCATGCAAACCCTCTTCACCGAAGCCCAACTCAAAGACCCAGACATCGCCTCCTCCAACAAGGAGCTGCGCACCTGCGTCCATTGCGGTTTCTGCACCGCCACCTGCCCGACCTTCGTCCTCCTCGGCGACGAGCTCGACTCCCCCCGCGGCCGCATCTACCTCATCAAGGACATGCTGGAATCCGCCCGTCCGGCCACCGAGGAAGTCGTCCGCCACGTCGACCGCTGCCTCTCATGCCTCTCCTGCATGACCACCTGCCCCAGCGGCGTGAACTACATGCACCTGGTCGACCACGCCCGGCACTACATCGAGGCCACCTACAAACGCCCCTGGCCCGAACGCCTCCTGCGCGCCACCCTGGCCAAAATCCTGCCCTACCCAAACCGCATGCGCGCCGCCCTCATGGCCGCCCAACTCGCCCGCCCGTTCGGAAAACTGATCCCCGGCCAGTCCATGCTCGCCAAGCGCCTGCGCGCCATGCTCGCCCTCACCCCCAAGACGATCCCCGCCCGCAGCCACCTCGACGGCGCCCGCATCCACCCCCCCGAAGGCACCAAAAAAGGCCGCGTCGCCCTCTTGGCCGGCTGCGCCCAACAGGTCCTCGACCCCGAGATCAACAACGCCACCATCCGCCTGCTGACCCGCCTCGGCATCGAAGTCGTCGTCGCCAACGGGGCAGGGTGCTGCGGCGCCCTCACCCACCACATGGGCCACGCCACCGCCGCCCACGCCAGCGCCGCCGCCAACATCCACGCCTGGACCCGCGAATGCGACGCCGAAGGCCTGGACGCTATCATCATCAACACCTCCGGCTGCGGCACCACGGTGAAAGACTACGGCTTCATGTTCCGCACCACCCCCCTCGCCGAAAAAGCCGCCAAAATCTCAGCCCTCGCCCAAGACATCACCGAGTACCTCGCCAAGATCGACTACACCCCCACCCGCCCCCCCCAAGCCCTGACCGTCGCCTACCACAGCGCCTGCTCCCTCCAGCACGGCCAGAAAATCACCGCCCAACCCAAGGACCTCCTCCGCAAAGCCGGCTTCCGCGTCGTAGAACCCGCCGAACCCCACCTCTGCTGCGGCAGCGCCGGCACCTACAACATGCTCCAGCCCGACATCTCCGCCCGCCTGCGCGACCGCAAACTCGCTAACATCCAAGCCACAAGCCCCGACCTCATCGCCGCCGGCAATATCGGCTGCATGACCCAACTCGCCGGCGACACGCTCCCCATCGTCCACACAGTGCAACTCCTGGACTGGATGGCCGGCGGCCCCACGCCCGAAGCGCTGGCCGATCGGCTCTAGAAAAAATCAGAAGATCTTCTTTTTGTGAACAAAAAGAAGCAAAAAAACTTTATTCATTGACCTCCCCCCTTCCCGTCCTCCTGAGCGGAGCGAAGGATCCACGCTTTTTCCTTCCACCACACACATCTGAATTCCGAATTTTAACCCACACCCCATAAAATAAAGTTTTTTTGCTTCTTTTTGTTCACAAAAAGAAGACTCTCTTTCTCCCTCGGGAATCAACACCCCACCCACGAAAACCCCTTGCAGCGGCAAAATTAGTCATATAAATTAACATAAATGTTATTGTTAATCGCCCACCTCACCGAGATCATCACCACCCTGCGGGCGGCCATCGCCGCTTGCGCGCACCCGTTGGTGCAGCGCGAACCCGCGCGCGCGCCGTTCTTTCTCATCCTGCACAACCGCGTCGGCCGCGCCGCCCGCCTCATCTCCCGCCTTTACACGCTGTGGCAACAGGGCCGCCTGCCCAAGCCGCGCCCGTCCCAGGCCGGCGCCACCCGCACCCGCACCCGCACCCCGCCGGCCGTCACCTTCCCGCGCGGCCGCGCCTGGCTGGTCCGCATTGGCGGCTACCGCATCGCCGCCAGCGGCAGCCACCTCCAGTATTTCCTCCAGCGCGAGGACCTCCCGGAATTCCTCGCCGCCGCCCCGCAAGCCCTGCGCCACTTGCGCCCGCTCTGCCAGATGCTCGGCGCCGACCTCCCAGCCGCCTTGCAACCGCCTAAACCGCCCGCGCGCCCGCGGATCAAACCGCCGAGGCCCGCGCCGCCCACCGGCACCCCCGACCGCCCGATCCCGCGCAACATCCTCGCCGCCGCCCGCGCCTGGCGCCGCCGCTATGGGTGAGCTGGAACGCCGGAATCCGACCATTATGTTCCGTAACAGGACCATTCCGACAACATGTCATAAAATCACTGCCAATCGCCGTTTCCCATTGCACCCCCGCCCCCCAACCCGGCATCCTCTCCCCATGCGATACATGCTTCTCCTCGCCGCCCTCCTCGCCCCCCTCCCGGCGCTGGCCCAGTCCGCGCCGGCACGCCCCGACGCCCGGCGCGCCGAAACCGACGCCCTGCTCGATGCCTTGAAAAAAGCCGAAACCGAGCAAGCCGCCGCCAGCTTCGAGGGCAAGCTCCGCGAATCCTGGCTCCGCGCCGGCGCCCCCGTCGCCGCCCTGCTGCTCAACAAGGGCACCAGGAACCTGCGCAACAGCACCGAGGACGAGGCGCTCGACGATTTCGACGCCGCCCTGCTGATCGACCCCACCTACATGGAGGCTTACAATCGCCGCGCCATGGCCCGCGCCGCCCTCGGCGATTACCGCGGCGCCCTGGCCGATATCCAGGAAGTGTTGACCCGCGAACCCCGCCATTTCGGCGCCCTGCAAACTCTTTCCCGCATCGCCGAGGCCCGCGACGACGCCACCGGCGCCCTGCAAGCCTGGGAAAAAGTCATCGACCTCGCCCCCAACCTGCCCGGTGCGCAGGAGCGCCTGAAAACCCTGCGCACCAAGGCCCAAGGAGAGGAGAGCTAACGAGGAGTCGTGACCTACCGCGCCCCCGCCGCGCCGGGAAACAACACCACCCGCAAGGTCTGCATGATGATCAACAGGTCGAACACCACGGAAAAATTCTTCACATAGTAAAGGTCATACCCCAGCTTCGCCCGCGTATCCTCGATCGAGGCACCATAGGGATAGTTGACCTGCGCCCACCCCGTCAGCCCCGCCTTCACCGTATGCCGCTCGTCGTAGAGTGGGATCTTCTCGATCAGCTCGACAATGAACTCCGGCCGCTCCGGCCGCGGCCCCACCAATGACATCTCACCGCGCAAGACGTTGAAAAGCTGCGGTATCTCGTCGATCCGCGTATGCCGCAAGAACCGCCCAACCCGCGTCACCCTGCTATCCCCGGCCGCCGCCCAAACCGCCCCCTCACGCT
The DNA here is from genome assembly GCA_945869965.1 of Asaia bogorensis. GTDB lineage: Bacteria > Pseudomonadota > Alphaproteobacteria > Acetobacterales > Acetobacteraceae > CAMDGX01. Next base: position 12,785 of record CAMBRC010000041.1, read on the forward strand.
CGGCGTCCACCCCCATGGTGCGGAGCTTGAGAATGCGAAACTGCCGCCCGCCCTGCGTCACCCGCGTCTGCGCATAGAACACCGGCCCGCCATCCCCCAGCCTGATCGCAATCGCCGCCGGCACCAGCAGAAAACTGCCAAATGCCAGGATCACCACGCTCACCGCCAGGTCCAGCACCCGCTTCAGGCCTCGGTCCAGCGGCCCGAACTGATACCCGTCGGAATACAGGAACCACCCCAACTCCATATACGCCAGGTCCACCCGCCTTGCCTCGTGCTCGACAAACTCCAGATGCTGCAGCACCGGAAACCCGTTTTTCTTGCAATCCAGCAACCGCTCCAGCCGCATCCCCCGCCGCTCATCCGGCGCCACCACGATCAGATCCACGTCATGCGCCAACGCGAGTTGCAGGTAGTTGCTGTCATTGGCCACCACCACCGTCTGCTGGGCCGAGCGGCCGAGATCGGCCTCCCGCATCCCCAATGCCGGCTCATGCACAAACACCACATCGAAATGCGGATCGCTGCCGTGCTGGCTGACCATCGCCATCAGCTCCGCCGCCCGCCGCCCGGCGCCGATCACCATGATCCGCCGCCGGAACACCCCGCCCCGCAACAGCATGAACAACCCAACCCGGGCAATCGCCGCACTCGCCGCAAACCCCAGCATCGCCGCCGCGGACACATTCGCCGCATCCACCGCCCCGCCGGCGATCATCTGCACCACATGGGCCCCCAGCACCGCCAGCCCCACCACCAGCGGCAGCCGGATCAACGTCCGCCGCGTCGACAGGATCGCATCGCGCCGGTACAGCCCCATCGCATACAACAGGCTCAGCTGCGCCAGCGGATAGGCCAGCAGCAGGGGATCGAGCAACAACCCCGCCCACGCCTGCGGTCCAACGCTCCACAGCAGCATCGGCCAGGTGGGAACGAGCAACAACAGGTCAAGTCCGAACAGGACAGCACCGCTGCGCGACAGCAGCGCCTTCAACGATCGCATGCCGTCAACTCCAGTCGCCGCGTTTCACCGCCGAGAATACCGCTCAACGGTGAACAACGGGTTGACCGGCCGCCGGTCTCACCGGTCGGTAAGGCGCAATTCAATACGCCGGTTTCGGGCATAGGCATCAGACGAGTCGCCACTGTCCAAGGGCTGGTTTTCGCCGAACCCCGTCGCCGCCAGCCGGTTGGCCGGAATGCCGGCCAGCGCCAACAGCTTCACCACCGTGATCGCCCGGCTGGCCGACAATTCCCAGTTGCTGGCGAACCGGGCGCCGGCCACCGGCTGGCGGTCGGCATGGCCGTCCACCCGCAGGATCCAGTTCACATCGGCCGGAATGGCACCGGCGACCTCGCGCAAGGTATCCGCCAGCCGGAACATCTGCTCCATCCCCGCCGGGGTCAGTTCGGCGCTGCCGACCGGAAACAACACCTCGCTTTGGAAGACGAAGCGGTCGCCCACCACCTGCACCCCCGCCCGGTTGGCCAGGACCTCGCGCAGCCGGCCGAAGAACTCGCTGCGATAGCCCTGCAACTCCTCGACCTTCTGCGCCAGTGCGGCGTTCAGTCGCTGGCCCAGATTGGTGATCTGCACATCCTTGTCGCGCGCCGAAGTCTCGGATGCCTCCAGCGCCCGCCCGGCCGCGGCCAACTGGGTGCGCAACTCGTCCATCTGCCGGTTCAACAGCGCGATCTGCGCCCGGGCGGACTCGCCCAGCCGGCGCTCATCGGCCAGTTGTGCGGCCACCGCCGCGCGCTGTTGCGCATCTGTGGTCGCCCGCGCCGCCGCGGCACCGGCCTGTTTCTCCAACTCGTCGCGCAAGGCGGTAAGTGCCCGCATCTGCTCGGCCATGCGCGCGAGATCGGACAGCCGCGCTTCGATGGTCGCCCGATCGGCGCGGATGGTGCGGTCCATCGCCTCGGCCTGGGCCTGCATCTCGGCGACGCGGGCCCGGGCCGCCGCCGCTTCCTGGGCCGCCGCCTGGGCCGAGGTGTCGGCTTGGCGGGCGATATCGGCGCCCTGGGCCATCTGTTGCGTGGTGCGCGCCTGCGCCGCTTGCATCAGTGTTTCGGCATCAGCCAGCCGCCCGGCCAGCCGGTCGCGCTCGGCTCGTGCCGCGTCGCGTTCGCCCTCGGCGCGCTGCTGCCCCGTGCGAAGCCCCGCCAGTTGCTGCGCCAGCGTGTCGCGCGCCGTCGCCGCGCTGGTCAGGTCGCGATTGAGCTGTGCCATCGCCAGGCGCAATTCGCCGGCCTGGCTGCGCTCCAGCGACAGCAAATCCGACAACTCGCTGATTTGACGGTTCACCCGGTCGAGCGCCCGGTCGCGCCCGGTCAACGCCACGGACAGGAAAGCCTGACCCAGCACGAACACCAGCAGCACGAAGATGATGACCATCAGCAGCGTCGACAGCGCGTCGACATAGCCGGGCCAGGGGTTCAGCCCTTCGCCGTTGCCTGAGTTGCGTCGGCGCAATGCCATGGTTTAACGCGCCCCGATCATCGTGGGGGCTCGGCGGCGAGGGCCGCGATGGTGCGGGTGAGAATCTTGATCTCGTTGCGCAATTCGGCGGTGGACTGGCTGCGGCCCTGCTCGTTCTCGGATAACAGGCGTTGCAGGGTCAATTCGATATTGCGCAGGTGGCCGCGCGCCACGTCGTCGCCGGTGGTCTCGCGGGTGTCGGCCAGCCGGGCCAGGGCGGGGCCGAGCAATTGCTGGCTTTCGGCAATGCGCAGCATCAATTGCTGGTTGGCGCGCATCGTGTCCGACAGCGCGCCGAGACGTTCGGTGAGGCTGAGGATCGCATTGGTGCCCTCCCGTCGATCATCCTCGCCGCGCGACAGGGTGCGTTGCAGCCCCTCCATGTTCTCGGCCGTCTGTTCCAGCAGCGCCTGGACATAGACCGGGATCGAGCCCTCGCCCTCGCCGCCCAGCACGCCGGAGGAGACGCGGGTCAGGCTGGCCAGCCATTCTTCCAATTCGTTGTAGAAGCGGTTCTGCGCCTGGCCGGCGGTGAGGTCGAGGAAGCCCAGTACCAATGAGCCGGCCAGCCCGAGCATCGAGGCGGAGAACGCCGTGCCCATGCCGCGCAATGGCTTGCCCAGCCCGGTCTTCAATTGTTCGAACAGTGCGTTGATGTCGCCGGAGCCCACCGACATGCCGGCGATCACGTCGGACACCGAGGCAATCGTCAGCAACAGACCCCAGAAGGTGCCGAGCAGCCCCAGGAAGATCAGCAACCCGATCATATATCGGGAAAGTTCCCGGCTCTCGTCCAGGCGCGAGGCGATGGTGTCGAGCATTGAGCGCATCGCCTGGGACGAGATGGTGAAGCGGCCGCCATCGGTGCGGCGTTGATCGCGGGCGGCGAGCATGCTGACCATCGGGGCGAGCAGCTTGGGCGTCGGCAGGGCGGCGAGGCTTGGGCGGTTGCGCTGGAAGGTTTCGAGCCAGCGTACTTCCGGGGCGAGGCGCACCACCTGGCGGATGTTCCAGAAGATGCCGCCGAGCAGCACCGCGGCGATCACCGCGTTGAGCAGCGGGTTGGCGGTGAAGGCCACCACCAGTTCGCCGGCCAGCAGCGCGGTGACGCCGGTTACCAGCACGAGGAAGATGATCATCCGGATCAGGAAGACGGTCGGGCGCGTCATGGGGCGGGGGCCGCCTGTGTTGATGGAGTGGTGACGACGAGATCGGCGCGGTCGGGCGGGCCGGCGGCGATGGCGGGGCTGGCGCCGAGCGCGCGCACGGTGATGCGGGTGGAGACCAGGCCCTCGGTGATCAGCACGCCGCGCACCGCCAGGCCACGCGAGAGCGACAGGCGGCGCGACGAGGACGGGTCCTCCGGCGTGCCCGGCGCGAAGGCCGACACGGTGATGCTGGCCTGGGCCGGCAGGGCGCGGGCGAGGCCACGCAAGGCCTGGACCATCGCCGGGTTCAGATCGGATTTGCCGGGGCCGAAGGTGATGCGCCAGCCGTCATCGGTTTTGGTCGCGCTGCCCTGCGCATCGGGCACCGTTTCGACCACCGGCGGGGGCGGTACCGGGCGCGTGGGCACGGCCAGCGGCGGCGGGATGACCGGGGGCGCCGGGGGGGCGAACGGCATCAACGGTGCGGGTGCGCTCGTCGGCTCCGGTACTGCGGGGGCTGCTTCGACGGTGGGGGCGAGGACCGGCGGCGGGTCGGGCGCGTCCGGCATGGTTGGGGCGGGAGCGGAGGGCATAGGGGCGGGCGGGGCCGGGGTGGCCGGCGGGGTGCGCTGGGCGCGTTGCCGCTGCGGGCGCTCGGGGGCGGCAGGTGGTGCTGCTGTTTCCGCTGGGGGTGAAAGTTCATCCAGCGCCCGGCGGTCGACCCGCGCCTGGCTCCACGCCGATGTGGCGAGCAGCAGGACGGCCAGTCCGAACGCCAGGGGGAGGGTGCTGCGCATGGGCCGGCGCACCCTACCGGACCGGGATCGCCGGCTCAATCAACGCTTTGCTGTTGCGGTCGAAGTTCACGTGTTGGCAAACTTCATGCGCTCGCCGAGCGGGTGGCGGCCGCGACACCGTCGGCCACCGCCTCGCGCAGGACCGCGTGCATGTGCGGGTTGGCGGCGACTACATCGCCGCTCTCCATCGGGTCGTCGCCGTGCGGGTCGGTGGTGTAGCCGCCGGCTTCGCGCACGATCAGCAGCCCGGCTGCTATGTCCCATGGCTTGAGGCCAAGTTCCCAGAACCCTTCGTAACGCCCGGCGGCGACCCAGGCGAGGTCGAGTGCGGCGGCACCGAAGCGACGGATGCCGGCGACCTGCGGCATCAGGGTGGCCAGGGTGCGGGCGAACGCCAGGCGGCGATGCGGGGCGACCACGGCGAAGGGAATGCCGGTGGCGAACATCGACTCGTTGAGGTTGCGGCGGGCGGAGACCCTGAGGCGGCGGTCGTTGAGGAAGGCGCCGCCTCCCTTTTCGGCCCAGAACATTTCGTCCACTGCGGGCGCGTAGATGCAGCCGGCCGCCATCTCGGTGCTGCCGTCCTGCAGGCGCCGCTCCAGGCCGATCGAGATCGCCCAGTGCGGGATGCCGTGCAGGAAATTGCTGGTGCCGTCGAGCGGATCGACGACCCAGCGCCAGGTCCAGTTGTCGCTGCCCGAGGCGCCGGATTCCTCCATGAGGAAACTGTAGCCGGGGCGGGACTTGGTGAGGTCGTCGCGGATCGATTGCTCAGCGCGCAGATCGGCCTGGCTGACGAAATCGCCGGGGCCTTTCACGCTGACCTGGAGCTGTTCGACCTCGGCGAAGTCGCGCAGCAGGCGCTTGGAGGCGCGCTGGGCGGCGTTTTGCATCACCGTCATGTGGGCCGAGAGGCGCATTGCCATGGGTGGTGCTCCTAAAAAAGAAAGGCCAGGGCGCTGCCCTGGACCCGCTGGGGCGTCGCCCCAGGCCCCATTCATGAGGGTCCAGGGGGCTCGGCCCCCTGGTGGGGTCAAGGGGCGAAGCCCCTTGCCTTGCTTAGCCTTTGAAACGCTCGACGTACGTGGAATCTTCGATCCGCACCACGATCCGCTCGCCGGCCTCGATGAAGGGCGGCACCTGGACCTTCACGCCGTTGGAGAGTTTTGCCGGCTTGTAGGAGGACGAGGCGGTTTGGCCCTTCACCACGGGATCGGCTTCGACCACTTCGAGGATGGCGGTTGAGGGCAGGTGGATGGCCACCGGGTCGCCTTCGACGAGGTCGACTTCGACGGTCATGTTGTCCTGGAGATAGGGCGCCTGGTCGCCCAGGATCGAGACCGGGATCATCGCCTGTTCGAAGGTCTCGGGGTCCATCAGGACGAGGTTTTCGCCGTCGGTGTAGGAGTATGTGTACTCCTTCTGGTCGGTTTGCAGGCGCTCGATGGTGTCCGCGGTGCGCCAGCGCTCGTTGGTCTTGTTGCCGGTGCGCAGGTTACGCATTTCCACCTGGATGAAGGCGCCGCCCTTGCCCGGGGTGATGATCTGTTGCTTCAGCACCGTCCAGCGCTGGCCTTCGTGTTCGATCACCTGGCCGGCGCGGATCAGGTTGGCCTGCTGCTTCATCGGGAACTCTCGCGGAATTGTGCGGTTTGGAGCGGGGTGTCTAGACGGAACCGCCCCCCTGGGCAAGGTGGCGGCCCCGGGTTGATGCCCGGCGCCAGTAGCGCTCCAGCGGGGCGAGGCGCAGGTGCAGGACCCGGACGCCGGCCACCGGAAGTGCGGCGTCGCCGTCGGTCCAGCGCCAGTCGCCTTCGTGGCTGTGCCAGCCGCTGTCCAGGCGGGCATCGTCGAGTGCCACCGCCACGCCGTCCAACGTCAGTTCGGCGACGGCCACGCCGAGGACGCGGTTGTCGTCGGTGTCGGCGCGGAACCATGACGGGACGGTGCGGTGGCTGCGCAGACGGGCCGCGCGGGCGCCCTGTGGCAGGCGCACGACATAGGCGCCGTCCTCGAATTGCGGCCAGACCGGGCGGCCATCGACCATCAGGCGCAGGTCGGGGTCGGTGGTGACTTCCCAGCCCAGGGCGGTGGCGTGGGCGGTCAGCGCGGTGCGCAAATCGTCCAATGCCGGGCCGGTGCTGAGCGTCTGGGCGCAGGCGCCGGCGTTCCAGGCCTGCGGGCGAAGGCGGGGCGGGCGAAGTCGGGATGGGCCATCGCCACCGTGCCGCCATTGGCGAAGGCGGCAAAGTCGTCGCCGTTGATGTCGCCGATCGCGGCGATGGTGGTGCCCGCGCCTTCGCCGCTGTCGCCGATGCTGTCGCCGTTGAGGTCGAGGATGGCGGCCCCGGAGCCGGCACGGTCCAGCGCCTCCTCGGCGGTCAGAGCGAATCCGCCGGTGCCGGCGGCGATGTCCGTCAGGCTGAGTTCGGCGGCGAAGGGAGTGGACTTGCCGAAGACCACATAGCCGGCGCCGTCGGCGGCGGCGGCGCCGTGGATGGCGAAGCTGCCGAGGCCGCTGAGGATGTCGCTCAGGAGCACGGTGGACAGCCCGCCGGCCCGGCCGAAGACGACGTAGATCGTCCCGGCATCCGCATCCGCATTGAGCGCGCCGTCGGCCGCTGATGCGGTGACGACGAAATCGGCGAGGCCGTCATTGTTGATGTCGTCGCCGCCGGCCACCGCGAACCCGGCATTGTCCAGGGGCGCCCCAGGTTCGCCGATCACGACGAAGCCGCCGGTGCCGGCGGCGATGGTGGTGAGGCTGATGGGGGTGATGGCCATGGAGTTTTTCCGAGTGGCCGACACAGAACATGCTGCTACCCAACCACGCACGGCCATTTGCGCGGCACTCTGACGTCGCGGTATTGGAGTGCGCGCCGGAGCAGCCGGCGGTCCGCGTAAGGTTGTGTCAATGCGGGATTGATTGTGATTTGGCGACATCGGAGATCGAAATGCCGCAAGCCTACCTGTTGGTGGATGTGTTCACCGATCGTGCCTTTGGCGGCAATCCGTTGGCGGTGCTGCCGGATGCCGAGGGGCTGAGCGGGGCGCAGATGCAGGCCATCGCGCGCGAGTTCAACCTGTCGGAGACGACGTTTGTGACGCCGGGCAGCGCGCCGGGGCGGTTTCGCGTGCGGATTTTTACGCCGGGGGCGGAACTGCCGTTTGCCGGGCATCCGATTGTTGGCACGGCCATTGTGCTGCAATCGTTGGGGCGGGTTACGAGCGAGGCGGTGTTCGAGCTGAAGGTCGGGCCGGTGCGGGTGGAGATCGGTGCGGGGCAGGCGGTGTTTTTTCGCGACGGGGCGCCGGAGGTGCGAGCGCCGCTTGTGACGGCGGATGAGCTGGCGGCGATGATCGGGGTGCCGGCGCTGGCGGGGCCGGCGTTCGAGGCGGGGTATGGTTCGGCGTTCCTGTTCCTGCCGCTGGCTGATCGGGCGGCGGTGGCGGCTTCGCGGTTGCGGCTGGAGCGCTGGCAGGCGGCCGAGGACCGGCTATGGGGGCATGGGGCGTATGTCTATGCGGTGACCGGTGAGCGGGATGGCGTGACGCAGGTGCATGCGCGGCTGTTCGCGCCCGATCTCGGGGTGGGCGAGGACCCCGCCACCGGCTCGGCAGCGGCGGGATTGGTGGGCCGCCTGGCGGGGCCGGAGGGCGTTCATCTTGTGGCGATCACCCAGGGGGTGGAGATGGGGCGGCCGAGCCTGATCCATGCCACGGCGACGCGGGTGGGCGGCAGGGTCCAGGCGATCAGCATTGGCGGCGGGGCGGTGGTGGTTGGCGAAGGCCGGCTTTTGCGGCTGCCGTGACACAATCATCCCTTGGGCGCTGGCATCCCGACCGGTTGGCCGAGCGGCTGCCGTTTTTGCGGCGGCGGGCGCGGGTGGCGGCGGGGGTCAGGGCGTTCTTTGATGCGCGGGGGTATCTGGAGGTCGAGACGCCCTATGCGGTGAGCGCGCCGGGCGAGGAGGTGCATCTGGCGACCTTTGCCACCGAGCAGGTGACGGTGGAGGGGGAGCGCCGGGCGTTGCGGCTGCATACCTCGCCGGAATTCGCGATGAAGAAGCTGCTGGTGGGCGGGGTTGGGCGGTGTTTCCAGCTGGCGCGGGTGTGGCGCAATGGCGAGGGCAGCGACCTGCACAGTGCCGAGTTCACCATGCTGGAGTGGTACCGGCCGGGCGGGACGATGGATGATCTGATCGACGAGACGTTTGCCTTGTTGCGGGCGGTGCTGCCGCCGGCGTTCGTCTGCCGGGGGATTGAATGTTCGCTGGATGGCTTTGAAAGACTGACAGTTGCGGAGGCTTTTTCGCGTTACTTGGGCGCCGACCTGCTGGGCACGCTGGATGATGCGGCGGGGCTGGCTGGGCAGGCTGGGGTGCGGCTGCGCGACGGTGAGGACTGGGAGGATCTGTTTTTCCGGCTGTTGCTGGAGCGGGTGGAGCCGGCGATCGGGCGGGGGCGGCCGACCTTCCTGACTCATTGGCCCTCCGCGCAGGCGGCTTTGGCGCGGCGCGATCCCGCGGACCCCCGGGTTGCGGAGCGGTTCGAGCTGTTTGCCTGCGGAATGGAGTTGGCCAATGCGTTCGTGGAGCTGACTGATCCCGTGGAGCAGCGGGTGCGCTTTGTGGCGGACCGGGTACGACGGCATGCGTTGTATGGCGGGCCGGACTGGCCGCTGGACGAGGATTTCCTGGCGGCGCTGGAGCACGGGTTGCCGCCGTGCGCGGGGATTGCGCTGGGGTTTGACCGGCTGGGGATGCTGGCCGGGGGGGCGGATCGGATCCAGCAGGTGCTGTGGTTGTGATGTCGCCCTGATTTTGCCATGGACGCTGCGCAGTCTTGCGGCAGGGAGGACAAGACCATGCGAAGGACGATCCATTTCCTGTTGGCGGTGGGGCTGCTGGCTGGTTGTGCGGAGACGGGGCGCAGCGGATTCGAGGCGCGCATGGGCGGCCTGGTTGGGCAATCCGAGGCGGCGTTGCGCAGCCGGATGGGCGCGCCAGGCTATGACCATACGCATGAGGGGCGGCGCAGCCTGGGCTATAGTGAGACCTGGACGGAGACGATGTTCCGCCCCGGCGGCGGGGCAGGGGGGATGTTCCAGGAACTGACGCGGCGCTGCGAGGTGATTTTCGCGGTGGATGATGGGCGGGTGGCCGGGTTCAGGACGCGCGGCGGGGCGTGCGGATTGACCGGGCGGCAGAATTTTCCGCAGGTCTAGCCGCCGGCGTATCGGCGACGCTATTCGGCCGGTGCGGCAAGCGGCGCGGTGCGGCCGCCGACGGCCACGGGGATGGCGCAGTTCACCGCGACATTGACCATCACCCGGAGCATGTTGGCGATCGGGTCGATGATGATCATCAGCGGCACCGCAAGCTCGTAGGACAGGCCGAAGGGCCGCAGCACTGCGGCCAGTGGCGCCAGTGCCGCCAGGCCAGTGACGCCGAGTGTGGCAAAGGATGCGGCGACTGAGAGTACCGCGATCAGGATGAGATCGACGGGGCCGAACCCGCGGCCCATCAGGGTCCCCATGAACAGGGTGGCGATGATGAAATACAGGATGGTGCCGAACCGCAGCGTGGCGAAGCCGACCGGAATGAACAGTTCGCACGGCTCGCGGGAGGCGCGCAGGTCGTCGCGCAATGTCTCCATGGCCAGGGGAATGCAGATCAGGGTGTTGCGGGTGGCCCCGCCCAGCATCATCGGCTTGAGCAGCCCGGCCAGGACGATCCGCAGGGGCAGGCGCAGCGCAATGGTGACCGCCGCAAGCGCGCACGCCAGGACCACCAGGCAGACGGCAAGGAATGCATAGGCGAAGACCGCCAGCATGGCGAAGACGTCGGGCCCCAACTGGGCCACCTGGGGCGCGATCAGGGCGATGATGCCGAGCGGCACGAGCAGGCCGAAGAACTCGAAGATCAGAACACAGACGGCCTGGATATGCCGCAGGGCGCCGAAGACCGAATGCTCCGCGCGCTTTTCCGTCATTACCATGCCGATGCCGAAGAGCGCCGCGAAGACGAGCACCCGCATGCTGTCATTGCCGGCCAGCGAGGCGAAGATGTTGGTGGGCACTACCGCTATCAGGCCACGCTCGGCAGCCAGGGTGCCTGTCCCGGCGCGGACCGGGTCGAGGGCAAAGGTGACGTCGATCCGGTCGGCGGAGCTGCCGACGAAGCTGCCGATCCGCGCGATCATCGCGTCGTCCACCACGAGCAAGCTGAAGATCGCCTGTGGCACGATCGCCGCGGCGGCGGTCACCAGGATGAGCGCGATCAATGAACCGAGCGCCAGCCGCCCGACGACGCGGCCCCCGGTGCCGCTGGTCATCGCCGAGCGCACGGCCAGCGGGATCGTCGTCAACAGAAACGGCAGCACGCAGATCTGCAGCAATGCGATGTAGAAATCGCCGATCGGGCGCAGCAGTTCCGCGAAAGCGCCGCCATAAACGCCGAGCGCCACGGCCGCGCCGACGGCACCGAGCGTGATACTGGGACGGTTGATCGCGCGCGACAGCGTGGTCACCGATTGGGCGGTCACCGATTGCGCGGTCAGAGCCATGCAAAGCCGCGATCACTCATGGGCGTCATCACTCATGGGCGTCATCGCTCAGCAATCCTTGCAGGGTGAATGCGCCCTGCGTCTGGGTCAGGTGGAAATTCACCAGTTCCTGCATCTTGGCGCAGGTATCGCACAATGCCACCGACAGGAGGGCCTTCTGGTCGGTCACGACGGCGGTGCCGAAATGTACATTGAGCGCCGGGCGGAGCTTCAGCACGCGGCGGATCTCGAATTCGTCGCGGTAGATCGCATCCACCTTGCCGTCGACCAATCCGGCCACCGCGGCCTCCCAGTTCGGCAAGTCCACCACGATGGCGCCAGGGAAGTTGCGCCGGGCGAAATCGGCGTAGGCGCTGCCACGGATGACGCCGATGCGGCCAATGAACTGGCGGAGCACGTCGTCGGGTGAGCGTCCGTCGGCCCGGGCGGCGACCGCGGCGCGCGAGAACAACAAGGCATGGCGCAGGGTGATATAGGGGTCGGAGAAGCGGACATGCAGCAACCGGTAGTAGGTCTGCGACAGTTTGCTGATGCCGATATCGGCACGGCCGGCGGCGACGGCGTCGACGACGGCGTCGAACGAGGCGGCATCGGCGATGAAGGCGGCCTGTACGCCGAGTGCCGTGGCGATCTGGTGCGCGAGGGTGATTTCGGGGCCGGTCAATTCGCCGTTGGCGTGCCAATGGAAGGCCGGGAGGTCAAAGCGCGTGATGGCAACGCGCAAAACGCCGGCCTCGCGCACCGCCTTGAGGTCGCGGCCGGCCGGTTGCTGGCCCAGGGCCGACGGCGATGGAACGGCAAACGCGAACAAAAGTGCCAGGAGCGCAAGATCGGCTCGGCACAATACGGCTAGGCGAGTCAGCACCAAGCCAAAATGCATCCGTTCCCCTGACTGGAATTCTGATTGTCTACCGCAATATGCTGATAGCGAAAGGACGTTGGCAAGCGATTGGTTGCGAGGCGTATTCCCTGACGCGGCGTGGCGGTTGGGCCTGCAGCGTCACAATGCGGCGGCATCACTAAATCGGAGCGGTGCCTTCGGTCGCTGCGATCGCCGCGTTCATTGCCTGCACCCCGGCGGCGGGCCCCGCCGGGTGGTTCCACACGGCGCCGACCACCGCTAGGAAATTGGCGCCGGCGCGGACCAGTGGTGGGCAATTCGCGGGGGTGATGCCGCCGATGGCCACACAGGGCAGTTCCATCAGCTCGGACCACCATTGCAGCAACTCGGGCTCGGCGTGGAATTTCGCGTCCTTGGTGGTGGTGGGGAAGAAGGCGCCGAAGGCCACGTAATCCGCGCCGTCTTCGCCGGCGGCCATGGCGAGGTCGCGGCTGTCATGGCAGGTGACGCCCATGGTGAGGTCACCAAGGATTTTGCGCGCGACCGTGGCCGGCGTGTCGGATTGCCCGACATGGGCGCCGTCGCAGCCATGGGCGACGGCGAGGTCGGGCCGGTCGTTGAGCAGGAAGGCGACGTCGCGTGACTGCACCACCGGGCGGAGCGCGTCGATGGCGTGCCTGAGGGCGTCGTCGTCGAGGTCCTTGAGGCGCAGTTGCACGGCGCCGACATCGCCGGCGTCGAGCGCTGCCGCCATCTGCTTGGGGAAGCGCTTGAGATCAATGGCCGGCGGGGTGATCAGGTAGAGTCGGCAGCGATCACCCTCGCCAGTCATGGACTTAGGCCTTGCCCTGGTAGATCTCGATGATCTTGGCGAGCATCGTCAGCGCGTCGGCCTTCGGGCGCTGGAAGGTGTTGCGGCCGATGATCGAGCCGTTGGCGCCGCCGTCGCGCAAGCCCTTCACCTCGGTGAACAGACCCTCAAGGTCCTTCGCCTCGCCGCCGGAGAACACGACGATGCGGCGGCCGGCGAAGGAGGCCTGCATCACATGCTCGACGCGCTTGGCCAGGGTGGAGACGTCGATCTTCTGGCTCTCATAGGTCTTCTTGGCGGCGTCCAGGCCGATCGCGGCGGTGGGTGGCTTCACCTTGATGATGTGGGCACCCATCAGGGCGGCCATGTGGGCGGCGTAGGCGCAGATATCGACCGCGGTCTCGGCTTCCTTGCTGATGTTCGGGCCGCGCGGATACGACCAGCACACCACGGCCAGGCCGGCCGACTTCGCTTCGTCGGCGAGTTCGCGCAGCTCTTCCATCTGGTCGAAGGCGTATTCGCTGCCGGGATAGATGGTGAAGCCGATGGCCGAGCAGCCGAGGCGCAGGGCGTCGTTCACCGAGGCGGTGACGGCCTGGTCCTTGGAGGTGGCCAGCGAGTTCGACGAGTTCATCTTCAGGATGGTCGGGATCGCGCCGGCGAAGGAATCGGCGCCGGCCTCGATCATGCCCAGGGGAGCGGCGTAGGCGGAGAGGCCGGCCTCGATGGCGAGCTGGAAATGGTAGTGCGGGTCGTACGCGGCCGGATTCGGCGCGAAGCTGCGGGCCGGGCCATGTTCAAAACCCTGGTCGACCGGGAGGATGACGAGCTTGCCGGTGCCGCCGAGCTTGCCCTCCATCAGGATGCGGGCGAGGTTTCCCTTGGAGCCCGGGTTGTCGCTCTCGTACCAGTCAAGGATCTTCTTGACGCGCTGGGTGATCCGCATGGGGGTTTCCTCTTGCTTCGCAGCTGCTTGTTCGACGGCTTGGTCCACGGGGCCGGCTCGGGTGGCCCGGTTGCTCTCGGCGCGTCCTACCGCAATGCCGCCCGGCTGTCATCATCGGGCTGTTGGCACAGCCAGGCGCGCAGGCGGCGGGCGGCCCCGGGCTCGGCGAGATCCAGCGCGGGGGGGCGGGAGGGCAATACGGCGGCCAGTGCCGCGACGCGGGCAAAGGCGGGGCAGGCGGGGTCGAGCACCAGGATTGCCTGGCCCAGCCGGACCGCCGCCATGGCGTGGCCCGGTGCGTCGGCGCAATCCAGCACATCCTGGCAGGGTGTGTGCGGATGGGCGGCACGGGCCATGTCGATCAGGGCGCGCCACCAGCCGGCGCCGGCGAAGCAAGCGGCGCCGGGCGCGGATAACAAGGTGAGCGCCAGCCCCTCGCACAGCGCCGCTCTTGCCTGGGCGAGATCGTGGACCACCACGGCAGGATACGGCAAAACAGTACGAAGCGATGCGTTTTCAGAGGGAAACATGCTTGACATTCAATCCTCTGACCTTGAGTAATTCAAGTCATGTCGGATGCGGCGGAGGCGGGGTTGAGCGACGGGATCGAGGCTGAGGCGGCAGCTATGCGGCTGGAACACGCGTTGGAACGGATTGCCGCCTTGGCCGCCCGTCCGGTTCAGGCGTCTGTAAATCCCGCTATTGCGAATCCGGCCGATGGCGCATCCATGGACGTCGCCGTGCTGTCGGGGCGGCTCGATGCCCTGATCGCCGAATTGCGCGGCGCACTGGCGGGTTGAGGGCTTCCTCGCGCGACCGGGTTAACGAGGGAGAGCCGCCATGCCCCAGGTGAACGTCAAGATCAACGGCTACAGCTACACCGTTGGCTGCGAAGAAGGCCAGGAACAGCACCTGTCGGCGATGTCGCGCGAGGTGGAGAACCGGATCGACAGCATCAAGGCGTTGGGCAGCCAGTCCGGCGAGGCGCGGCTGTTGGTGCTGGCGGCGCTGCTGATGGCCGATGAGCTGCATGATCTCAGGATCGAAGCCGAGGGGTTGCGCGCCACGGCGGGCCGGCCGGCACGCGTGAAGGCTGATGGCGAGGCCGCTGCCAAGCGGCTGGCGAAACTCGCTGCCCGCGCCGAGCAGATTGCCGGCGAGCTTGAGTTGCAATCGGGTGGCGAGTTGCAGACGAGGTCGGGGGCGCCTAGATAGGACGGGTGGAGCTGCCCGGTGCGTCAGGCACTACATCCCCAGGGCCAACAAGCACTCCCAGGGAGCTGGCTCTGTCGAGGCCTTGGTCTCGTTACCCGGCGCCCACCTGCTCACGCAGGCCTTGGGAGGATGCACCGCCAACGGCCAGGGCGGCTCCACACTTCGCGTTGAACGATCTGGCGGACGAAAAGCGCGCGGCACGGGCTGTCGCGCTGGCGGCGCGCCAGGGCCTCGACCCGTCGCGCGGGCGTGATCTCGGCGTGCGGCTATTGGCGGAGATGCCGCCGCCGGCCGGCGCCACGGTGTCCGGGTTTTGGCCGATGGGCGGTGAAATCGATATTCGGCCGCTGCTCGAAACGCTGCATCTGCGCGGCCATGTGGTGCTGCTGCCGGTGACGCCAAAGCGCGGCAACCCGTTGATCTTTCGACGTTGGGAGCCCGGCATGGCGATGGTGGCGGAGCGCTTCGGCACCATGCGGCCCACGGGCGAGATGATGACGCCGGACTGGTTGTTGGTGCCGTTATTGTCGTTTGACCGGGCTGGGCGGCGGCTTGGCTATGGCGGCGGGTACTACGATCGTACCTTGGCTGCGATGCCTGCGGCGGTGGCGATCGGCTGCGCCTGGGCGGCGCAGGAGGTGACAGAGGTGCCGGCGGGGCCGTTGGATGTGCGGTTGCATGCTGTCGTCACCGAGCGCCAGCTGATCCGCGTGCGCCGACGATGAGCAACCGAGTGGTGGTGCTGACCGGCCGCGACCGGCCGGCGCCGGGGGTGCTCGCGCTGCTGGAGGCGTTGAATGCTTTCACCGGCCCGCGCGTGTTGCGGCGCTGGCAGCAGGAGGCACTGACCACCGGGCGGCTGCGCGCGACGTTTCCACTGGATGGCAGGGTGCTGGAGTGCGACGCGACGTTGTGGCTGGACCATCGCATGTTTGCCTATCGCTTCCGCCATGACGCGATGACGATGTGGCTGCTGACCGGGGGTATCACGACGGGATGGCATCTGTGCGGGCTAGCGCTGATGCCGATGGGGCTTGGTTTCGCGATCGAGGCTGCCAACGATGCGCCGAGCGTGCAGTATTTCCTCGATCATCTGGAAGACTTGGCGGAACCGTCGGGACCGGCGAAGCTGCAGGTGGTGGTCGGGCATCCCAACTTCGCCCATCACCTGTGGAGCGAACTGCCGGCACTGGCCGCGGTGCCGCAGGCCGTGGCGGTGGAGGCGGTGGTGCTGTGGGAGCCGATCCTGCCGCTGGACCGGCTGGTGGTGTGGCGCGGCGCGATTGCGCGGACCACCGAGGATGCGGCGCGGCCGGCGCCGGGGCAGCTTCTGGCGGGCATTCGCCTGCCCTTGGGCAGCACCCGTATCCCCGCCGGCCTCGCCGAACGCATATGCCGGGCCTGTGCCTGGCATGACGTGATGCCCCCCGGACGGCCGGGGGCGCCGGCGGTGTCGCTCGGCCTGCGCAGCATGTACCGCCGCCCGGTCAACCAGCTCGATTTCGCGCGCGCGCTGTTGGCGCGGCTGCCG
The DNA here is from genome assembly GCA_945869965.1 of Asaia bogorensis. Lineage (GTDB taxonomy): Bacteria > Pseudomonadota > Alphaproteobacteria > Acetobacterales > Acetobacteraceae > CAMDGX01. The sequence continues at coordinate 29,123 of CAMBRC010000041.1, forward strand.
GCGGGGGTGGATGTGTATCTCGACGGATTCTCGCTGCCCGATGACATCGATGTGCCGGGCCGCCACGACTCCGCGGCGATGCGTGGTTGGCAGCGCGATACGCGGGCGCTAGCAGGCGAATTGATGGCCTCCGCCCCGACCGGCGGGCCGCGACTGATCGACGCCACGCATCTCAGCGTGCGGCAGTCGATCGCGCTCGGGGGGCGGCTTTGCGCCCATGTCGCCCCACACGGCACGCAGCAGCACAAGTTCGGCTGGCTGCGGCCGTTGCCGGGGGTGGTGCATTCCGGGCCATACGTCACCCAGCCGGGCCAGGCGGCGTGGCTGGCGGACCAGTACGAGGCGGCGGCGGCGGTCAGCTATCTGCCGGTCGGCCTGGTGGAGACGGTGCCGGGGGACGGGCCGATCAAGGGCCATCCGTGGTTCGACGACTACCGATTCGTTGACATCGACCAGGCCGCCGCCTACGCCGCACGGGAATTGGCGCCCTATCTGCGCGCCTGAGCGGCACGCGGGAGTACAATGCGCATCCTGTTCCTGGGCGACGTGGTGGGGCGCAGCGGGCGCGATGCGCTCGTGGCGAAGCTGCCGGAACTGCGACGGCAATTGCGCGCTGAGCTGGTGATCGTGAACGGCGAGAATGCCAGCCACGGCTTCGGGTTGGCGCCTGACATGGCACGCGCCTTCTTTGCCTCCGGGGCCGATGTGATCACGCTGGGCAACCATGCCTGGGACCGCAAGGAATTGCTGCCGTATATCGCCGAGACGCCGCGGCTGATCCGACCGCTGAATTTTCCACCCGGCACCCCCGGCGCCGGGGTGACCACCGTTGAACTTGCGGATGGCCGCAAAGCCGTCGTGCTGAACGCCATGGGGCGGCTGTTCATGGATGCGCTGGATTGCCCGTTTCGGCTGACTGCGCAGGAACTGGCGCGCTACAAGCTCGGCGCATCGGTTTCAGCCATTATCATGGACTTCCACGCCGAAGCGACCAGCGAAAAAATGGCCTTCGCCCACAGTTTCGACGGCCAGGTCTCCCTGGTGATCGGCACCCACACCCATTGTCCCACGGCCGACTACCAGATCCTGCCCGGCGGCACCGCGTTTCAGTCCGATGCCGGGATGTGTGGTGACTACGACAGCGTGATCGGGATGCAGAAAGAAGGCGCCGCCATCCGCTTCTGGCGCAAAATGCCCGGTGAACGCTTGGCCCCGGCCGAAGGCGAAGCCACGCTCTGCGGCCTGTTGGTGGTCACTAGCGACAGCACCGGCCTAGCCCTGGCGGTGGAACCGGTGCGCCTGGGCGGGCGACTGTCCCAGACCATGCCGACGGTGTAGAAGCCCTTCGGCGCTTGGGTGGCGGAGAGGAAGGAAGGCCAGGGCTCTGCCCTGGACCCGCTGGGGCCGGCGGCCCCAGACCCCATTCGTTTAAGCGCCTTCGGCTAGCGGGGGCATCGGGGCCTTCATCAAGACCCCGATGCCCCCGCTAGCCGAAGGCGCTTAAGGGTTGAGGGTCCAGGGACCTCGGGTCCCTGGTGGGGTCCGGGGCAAAGCCCCGGCTTGCTTTCTCCTTGCCGCCCCAGCGCCAAAGAGTTTCGACAACGAGGGGCACATGGCCGGGCATTCGCAGTTCAAGAACATCATGCACCGCAAGGGTGCGCAGGACGCCAAGCGGGCGAAGGTGTTTGCCAAGTTGATTCGCGAGATCACGGTGGCGGCGCGGGGTGGCTTGCCGGACCCGGCGGCGAATCCGCGGTTGCGGGCTGGGGTGCTGGCGGCGCTGAAGCAGAACATGACGCGCGAGGTGATTGATCGCGCGATCAAGAAGGCCAGCGGGGCGCTGACTGGCGAGGATTATGTCGAGGTGCGGTACGAGGGTTATGGCCCGGCGGGGGTGGCGGTGATTGTCGAGGCGCTGACCGATAATCGCAATCGCACGGCGTCGGATGTCCGCGGGGCGTTTGCGAAGTATGGCGGGGCGTTGGGCGAGACGAATTCCGTTTCTTTTATGTTCTCGCGGCTCGGCGTGGTGCGTTATCCCACTGGGGTGGCGAGCGAGGATGCGATGCTGGAGGCGGCGATCGAGGCGGGGGCGGAGAACGCGGTGAGTGGTCCGGACGGGCATGAGGTGACCATGCCGGTCGAGGATTTGCTCGCAGTGCGCGATGCGATGGAGGCGAAGTTCGGCGCGCCGGAGTCGGCGAAGCTGGAATGGCGGCCGGCCACGACTGTGAGCCTGGACGAGGACCGGGTGGGTTCTGTGCTGAAGTTGTTGGACGTCTTGGAGGACAATGACGACGTGCAGAATGTCTGGGCCAATTTCGAGGTCGACGAGGCGGTGATGGCGAAGCTGTCGGCCTGATGGTGCGGCTTTTGGGCATTGATCCCGGGCTGCGCTTCACCGGTTGGGGCGTGCTGGAGGTGGACGGCAACCGGCTGCGCCATCTCGGCGACGGGGTCATTGCCACCGACAGCGCGGACAGCGTGCCGGCCCGGCTGAAGGTGCTGCACGACGGGTTGGGGGCGGTGATGGATGCCTGGCAGCCCGATGAAGCGGCGGTCGAGGAGACCTATGTCAACCGCAACGGGGCGGCGACGCTGAAGCTTGGCTATGCACGCGGGGTGGCGTTGCTGGCGCCGGCATTGCGCGGGATTGTGGTGGCCGAGTATGGCGCCAAGACGGTGAAGCTGAGCGTGGTCGGCACCGGCGGCGCGGACAAGGAGCAGGTGCAGATGATGGTGCGCCGGCTGCTGCCGGGGGCGACGATGAAGCGGGCGGATGCCGCCGATGCACTGGCGGTGGCGATCTGTCACGCGCATCACCGGGCCAGCCGGCTGAAATGGGCAGTGGGCCAGTGATCGCCAAGCTGACCGGCAGGATCGACCAGATCGAGGCCGATCGCTGCATCGTCGATGTGAATGGTGTCGGCTATCTGGTGCACGCTTCGACGCGAACGCTGGCGGCGCTGCCGTCGGGGCAGGTGGCGTCGCTGCTGATCGAGACCCATGTGCGCGAGGATGCCATTGTTCTTTATGGCTTCTTCGAAGGGGCGGAGCGCGAGTGGTTCCGCCTGTTGACGACGGTCCAAGGGGTCGGTGCGAAGGTGGCGCTCAACATCCTGTCGGCGCTGTCGCCGCGCGATCTGATCGGCGCAATCCAGGCCGGCGATCGCGGTGCGCTGACGCGGGCGCCGGGCGTGGGAGCGAAGCTGGCGGTGCGGCTGTTGACGGAACTGCGCGAGAAGGCCGGTGCTATGCTGGCCGGGATCGGGTTTTCCCCAGTGCTGCCGCCGCCGGTTGGGGGGGTGGAGGCCGATGCGTTGTCGGCGCTGGTCAACCTGGGCTATCGCCGGGCGGAGGCGCAGAATGCGGTGGCCAAGGTGATGGAGCGGCTGGGTGACGGTGCTTCGCTCGATGCGGTGATCCGTGACGGGCTCAAGGAACTCGCGCGATGACCGAAAGGGCTGGCAGCGAACGCACGGTTTCCTCGGCGCGCGCCGAGGAGGATGCCGCCGAGGCGACGCTGCGGCCACAGACGCTGGCGGATTTCACCGGGCAGAAGGCGAGCCGGGAGAATTTGGCGATTTTTATCGAGGCGGCGCGGCATCGCGGCGAATCGCTGGATCATGTGCTGCTGCATGGCCCGCCCGGCCTGGGCAAGACCACGCTGGCGCAGATCGTCGCGCGGGAGCTGGGGGTGGGGTTTCGCGCCACCTCGGGCCCGGTGATCCAGCGGGCGGGGGACCTCGCTGCCATTCTGACCAACCTGCAGCCGCGCGACGTGTTGTTCATCGACGAAATCCACCGGCTGCAACCGGCGATCGAGGAGATCCTGTATCCCGCGATGGAGGATTTTCAACTGGATCTGATCATCGGTGAAGGTCCTGCGGCAAGGTCGGTGCGCATCGATCTGGCGCCGTTCACGCTGGTGGGCGCGACGACCCGGGCCGGGCTGTTGGCCACGCCCTTGCGCGACCGCTTTGGCATTCCGTTGCGGCTGGTGTTCTACACGCCGGAAGAGCTTGAACTTATTGTTTCCCGGGGTGCGAGCAAGCTCAGCTTCAACCTCACCGCCGAGGGCGCGCGCGAGATTGCCCGCCGGTCGCGCGGCACGCCGCGCATCGCTGGGCGGCTGTTGCGCCGGGTGCGCGATTTCGCCCTGGTGCAGAAGGCCGGCGCGGTGACGCGCGAGATCGCCGATGCGGCACTGCTGCGGCTGGAGGTCGACAAGCTGGGGCTGGATGCGATGGACCGGCGCTATCTCAGGCGCATGGCCGAGCACCATGCCGGCGGTCCGGTGGGGGTGGAGACGCTGGCCGCCGCCCTGGCCGAGGCACGCGATACGCTGGAGGATGTGATCGAGCCCTATCTGATCCAGGAAGGGCTGATGCTGCGCACTTCGCGCGGCCGGATGCTGGGCGAGCGTGGCTGGCGTCATCTCGGGCTCGCGCCGCCGAGCGGGCCGCAATCGACGCTCGACCTGCTGCCGGACGACGAGTGACACCCCATCGCCATCCCGTGCGCGTCTATTTCGACGACACCGACGCCGGCGGCATCGTCTATCACGCCAACTACCTGCGGTTTGCCGAGCGTGGGCGGACTGAGGCGCTGCGCGATATGGGGGTGCCGCACGCGGACATGACGGCCCTGCATGGCCTATTCTTCATGGTGCGGCGCATCAAAGTGGATTATCTGGCACCGGCGCGGCTCGACGATTCGCTGATTGTCGAGACCACGACGCTGGCCGTGGGCGGTGCGACTGTTGAGCTGCGCCAGGATGTGTTGCGCGGCTCGGAGCCGTTGGCGCGCATCGAGGTTCAGCTGGTCTGTGGCCGGATCGCCGACCAGCGTCCGGCGCGCATTCCGCCACGCTGGCGCGATGCGATGCGGCAGTTGCTGGCGCAGGAATAAGGCGTCGCGGCCATTGATCGGCCGTTCGTCGGGCATAAAGGGACCATGATCCGCTTTCAGGATCATGCTCGGGTTTGAAGGGACTGGACCGTGGATCGTGCCGTGGACGCGGTGAAGCTGGGTGCGGGCGTCGACATGTCGCTGCTGGGGTTGTTCCTGCAGGCCGACATCGTGGTGAAGATCGTCATGCTGATGCTGATCGCCGCCAGCGTGTGGGTGTGGGCGATCGTATTCGAGAAGGTGACCAGCCTGCGCCGCGCCACCCGGGCGGCGGACGGCTTTGAGGACCGCTTCTGGTCGGGCGACAGCCTGGACGAACTGTATGACGTCGAGGGCGCCAAGCCCGCCCATCCGATGGCCGCGGTGTTCGGTGCCGCGATGACCGAATGGCGCCGCAGCACCCGCGCCGCTGGGGCGGATATCGCGCATGGCTTTGCCCGCGAGCGGGTGGAGCGGGCGATGAACGTGACCATTTCGCGCGAGATGGAGGCGCTGGAGAAGTGGATGATCTTCCTCGCCTCGGTGGGGTCGACCGCGCCGTTCATCGGCCTGTTCGGCACCGTCTGGGGCATCATGAACAGCTTTTCGGCCATTGCGCAGATGCAGAACACCAACCTCGCCGTGGTGGCACCGGGCATCGCGGAGGCGCTGTTCGCGACCGCGGTCGGCCTGATCGCCGCCATTCCTGCCGTCCTGGCCTACAACAAGATCAGCACCGACCTGGCGCGCTTCGCTGCCAGGCTGGACGGCTTCGCCACTGAGTTCGGTGCCATCCTGTCCCGACAGTCGGAAGCCAGCCTGTCGGACGGCAGCGGCCGGACGCGCGTCTGACATGGCGATGTCCATGCCCACTGGCGGCGGCGGAGCAGGTGGCGGCAGGGGGCGGCGGCGGCGCTATCAGCCGCTGGCCGAGATCAACGTCACCCCGATGGTCGACGTGATGCTGGTGCTGCTGATCATCTTCATGGTCGCGGCCCCGCTGATGAACACCGCGGTCAATGTCGACCTGCCGAAGGCGGCCGCCTCGCCGGTCAACCAGGACAGCGAGCCGCTGAACGTCTCCGTCGATGGCAAGGGCCAGGTGTTTCTCCAAGACCAGCCGATCCCGCTGGCCGAACTGGCGCCCAAGCTGACGGCCATCGCTCGGGAGCAGAAGGATCGCCGCATCTTCGTGCGCGGCGACCGCGCCAATAGCTATGGCACGATGATGGAAGTGATGGGGGTGATCATCCAGGGCGGGTTCAGCAAGGTTTCGCTGTTGACCGACCCGTCCGGCGCCCGCGCGGTTCCGGCCGTCCCCGCGCCGGCGGTTCCGGCGCCCTCTCCCGGCCCCGCTTCGCCTCGCCCGCCCGGGCGGGGCTGAGCGGCCAACGCAGGGATCCCGGCTATGTCGCCGCTGCTCCGGCGCGGGGCTGTCGCCTCTGGCATCGTGCATGCCGTGGTGTTCGCGGCACTGCTGCTCGGCCTGACATTGCGCTTGCCGGAGGAGCCGCCGGAGACCGTGACGGTCGATCTGGCGGAGGTGCAGGGCGACCCTTCCGAGGCGCCATTGCTGAGTCCGGTCGAGGCGCCGACGCCGGCCACTGTGCAGGCGCCCGAGGTTGTGTCGGCACCCCCCTCACCAGAGCCGCCGAAGCCCGAGCCGCCGCAGCCGCCGCCGCCGCCGCC